>JBIQLU010000051.1:4167-23376 GCA_044463985.1 Gemmatimonas aurantiaca | reverse complement strand
TCTGCTTTCTGCTTTCTGCTGTCTGTCTTTCCCCCACCCGCTGCCCCGCTAACCACCCCACTCCCCCATGTCCTCCGTTCTCGTCGTAGGCTCGGTAGCACTCGATTCCGTTGAGACTCCCTTCGGCAGGGCCGAGGATGTACTCGGAGGGTCGGCGACGTTCTTCTCGGCATCGGCGAGCCTGCTCACTCCCGTACAGCTCGTGGGGATCGTCGGATCGGATTATCCCGTGGACCGGCTCGAGGCACTGGCGGGCCGGGGGGTGGATCTCGCGGGGCTCGAGCGAGCGGAGGGGGAGAGCTTCCATTGGCGTGGCCGCTACCGGCACGATCTCAACAGCGCGGAGACACTCGAAACGCGCCTCGGCGTGTTCTCGCACTTCCGGCCGAAGATTCCCGAGGCATTTCGGAACGCTCCATTCGTGTTCCTCGGCAACATCGATCCGCGTCTGCAGCTCGACGTGCTGCAGCAGGTGGCGAAGCCGCGGCTGGTGGCGTGCGACACGATGAATTTCTGGATCGAGAGCAGGCGGAGCGACATCCTCGCGCTCCTTCCGCGCGTCGACATACTCACGCTGAACGACGCCGAAGCGCGCCAGCTCACCGAAGAGGTGAACCTCGTGAAGGCGGCGCGCTGGATCATGGAGCACGGGCCGAAGCACGTGATCATCAAGAAGGGTGAGCACGGTGCGTTCATGTTCACGCGCTCGAGCGTCTTCTACGCGCCGGCATATCCACTCGAAGTGGTGTTCGATCCGACCGGTGCGGGAGACTCCTTCGCGGGAGGATTCATCGGCTACCTCGCGCGCACCGGTGATCTCAGCGAACCGAATCTGAAGCGCGCGGTGGTGTACGGCTCGGCGATGGGGTCGTTCGCGGTAGAGCGTTTTTCCATCGAGCGCTTTCTGGAGATCGGCTCGCGCGACATCGTGGAACGCGTCAGCGAATTCCATCGGCTCGTCACCTTCGAGGAGGACCTTCTCCTTTGAGCGGACCTCTCGACTATCGCAGTTCCGGAGTCGACATCGACTCGGCCAACGACGCGCGCGAGCGGATTCGTTCGCTCGTGGAATCGACGTTCACCGAAGGTTCCCGCGGCCGCTTCGGCGGCTTCGGCGGAATGTTCCGCATGCCTCGCGACGCGCGGAACCCGGTGCTGGTGGCGAGCGCCGACGGCGTCGGAACGAAGGTGAAGGTCGCCATCGAGTCGGGGCGCAACGATACCGTGGGACACGACCTCGTGAACCACTGCACGAACGACATTCTCGTGCAGGGCGCTCTGCCGCTCTTCTTCCTCGACTACGTCGCGTTCGGCGAGCTCGTACCCGAAGTGGTGGAAGCAGTGGTGCGCGGCGTGGCCGCGGGATGCCGGGAGAACGGATGCGCGCTCCTCGGCGGCGAGACCGCCGAGATGCCGGGCGTGTACACGCCGCCGGACTACGACCTCGCCGGCTTCATTGTCGGCTGTGTCGAGGAAGATCGGGTGCTCGGCTCCGAGCGAGTGCGCGCGGGTGACGCGCTCGTGGGACTCGCGAGCTCGGGGCTTCACACCAACGGCTACTCGCTGGCGCGCCGGATAGTGAGCGAGCGGCTCCGCCTCGGTCCGGCGGATCCGTTCCCGGATGAGGGCGGCAGCGTCGCGGATGCGCTGCTCCGGATACATCGCTCGTACCTTCGCGCGCTGAAGCCGGTGCTCTCCAGGGTGCATGCGATGGCGCACATCACCGGCGGCGGCCTTCCCGGCAATCTCGATCGCGCGCTCACGCCGGAACTCGATGCGGTGGTGGATCTGTCGAGCTGGGAAGTGCCCAATCTCTTCCGCGTGCTGGAGCGCGCGGGCGAAGTTCCCTCGGCCGAGATGTTCCGCGCCTTCAACATGGGCGTGGGGATGGTGGTGATCTGCGCGCCCGACGATGTGTCGGGCATCATCGAGAGCGCCAGTGCGTCCGACGTGCCGGCCTGGCTCCTCGGCGAGGTGCGCACCGGGCACGGGGAAGTGATACTGCGCTAGCTCGCGCCCGCAGGCTGGAGAGATCGCTCGGCTCTTTCGAGGGAGTGGCGGTGGGAATCACGGACGCTGAGTTCATGCAACGCGCCATCGCGCTCGCGCGCCGCGGCCACGGTCAGACGGCGCCGAATCCGATGGTGGGCGCCGTGATCGTTCGCGATGGCGAAGTAGTGGCCGAGGGCTACCACGCGCGCTACGGCGAGGCACACGCCGAGGCCGCTGCGCTGCTGGCCGCCGGTGAGCGCTCGCGCGGCGCGACCGTGTACGTGTCGCTGGAGCCGTGCACGCACACCGGGAAGACACCGCCGTGCGCCGACGCACTCCTCGCTGCGGGAGTGGCGCGCGTGGTGGTCGCCGCGAGAGATCCGAATCCAGAAGCGGGCGGCGGCATCGCGCGCCTGCGATCGGCTGGCGTCGAGGTGGTGGAAGGCGTCGAGGAGGAGGCAGCGCGCGAACTGAACGCGCCGTTCTTTCACCACTTCGAGTCTCCGCCGGAGCGGCGCCGGCCGTGGGTCGCGCTCAAGCTCGCGCTATCGATCGATGGCGCCGTGGCCGACGCGTCGGGCGACTCGAAGTGGATCACGGGCGTGGAGGCGCGTGCGGCCGGTCACGAGCTGCGCGCGGGAAGCGACGCCGTCGCGGTGGGCGTCGGAACCGTGCTGGCCGACGACCCCTCGCTCACTGTGCGCGATGCACCCGCGCCTCGCGTTCCGCCCATTCGAGTGGTGTTCGACCGTGAGGCGCGCATGCCGCCCGGTTCGCGTCTCGTCGCGAGCGCGAGGGAGATCCCCACTCTGATCATGGTGCGCGACCCCGAAACCGCGGCTGCCCGCGCGCTGGAGCGCTCGGGTGCGCAGCTCGTTCGCGCGCCCTCGCTGGAGGGCGCGCTGGAGGAACTCTCGCGTCGCGGGGTACGTTCGCTCCTGGTGGAGGGCGGTGCGCGCATCGCGGGCGCCCTCCTGGCACGCGCGTTGGTGGACAGGCTGATTATCTTTCAGGGTGCGGTGCTTCTTGGCCACGGCGCGCTCGGCGCCTTCGACCACGTACCGTCCGAGTCGATCGCCCGCGCGCCTCGTTATCGCGTGCTGGAGCGACGTTCCCTGGGTGACGATACGATGATCACATACGCGATCCGATCGGCATGTTTACCGGCCTGATCGAGGACATCGGCGTCATCGAGAGCGTGCGCGCGGGGAACTCGCGCGAAGACGCCGATGGAGCCGACGCGGAGGCTGGCCACGAGCTGCGAGTCCGCTGCTCCTTTACGGACCTCTCGGATGGCGAGAGCATCGCTCTCGACGGCGTCTGTCTCACGGTTCGCTCGCATGGCGCCGGCTGGTTCGTCGTGGCTGCGGTGAGCACCACGCTGGGCCGCACGAACGTCGCTGCCTGGACCGAAGGCACGAGGGTCAACCTCGAGCGCGCGATGCGTGCCGATTCGCGCTTCGGAGGTCACATCGTGCAGGGACACGTCGACGGCGTAGGCGTGGTGGATTGGGTCGGGAGCGAGGGCGACGCACGCCTCGTGAACGTGCGGATACCCGACGAGCTTGCGGAGCTCATGGTTCCGCACGGCTCCATCGCGGTGGATGGCGTGAGCCTCACGGTGAACGAGCTCCCATCGCCCGGAATCGTGCAGCTTTCGCTCATCGAGTACACGCTCGCGCATACCACGCTCGGCGAACTCCGCCCGGGCACGCGGGTGCACGTCGAAGCGGACGTGATCGGGAAGTACGTGCGGCGCCTCGTCGCGCCACACATGGCTCAGGTGTAGGGAAACCGAAATGCCTTTTGGAACTGTAGAACAGGCGATAGCCGATATAGCCGCCGGCCGCATGATCATCGTGGCCGACGATGAAGACAGGGAGAACGAGGGCGATCTGATCTGCGCTGCGTCGCTGGTGACTTCCGACATCGTCAACTTCATGACGAAGCGCGCCAGCGGTCTGCTCTGCCTCGCGCTCACGAGCGAGCGATGTGACCAGCTCGGTCTCGTCCAGCTCACCGAGAACAACATCGACGCGTATCGCACGGCGTACACGCCGAGCATCGATGCGACGCCCCGCTTCGGGATCACGACCGGCATCAGCGCGCAGGATCGCGCCAGAACCATCCACGTCGCGGTGGATCCCACGACGGTCCCCTCCGACCTGCGGCACGGAGGACACGTGCAGCCGCTCCGCGCCAGAGCGGGCGGTGTTCTGCAGCGTGTGGGACACACGGAAGCGGCGATCGACGTGGCTCGCCTGGCCGGTCTCTACCCGGCGGGCGTGATCTGCGAGATCCTGCGCGATTCGGACGGCCAGCCCGCCCGGCGGCCGGAGCTCGAGACGTTCGCCAGCGAACACGGACTCACGTTCATCACGGTGGCGCAGCTCGTGGCGCACCGCCTCCAGAACGAGCGGCTCGTGCACAGGGTGGCCGAGGCGAGGCTGCCGAGCGAATGGGGCGAGTGGCGCGTCATCGGCTATCGCAACGACGTCGATGCGCACGAGCACGTCGCGCTGGTGCTGGGCGATGTGCACGATGGCGAGGACGTGCTGGTGCGCATGCACTCGAAGTGCCTCACGGGTGATGTCTTCGGCTCGCTGCGCTGCGACTGCGGCTGGCAGTTGCACGCCGCGATGAAGATGATCGCGGATGAGGGGCGCGGCGTCGTCGTGTATCTCGATCAGGAGGGGCGGGGAATAGGTCTCCTGAACAAGCTCAAGGCGTACGAGCTGCAGGATGCCGGTGCGGATACCGTCGAGGCCAACGAGCGACTCGGCTTCAAGCCCGACCTCCGCAACTACGGGATCGGCGCGCAGATTCTCCTCGACCTCGGGCTTCGCTCCATCCGGCCGATGACCAACAATCCCCGGAAGCTCGTGGGCCTCGAGGGGTACGGTCTCCGCGTCGCGGAGCGAGTGCCGATCCAGGCGCCCGAGACGAACGAGAACCGCGGCTATCTCGAGACGAAGCACACCAAGCTCGGACACCTTCTCGCACACTGATGGCCGAATTTTCGGGTATGCCTTCCGGCGCGTCGCGCCGGGTCGCCGTAGTGGCGAGCCGCTTCAACGAATCGATCACCCAGAAGCTCGTCGACGGTGCCATGGATGCGCTCACGCGGCACGGCACGCCCTTCGACGACATCGATGTGGTATGGGTCCCCGGCGCGTGGGAGCTTCCGGCCGCGGCGCGCCTCCTTCTCGCTTCCGAGCGGTATCACGCGATAGTGGCGCTCGGCGCCGTGATCCGCGGAGAGACTCCGCACTTCGACTACGTGGCCGGCGAGGCCTCGCGCGGCCTGGCGCAGGCGAGCGCGGAGTTCGAGACGCCCGTCGGATTCGGGCTTCTCACGTGCGACGACATGGCGCAGGCCGAGGCCCGCTCGGGCGGCGAGCACGGGAACAAGGGTTGGGACGCAGCTCTCGCCGCGCTGGAGATGGCCGACCTCTTCGATCGGCTGGGTGTGTCGGATGAGGATTGAGACCCGTGCGCGCGCGCGTGCGCTGCAGGCGCTGTACGCCTGGGAGATGCGCAGCGCCGGGCGGAGCGACCCTGCCGCTGCGGAAGCCGGGCGCAACGGAGGCCGCCGTACGGCGCTCGGCGTGGGCGCGGACCCGCGCGAGCTGAGGCGCGTGGCCGAACAGGTGTGGGACGACATGCAGGTCACCATGGAGCAGCGGCGACTCGCCGACGCGCTGGTGGGCACCGTCGAGCGCGAGTGCACGGAGATCGACGCGGCGCTGGCGGACGTCACCACCAACTGGCGCCTGGAGCGGCTGGGTTCCATCGAGCGATCCGTGCTGAGACTGGGCGCGGCGGAACTGCGCCGCGGCGAGACACCACCGAAGGTCGCCATCCAGGAGAGCGTGCGACTGGCGGATCTCTATGGCAGCGCGCAGAGCGGTCGCTTCGTGAACGGCGTGCTCGACGCCCTTGCCCGGAGGATGGGCAGACTCTAGTGCGCATCCTGTTGGTGAACTGGCAGGACCGCGAGAATCCCCAGGCCGGCGGGGCGGAGATACACCTGCACGAGATCTTCGGCCGGATAGCCAAGGGTGGTCACGAGGTCACGCTGCTCTGCGGCGGCTGGCCGGGGTGCGATCCGCGCGCCTCCCTCGACGGGATTGCGGTACACCGGGTGGGCACGCGCTACACCTTCCCGTTTCTCGCGAGGCGCTACTACCGCGCCGAGCTCGCGCCTCAGGGTCACGATGTGCTCGTCGAGGACATCAACAAGGTTCCGCTCTACACGCCGCGCTGGGGCGCGCGTCGCGTGATGGCGCTGGTGCCGCATCTGTTCGGAACGACCGTCTTCCAGGAAGTGGCGGCGCCCATGGCGATGGCCGTGTGGGCGCTGGAGCGCCCGCTCGTCCGCGGCTACCGCGGCGTGCCCTTCGAGGCCATCAGCGAGAGCACGGCCGACGACCTGGCGCGGCGCGGCATTCCACGCGAGAGCATCCGGGTCATCTATCCGGGTATAGATTTCGGCTGGTATACTCCCGAGCCGGCGGTGCGGAGCGAGGAGCCTCTCTTCGCGTATCTGGGGAGGCTCAAGCGCTACAAGCGGGTCGACCTCATCGTGCGCGCGTTCGCGCTCATGGGCCACCCTACGGCTCGCCTCGCGATCGCCGGGACGGGCGACTACCGTCCGGATCTCGAGCGACTGGCGGCCTCGCTTGACCTCGGCGACCGGGTGCGGTTTCTTGGCTTCATAGACGACGACGCGAAGCGCGCGCTGCTCCGGGAGGCCTGGGCACTCGCATTCACGTCGCCCAAGGAGGGGTGGGGAATCACGAACTTCGAGGCGGCAGCGTGTGCAACTCCGGTGATCGCATCCGATTCGCCGGGACTCCGTGAATCCGTACGCGACGGCGAGACCGGTTTTCTGGTTCCGCACGGCGACGTACCGGCGCTGGCGCGCGCTCTCGCGCGGATCGCCGACGATCGCTCGCTGGTGAGCGAACTGGGCTCCAGAGCGCGCCGCTTCGCCGAGGGCTTCTCCTGGGAGTCGGCTGCCGAGCAGACGGAGGCGCATCTGGCGTCGATCGTCGCATCGGGCGGAGGACGCAGCTCATGAGCAGAGCGCGGGAGTGCCGGCCATGAAGTCGCTCTTCACCGTCTCCAGGATGCTGGAAATCCTGCGTGACACGCTGCAGCTCGACGTGGCCACCAGCGGCGAGGCAGGGCTCGAGCGCGAGATCACCACGAACGAGGTCTCGAGCCCCGGGCTCGTGCTCGCCGGTTTCGTGGAGCGCTTCGCGGCGAAGCGGATGCAGGTCTTCGGCGAGACCGAGATGACCTACCTCGCATCGCTCGCGGAGGAACAGCGCAGCCACGTACTGGAACTGTTCTTCTCGTTCGACGTTCCGTGCGCGGTGGTGACGAAGGGGATTCGAATCCCGGTGGAGATGATCGAGATCGCGGATCGCCACGGCATCTGCGTGCTCGGCTCCCCGCTCAAGACGACGGAGTTCTACCGGCGCGTGAAGCCCGCGCTCGACCAGGAGTTCGCGCCCAACACTACGCTGCACGGCTCGCTCGCGGATGTGTACGGGGTAGGGCTCCTGTTCGTGGGGAAGAGCGGCATCGGCAAGTCGGAGTGCGTGCTCGATCTCGTGGAGCGCGGGCATCGCCTCGTCGCCGATGATCTCGTTATCGCCACCCGTCGTGGCAACGACGTCATCATAGGGCGCGGACACGAGCTGCAGCGCCACCACATGGAAATACGCGGTGTGGGGCTCATCGACATCCCATCGATATTCGGCGTGCGCTCCGTGCGCCAGCAGAAGCGAATCGAGGTCGTGGTGCAGCTCGAGCACTGGGAGCACGCCGACGCGGCCGACCGCACCGGACTCGATGGCAACACGACGCGAATCCTGGACGTGGAGATTCCGCGCGTCATGATCCCACTCAACCCCGGCAAGAACATCACGGTAGTGGCGGAAGTCATCGCGATGAACCACCTGCTCCGTTTCACGGGGATAGACCCCGCGGAAGCGTTCAACCAGCGTCTCATAGGACGCATGCGTGCCGCGGCCGACGTGCGCCAGTACCTGGCTGAAGACGATGAGTGATACGACTCCCGCGATAGTGCTCGGCCATGCCTCGGTGGCTGCCGGACTGGTCTCGGCGGTGGAGCGCATCACCGGGATCACCGATCGCTTCATCGCTCTCTCGAACGACGGTCTCGGCACGAACGAGATCGAGCAGATGCTGCGCGAGCGGATGGAGGCGACGGGTGCGCGCGTGGTCTTCACCGACCTTCCCGCGGGAAGCTGCAACTTCGCCGCGTGCAGACTTCTGCGCGTTCGTCCGGACATCATCGTGGTCACGGGAGCGAATCTTCCGGCACTGCTGCACTTCGCTACGTCGGGTGTCGTTCCGGATACTGAAGGTTCGGAAGACACGGAGGTCGCCGCAGCCGAGGAGGCCGCGCGACGCGGAGCGGCGGCGATGCGCGTGCTGCGAGGCAAGCCTGCGTGACGATCGAACTGTACCGGATCGACGATCGACTCGTGCACGGGCAGGTCGTGGTGGGATGGGGACAGCCGATGAACATCGGCTTCATAGTGCTGGTGGATGATCTCGTCGCCGCGAGCGACTGGGAGCAGGAGCTCTATCGGATGGGAGTGCCGCCAGGGATGGAGCTCTACTTCGCATCGGTGGAGGGGGCGGCGGGCGACATCGAGCGGTGGCGCAGCGATCAGCGGCCGGGAATTCTTCTCACCGCCGACGTGGAGACGATGAGGCGACTCGCGGCGCTCGTGCCGGGAATCAGTGCAGTGAACGTCGGCGGGATACACCACCGCTCCGGCCGCACCGAGAGGCTTCGCTACGTCTTTCTCACCCCGGAGGAAGAGCGTGAGCTGCGAGCATTGCAGGACGGAGGCGTCGTCGTCACCGCGCAGGACGTACCGTCTGCGCGGCCGATGCCACTGGGCGAACTGCTCGACGGGGGAACGCGCAAGTGACCGGCGCGGATCTCCTCGCGCTCCTCCCGGTAGCGATCGTGGGTGCGCTGCTCGGACTCGATGTCGTGAGCTTCCCGCAGGCGATGATCTCGCGTCCGATCGTGGCGGCCACGCTCGGCGGCGCGTTGGCGGGCGACATCACGTCGGGGCTGATCGCCGGTGCGGTTCTCGAGATGATCGCTCTGGAAATGCTCCCGGTTGGCGCATCCCGCTATCCCGAGTGGGGCACCGCATCCGTGGTGGGAGGCGCATTGGCGGCCGGGTTCTACACGCTCCCGGGTGCGGCGGTGGTTGCCATCTTCGCGTCGATCGCCACGGCATGGGCCGGCGGATGGAGCATGTACGGACTTCGGCGGCTGAACGGAATCTGGGCGCGGCGCGATCGTGGCCAGCTCGAGGCCGGCGCGCCCGGGGCCGCCGCGAGTCTGCAGCTTCGCGGTCTGAGCGCCGATCTGCTGCGCGGCTTCGTTCTCACCGCGATCGCGCTTCTGATATGGACGCCGATCACGAGCTGGGTGCTGCAACGCTGGTCGCTCGATCGTACTCTGTCGCACGTGGCGCTGGCGGCGATGGCCGCCGCCGTGGCGGGGAGCGCGGCGTGGCGCGTGTCACAGGGCGTGAAGTGGGCGCGCTGGTGCTTCGTCGGAGGGCTCGCGATCGGATTCGCGACGCTCATGCTGCGATGAACGCGGCCGCACCTCGAAACGGTGTCGCGCCGTTCCTGCCGTGGCGCGTACGCGTGGCGATGTTCACGCGCCTCCTCGCCATCCAGGCGTCGTGGAACTACGAGTTGATGCTGGGGCCCGGACTGGGTTTCTGCATCGAGCCCGCGCTGCGACTGCTCCCGGGCGGGCGGGGTGGCGAGGCGTATCGCGAGGCGATGGCGCGGCAGACCCGGTACTTCAACGCACAGCCGTACTTCGCCGCCGTGGCCGTGGGTGCGCTCGCGCGCGCCGAGCTGGATGGCTACCCGCCCGAGCAGATCGAGCGCTTCCGCACCGCGATGTGCGGACCGCTGGGGAGTCTCGGAGACCGGCTGGTGTGGGCGGGATGGCTCCCGTTCAGCGCGCTCCTCGCGCTACTGGCGTTCGGGCTGCGGGCGGACGCACCGTTAGTGGTCCTGGTGTTCCTCCTGTTCTACAACGCGGGTCATCTCGGGGTGCGAGTGTGGGCGCTGATGGCGGGGTGGCGCGGCGGCCTGCGCGTGGCGACTTCGCTCGGCGGGCCGCTGCTCAGGCGAGGCCCGGCTCTTCTGTCGCGAGGGATAATGGCGCTGGCCGGTGTGGCGCTGCCACTGTCGATCTGGCGAATCCTTCAGGGGCTGCCGGTGCCACCGGTCCCGGAGAGTGAAGTGGTGCGGGCGGTTGGCGGCGTCGCTATCGCATCGTCGATTCTGCTGGCCGCCGTGGTGGGAGTGGTACTCGTGCGCCTGCATTCGCGCGTAGAAGGATGGCGCGTGGCGCTCGCAGTGCTGGCAGTGCTAATCATTTACTCGGTCGCTCGATGATGACGGAAAAATCCGTGCGCATTGTTAACAGGAACGGCCTCCATGCCAGGCCCGCGGCCGAGCTGGTGAAGGTCGCCTCGAAATTTCAAAGCGACATCACCATGGTCCGCGACGACCTGGAGGTGAACGGCAAGAGCATCATGGGCGTCATGATGCTCGCCGCGGAATTCGGTGCGGAGCTGCTCATCCGGGCCTCCGGCCCCGATGCCGATCAGGCCGTGAGCGCACTGGCCGACCTGGTGGCAGCGAGGTTCGGAGAGGCGTGATGGATCGACGCCTGGCGGGGATTCCCGCGTCGCCCGGGATCGTCGTGGGACCGGTGCACGTCCTGAACTGGGAAGTGCCCGAAGTCCCGCAGCGAATCATCGACGACGATGTGATCCCGGCGGAGATCGCGCGCTTCCACGCCGCTCTCGAGCAGGCACGTGCGCGACTCCGCACGGTGCGTGCGCGTGCCGCGCGCACCGCCGGCGAGGAGGAAGCGCGCATCTTCGACGCACAGCTCTTCATCCTCGAGGACGTGGAGCTCATAGGCAGAGTCGAAGGGCTCGTCCGCCAGAACCTGGCCGCCGAATCCGCCTTCGAGATCACGATGCTCGAGTGGCGGCACCACTTCGCGCGGCATGCGTCGCCGATGATGCGTGAGCGCGTCGGCGACATCGCCGACGTGCAGATCCGGGTACTCTCGCTGCTCCTGGGTCTCCCCGACCGCGATCCGCTCGAGCTTCCGAAAGGCGCGGGCGTGATTCTCGTGACGCACGATCTCACGCCGAGCCTCACCGTCCAGATCGACCGTGAGGCGGTCGCCGCGATCGCCACCGACGCGGGTACGCGCGTATCGCACGTCGCGATCCTCGCGCGGTCGCTCGGGCTGCCGGCGGTCGTCGGGCTTCGCACTGCGAGCGAGCGGCTCCGCGGCGGCGAGATGGCGATCCTCGATGGCACCACGGGGATGCTCTGGATCAATCCCACGGAAGCGGAGATCGAGGATTTCCGCGAGCGTTCGCGGCGGGAAGCCGCGGTGGGCGAGGAGCTCGCGCGGGAGGCCGGCGCGGAATCGGTGACCACCGACGGCACACGCATCACGCTCTACGCAAACGTCGACATCCCCGAGGATGCTGCGGCTGCCGCGAACAGCGGCGCCGACGGCGTGGGGCTCATGCGCACGGAGTTCCTCGTGGTGGGTCGCACCACGATGCCCGACGAAGAGGAACAGTACCGCGCATATCGCAAGGTGCTGGAGTCGTTCGGCGACAGGCCGGTGGTGATCCGGACCTTCGACATCGGCGGCGACAAACTTCCCGTAGGCGGGTACCCGGCGGAGGCGAATCCCTTCCTGGGATGGCGGGCGATCCGCATGTGCCTCGACGAGCCCGCGGTGTTCCGCCCTCAGCTCAGAGCGCTCATGCGTGCCGCGGTCCACGGCGACCTGCGGATCATGCTGCCGCTCGTCGTCACGGTGGACGAGGTGCGGCTCACGCGCGAGATGATGCGGAGCGAGGCGAGCGATCTCGCGGCACGCGGTGTCGCGCATCGTGCCGACATCCCGGTCGGCGTGATGATCGAGACGCCCGCGGCCGCGGTGGCTGCGAATACTTTCGTCGGCGATGCGGCGTTCTTCAGCATCGGGACGAACGACCTCACGCAATACTCCCTCGCCGTGGACCGCGGCAACGCCAACATCGCCGACCGTTTCACTCCGCTCCACCCCGGCGTGCTCCGGCTGATCGCGCGCACGGTGGAAGTGGGGAGCGAGAGTGGCACGGGGGTCACGGTGTGCGGCGAGATGGCATCGGAACCGCTCATGGCGTTCGCGCTGATAGGACTTGGAGTGCGGAATCTGAGCGTAGCGCCTCGCGCGGTTCCGCTGGTGAAGCGGCTGGTGCGTGGAGTTTCCACCGCGGACGCGGCCGCCGCGATGGAGGAGGCGCTCCGCCTCCGGACGGCCGAGGAAATTGCGATCGTGCTCGAGCGCGCGCTGCGCAGCAGTTGCGGCGCGGACCCCTTTCCCTACGACGGGTTGCCGCCGCGCTAGCGCTCCCGTATGATGCCGGAAGCGTCGCGTCCTGTCGGGTGCCGTGCATGCGGGTCCTTCCGGTGCCTCGAGAGGCCAGCGACACAGCGTATTATTCGTGAGCGGCATCGCTCGCGTCCGGAAGGGAGCTGAAAATGGTGGAAGTAACGGTCGCACGACTCGGCCTCGACAGCGCGTCGAATACCTATGTGGTGATCCTGCAGGAGAAGGGGGGAGAACGCCTCCTGCCGATATGGATCGGGCAGCCCGAAGCTGAATCGATAGTGATGGAGATGAACGACATACACCCCCCGCGCCCACTCACTCACGATCTCTGCAAGCGTCTGATAACCGGACTCGGCGGCTCGCTTCGGCGTGTGAACATCACCAGGGTGCAGGACAACACCTACTTCGCCGAGCTGCACATTCATCGGGGCGACGAGGTGCTGCACGTCGATGCTCGCCCTTCCGACAGCATCGCGCTCGCGCTCCGTCTCGCGGCACCCATCTACGCGCCCGAGTCGCTGCTCACCACTCTCCAGGTGGAGGAGGGGGACGAGGCCGAGGAGCTCGATTTCTCCACCGAGGAAGAGCCCGGCGCCACTCCGGGCGGTACGTTCGAGCAGCGCGATCTCAAGGCCGAGCAGTTGAAGGCGTATCTCGAGAAGATGCGGCCCGAGGACTTCGGCAAGTTCAATCTGTGATACGATCGATCGGCCCGGTTGCAGGGATGAACGGCGCATCGGCGGTCGCCTCGCGTGGCCGCCTTTCACTTGCCCTGCTCTCGGCCTTGATGCTCTGCTCGATGTTCGCCGCTCCCGCCAGGGCGGTCGGGCAGGGAGCGGCGGACTCGGTCGCGCGCTTCGTGAGCGGCAAAGTGCTGCGTCCAGGTGCGAAGGAGATGCGACCGGTCGCGGGAGTGTGGGTCACGCTCCACCGCGTCGGACCCGACAGTTCCGGTCCGCTCGACTCCGCGCGCACGCTGCGCGATGGCGGCTATTCCTTTCGCTATCGCTCGAGCGGCAATGCGCAGGCGATCTACTTCCTGTCAGTCTCGTACGGCGGGGTCGCGTATTTCTCCGCGCCGCTGCGCGATGAGAGAGTGACCGGCGACGACGCCGAGATCACGGTTTTCGACACGACGTCCGCGCCGATACCACTGCACCTGCAGGGACGTCACATAGTGGTATCGAGTCCCAACAGCGCCGGCCTGCGCGAGATCGTGGAAGTCTACGAGGTCTCCAACGACACCACAGTCACGCGCATCTCGCCCGACGATGCGCATCCCACCTGGCGCGCGATTCTCCCCCCGGCCGCCGAGGGCTTTCAGGTCGCTCAGGCAGACATCTCTCCCAGTTCGATCAGATCCGACTCGGGCCTCGTCACGACGGTCGCGCCTTTCGCGCCGGGGCTGAAACAGATCTCCTTCTCGTACGAGCTTCCGGAGTCGGCGTTCCCGCTCGAGGTCCCGCTCACCGACAGCGTTCCGGTTCTGGAGGTGCTGCTCGAGGAGCCGGCGGCGAAAGTGAGCGGCGCGCGACTGGCGCAGGTGGCTGCGGCGACGATCGAGGGGCGCACCTTCAACCGGTTCCTCGCGCAGAGCGCGCCGAAAAACGCCGTCATCACGATAGTCGCTCCGCCGCCCGGCACACCTCCGCTCGCCGAACGCTTCCTGGTCGTGCTCGTGGCTGTCATCATCTTCGTGATGTCCGTCGCTTTCGCTCTCTATTACCGACGCAGGCGTGCGCCCGTTGCGGCTCGTGCAGTCGCCTGGTCTCCGTCACCCACGTCCGAGAGTGCGGAGGCAGCCCGGATCGCGCGCGACATTGCCGCGCTGGATGAGGCGCACGAACGTGATGGCGCCGGTGGCGCGGCGGCGGACGACGCGTATCGTACGCGCCGCGAGGAACTCAAGCGCGCGCTCGCCGCGGAACTCGCGGGGCCGCGCGAACGCGCAGCGGACGAGTGACGGCATGCGTGCACCGTTCGTGCTCTGCTGCCTGGTGCTGTTCGCGTGTGCGGGTGGCGGACACGACGCCACGGCGCGCGCCCCCGCATCCGACATCGACGACTTCGGTAATCCCGTGCACGTCGGGACGCCGAGCGATCCGGCGCGCATCGTATCGCTGAACCCGACCACCACCGACCTCCTCTTCGCCATGGGAGCGGGTCCCAGGATCGTTGGGCGCACGGAGTGGGACGCCTGGTCCGACTCGGTGCGTGCGATTCCGAATCTGGGTCCCGGGCTCGGCCCCAACGTCGAGGCCGTGCTGGCGTCACGCGCCGACCTCGTCGTTCTCTACGCCAGCGCCGACAACGCCGACGCCGCGCGCCAGCTTCGCTCTGCCGGGGTTCGTGTGATCGCCCTCAAGGTGGACCGGCTTGCCGACTTCAGACGCGCGGCTTTCCTCCTTGGCGACGCCACTGGAGAGAGCGCGAGGGCGAGCGCGGTCGTGGACAGCGTCACAGCCACTCTCGAGCGCGTGCGCGCGGCGACCGATGGCCTTCGACGGCCGAAGGTGTTCTGGCACATCTGGGATTCGCCGATCATCACGATCGGGAAGGGCAGTTACATGAACGATCTCGTGGAGATCGCCGGCGCGCAGAACGTGTACGGCGACGTCGCGTCGTCGTCGCCCACCGTGTCGCTGGAAGATGTGATACGCAGGAATCCTGATGAGATAATCGCGGGGCCGATCGGTGCTGCCAGGATTCGCGCTTCCGCTCTCTGGCAAACCGTCGCGGCCGTTCGCGGGGACGACATCATCGTCGTCGACACGATGCTCGTCGGCCGGCCTGGAGCGCGGCTCGGTGAGGCGGCCGTTTCGCTGGCGAAGCTGCTGCATCCGGGGATCGAGGGGCTTCCTTGAAGCGCGCCGTATTCTGGGGCGTCTCGATCGCTGTGCTCTGTCTGCTGGTGGTCGCGGCGGTGCTGCTGGGCACGGTTCCGCTCGACCCGTCGCGGGTCGGCGCCGCGCTGCTCGGGCGCGGCGATTCGGAGACGCTCGCGATAGTGCGCACGCTGCGCATGCCGCGTGCGGCGCTCGCTCTCCTCGTGGGCGCTGCACTCGGCGTCTCCGGTGCGGCGCTGCAGGGGTCGTTGAGGAATCCGCTGGCCGAGCCGTATCTCCTGGGCGTGTCGGGCGGCGCGGCGGTGGGCGCCGTGATTGCCGTGGCGCTCGGAATCACGGCAACGGGTGCACTGCCGCTCTTCGCCTTCGCGGGCGCCGCGGTAGCGGTGCTGACGGCGCTGGCCGTGTCACGCGCACTCGGAGGCGGCCGCGCGGATCCCCGGGTGCTCCTCATGGCGGGTGTGATCATCGGCGCATTCGCGAATGCCGCGATCATGATACTCCTCGCGGGTGCGCCTCCCAACACGGTGCGCGGCGCGCTCTGGTGGATGATGGGATCGCTCTCCGGCGCGTCGTGGGTCCAGGTGCGCTGGCTCGCGCTGTATTGCGCGCTGGCGGGGGGAGTGCTCATCTGGCGCGCACGCGAGATCGACATCCTGTCGCTGGGGGAGGAGCAGGCGGCGGGGCTCGGGATGGATGCGCGGCGCTCCGGACAGCAGGTCTTTCTCATCGCATCGTTCCTCGCGGCGGCAACGGTCGCGGCGGCGGGGCTCGTCGGCTTCGTGGGGCTCGTGGTACCGCACATCGTTCGTGCGGCGGGAATTCGCAGGCATCGTGCGCTGCTCGCGGGCTCCGCGGTGACCGGCGCGGCGCTCGTGATCCTCGCGGACATAGCGGCGCGTATCGCGCACCCGCCTCTCGAGCTGCCGCTGGGCGCGGTCACCGCGCTCGTAGGCGTGCCGTTCTTTCTCGTGCAGCTCCGCCGACTCGTATGATCTCATTCGTCGACATCGTGGCTCGATATCCGCGCTCTGAGCGTGCGGCGCTCGACGGCGTTTCGCTGACGGCAGCGAGCGGCGAGATCACCGCGGTGGTCGGTCCGAACGGGAGCGGCAAGAGCACGCTGGTTCGCACGCTGCTCGGAATCGTGCCGCTCGAGGGCGGCCGAATCACGGTTCGCGGCGACGCACTCGCTTCACTCGATCGTCGGGAGCTGGCGCGGCGAGTCGCGGTGGTGACGCAGAGCGAATCGATCGCCTTCGCGCTTCCGGTGCGCGAGTACGTCGCGCTCGGCCGCTATCCGCACGAAGGTGCGTGGAGCGCCGAGGGGAGCGACGACGCGGCGGCCATCGAACGCGCGATGAAACTCGCGGGCGTGACCGCGATGGCTTCGAGGGGAACCGACGAGCTCTCCGGTGGCGAGTGGCAGCGGGTGCGAATCGCGCGCGCACTCGCGCAGGGCGGCGGCGCGATCGTTCTCGACGAGCCATCGACGTTCCTCGACGTGGGGCACGAGATGGCAATGTTCGAACTGTTCGCGCACCTGGCACGCGAGGGGATGGCCGTTCTGCTGGTGAGCCATCAACTCAACCTCGTCGCGCGCTTCGCGCACAGGCTCGTGCTGCTGCATCACGGGCGCGTCGCGGCAGTGGGGCCGCCTTCCGAAGTCATGCGCGCTCCCGTGCTGGAGCACGTGTACGATTGGCCGCTGGTGATCACGCGCGACCCGGCCGTGGGAGCGCCAGCTCTCCTTCCTCTGCGGAAGCCGCAGGGGTGATCGCCGGCGCGGTTATCTTTCGGCGATGCTCGTCACCACGGCGGCGATCGTTCTCCACGCCTTCGACTACTCCGAGACATCGCGGATAGTCCGGCTGGCCACGCGTGAGGCAGGAGTGCAGTCCGCACTCGCACGCGGCGCGAAGCGCGCACGCAGCCGGTTCGGCAGCGCTTTTGGACTCTTCGCGGAAGGCGTCGCGCAGCTT
This sequence comes from Gemmatimonas aurantiaca, assembly GCA_044463985.1. GTDB lineage: Bacteria > Gemmatimonadota > Gemmatimonadetes > Gemmatimonadales > Gemmatimonadaceae > JADGGM01. The sequence goes on along the minus strand of JBIQLU010000051.1, from coordinate 6,052 downwards.
CACGTGAAGGAAGGGCGCGATCTGCAGACGCTCTCGGCGTTCGACGTGGTTCGAATACGTACCGAGCTGGGAACCGACCTGGGTCGCTTCGCGGGCGCGTCTGCGGTGGCCGAGCTGGTGCTTCGTTTCGGCGCCGAAAACGAATCGGGCGAGTCGTTGTACGACGCGCTCGTCGCCGCGCTCGATGCGATCGCGGCGGCCGCGCCGGAGCGTGCGACCGAGGCGTCGCTGGCTGGCGCGTGGCACCTCGTGGCACAACTGGGATTTGCGCCATCGGTACACACATGCGCCGTGTGCCACCTGCAGGTCGGAGCCGATGAGGACCTTCCATTCAGCCTGGCGGCGGGCGGAGTTCTCTGCGCCTCGTGCGCGTCGGCGCACGTTCACGAACGGAAGCTCCCCGCGGCGGCGCGCGCTTGCATCGAGGCGTGGAGCGCGGGCGCCGGCGTCGACGAGCTCGGCGATCGAGATGCGCGCGCGCATCAGAGGCTGCTTCGCCGATTCCTGCAGCATCACGTTTCCGACGGTCGTGCGCTACGCGCCTTCGACGCGTGGGAGAAGGGCGCCTGGGTAGCCACGTGATACTCGGCACGGCCGGACACGTCGACCACGGCAAGACCGCTCTCGTGCGCGCGCTCACCGGCGTGGACACGGACCGGCTCGAGGAGGAGAAGCGGCGCGGCATCACGATCGACCTCGGCTTCGCGTCGCTCCCCATGCCGGACGGCAGCGTGCTGGGCGTGGTCGACGTGCCCGGCCACGAAGCGTTCGTGCGCAACATGCTGGCGGGTGCTACCGGGATCGATCTCGCACTGCTGGTGGTGGCGGCCGATGAAGGAGTGATGCCGCAGACGCGCGAGCACCTCGCGATACTCGGCATACTCGGAGTCCGCGGCGGCGTCATAGCGCTGACCAAGTGCGACCTGGTCGACGAGGAGTGGCTCGAGCTCGTGCGCGACGACGTACGAGCGGCCGTGGCCGGCACGCCGCTGGAGGAGGCCGGCTCCCGCATATGCGACACCTCGATCGTGGATGGCCGCGGAATCGAGGAGCTTCGCGCCGCGATCCAGTCGGCCGCCGCGGCGATACCGGCGCGTGCGGCGGACGATCTCTTTCGTCTGCCGATCGACCGGGTCTTCACGGTGCGGGGAACGGGGACCGTCGTGACGGGAACCGTGTGGAGCGGTTCCGTTGCCAGAGATGCATCGGTGCGCATCCTGCCGGGCGAGCTCGCGGCGCGGGTGCGTGGATTGGAATCGCACGGCAGTGCGCGCGCGGAAGCGCTGCCGGGCACGCGCACGGCGATCGCACTCGCCGGCGTGGATGTGGGCGACATCCATCGTGGTTCGGTGATCGTCAGTGATCGCGCGTGGGCCACATCGCATACGGTGCTGGCCGAAGTCGCGCTGCTCGCGGATGCGCCGGCGCCGATCGGGCCGCGAACCGTAGTGCGCTTCCACCTGGGCACACTCGGCACGAACGCGCGCATCGTGGCATCGGGAGGACCGGTCGTCCCTGGAACTCGTCGACAGGCACGGATCGTACTCGAGGATCCGGTGGTGGCGCGCGCCGGCGACCGCTTCGTGCTTCGAAGCGCATCGCCGCTGGTGACCATCGGCGGCGGCGTGGTGAACGACCCACTCCCGCCGCACCGTAGAACGCGTCCCTGGCCGCGCTCGGCCGCGACGCCCTCCGAGCGGCTCGACATGCTGGTGGCGTCATCTTCCACTCGAGGAGTGGAGCTCGCGCGGCTCGCCGTGCGCACCGGCGCGCTCCCAGCCGAATTGAGCACGATGCTCGCGGCCGCTCGCGGAGTGCGAGTCGTCGGTGAACGCATTCATTCCGAAGGCACGCTCCGCGCGCTCGCCGAGGAGACGGTGGCGGC
>JBIQLU010000051.1:0-4067 GCA_044463985.1 Gemmatimonas aurantiaca | reverse complement strand
GGAGACGGTAGCCATCCTTCGATTGCTCGAGCGCGACGGCGAAGTGGTACAGGTAGAGGCGGATCGCTACTACGAGGCGCGTGCGCTGGAGACCCTCACGAGCAGACTTCGATCAGCGATGGCGCCGGGGAAGGCGTATACACCAGCGGAGTTGCGCGATGCGCTGGGCCTCTCGCGGAAGTATCTGATTCCGCTGCTGGAATACCTGGATCGTTCGGGAGTCACGGAGAGGCGGGGCGAAGGCGGCGCCCGGTACATCGCACAGTGAGGGGAAACGCCCTGTTGCGGCGTATTAGAAAGCAGTGATGGCCGCGCTCGGCACGGTCCGGACGCGTTGGGGCAGGGGAAGGGGCGGGCGAAGGGGTCGAATTGCTTGACAGGAGACGCGCTCGGGCCGTATGTTCGCGATGAAGGCCATCTTGTATACATTTTTGTAGAGGAGTCCACCTAGCACCATTTCGCGTCTGTCGAGGAAGGCACATGAAGCACCGTTGGGCGGCACTGTGCACCGTGCTTGCCCTGGGCTGGCTCGTGCCGAGAGTCGCGGTGGCGCAGGGCGAGACAAACCCTCCGCCGTCGGCGGAGCGCAGCCCTGGGGTGCAGCTCGGGCAGAACTACCCCAACCCCTCCAACCAGGCTACGACGATCCCGTTCACCATCGGGGATCCGCCAGGTTGTACGGCCGATGGCGGCCGCCAGCACAAGGTCACGCTGCGCGTCTACAATGTTCTCGCGCAGCTCGTGGCGATACCGGTGTTGAAGTCCGGAGGCGGGGGAGGAGAGGGCCAGGCCGTGGTGAACGTCACTCTGTCCTGTGGCACGTACACCGCGTACTGGGACGGCAAGCAGATGAACACCTCGCAGGAGGTGCCATCTGGGGTCTACATCTACCTTCTCGAGGTAGATGGACGCTCGATTGGCAAGAAGATGATAGTCATGCGATGACGGCTCGCAGCGTCACTCGCAGAAGCGCGGCGCGCCCCCACGGGGCTGCGCCGCGCTTCTCGTTCTATTGCGGTTCGTCGCTGCTGCGGATCGTCCGGGGCCCGTGCGTGCTGTCCTGCACCGAGAGCCTGTCGATCTCACGCCAGTTATCCAGCGCGCGCGCCGGATCGCGTGCGAGCTCGCGCGCCAGCGCCTCCAGCTCATCCGCGCTCACGCCATGCCGCTCGAGGGTGGCCGCTCGCGCCGAATCGCGCGCAGCGCTGTCGAGCGACGGATCGGCCCTGATTCTGCGGAGATCCGACATGGTGTTCACGAAGAGAGAATCCTCGCCGGCGGACGGCTCGGCCGAGCTTCTGCAGCCGGCCAGCGCCCCGACCACGAGCAGCGCGATGATCGAACTCCCGAACCTGGACATGGGTGGCAAGCCTAGGCCTCAATGCGCGCGCAGTCAACCGGCACCGCGGCACATGCGCCCGCTGGCAAGCCGGCAGGCACTCGGCGCGCGCCAGCCGCGATTCCGGTCACGGCGGCAGGATTCTCTGACTGCGCGGCAGAAAATGCCGGTATCGAACTTGCGCGAGGTATGGCGTATAGATCTATATAGCAATGAATTGGCTCGATACTACTAAGGAACTTTAGCAAGCGCGGAACGCGATGATCAACCCCGATAAACTCACAGTCAAAGCCGCCGAGGCGATCAACGAGGCCTCCTCCATCGCCCGCCGCAATGGGAATCCACTCGTCTACGACGGCCACCTGCTCCTCGCGCTGCTCGGGCAGCAGGAGGGCATCGTCATACCCCTCCTGCACAAGGTGGGGGCGAACGTCGCGGATATCACGGATCGGGTCGAGCGAGTGGTCGAGCGCTATCCACGCCAGTCCGGCGGCGCGCAGGCGTCGCTGTCGCGTGAGCTGAATCAGGTGCTCGACGCCGCCGAGGGCGAGGCGCGCAAGCTGAAGGACGAGTACGTCTCTACCGAGCACATGCTCTTGGGACTCGCGTCGGTGCGTGGTACCGAGACGCGAGAGATCCTCGACTCCGTAGGCGCCAGCTCTCAGGCGCTCGCGGAGGCGCTCCGGTCGGTACGTGGCGCCCACCGTGTGACCGACCAGAACCCCGAGACGCAGTACCAGGCGCTGGAGCGCTTCACTCGCGACCTCACGGAGGCGGCACGCTCCGGCAAGCTCGATCCTGTCATAGGGCGCGACGAGGAGATCCGCCGTGTGGTGCAGGTGCTCTCGCGCCGCACCAAGAACAACCCGGTGCTCATCGGCGAGCCGGGGGTGGGGAAGACGGCGATCGTGGAGGGGCTGGCGCAGCGCATCGTGAACGGCGACGTCCCCGAGAGCCTGAAGGACAAGAGTCTCGTGGCGCTCGACCTCGGGGCGCTCATCGCGGGAGCCAAGTTCCGCGGCGAGTTCGAGGAGCGGCTCAAGGCGGTCCTGAAGGAGATCACCTCCGCGGAAGGACGCTTCGTGGTCTTCATCGATGAGCTTCACACGATCGTCGGCGCCGGCGCCGCGGAGGGCGCGATGGATGCCGGCAACATGCTCAAGCCGATGCTCGCGCGCGGAGAGCTGCGCATGGTGGGCGCGACGACGCTCGACGAGTATCGCAAGCACATCGAGAAGGACGCCGCGCTGGAGCGCCGCTTCCAGCCGGTCTACGTCGGCGAGCCCACGGTGGAAGACACGATCGCCATCCTTCGCGGTCTCAAGGAGAAATACGAGGCGCACCACGGCGTGCGCATCACCGACGGCGCAGTGGTGGCCGCCGCCACGCTGTCGAATCGCTACATCGGCGACCGCTTCCTCCCCGACAAGGCGATCGACCTGGTGGACGAGGCCGCATCCCGGATCCGCATCGAGATCGACTCGATGCCGCAGGAGATCGACGAAGTCGAGCGTCGCATAACGCAGCTCGAGATCGAGCGCCGCGCTCTCGAGAAGGAGAAAGATCCCGCGTCGATCGAGCGGCGCGAGGGTGTGGAGCGCGAGCTCGCGGAGCTTCGCGAGAAGGCGTCGGGGATGAAGGCGCAGTGGCAGCTCGAGAAGGAGACGCTCACTCGCGTGGCGGCCATCACGCAGAAGATCGAGCAGGCGCGCGTCGAGGCGGACCAGGCGCAGCGCTCGGGCGATCTCGGCAAGGCCGCCGAGATCGCGTACGGGCGCATCCCGAAGCTCGAGGAAGAACGCCGCGCCGCCGAATCCGAGATGGCCAGCAGGCAGTTGAGCGGCTCGCAGTTCCTGAAGGAGGAGGTGGATGCCGACGACATCGCCGAGATAGTCGCGCGCTGGACGGGCATTCCGGTGTCGCGCATGCTGGAGAGCGAGCGCGAACGGCTCACGCGTCTCGAGGACGTGCTGGCCACGCGCGTGATCGGTCAGGAGCAGGCGGTGACGGCCGTGGCGAACGCCGTGCGGCGCTCGCGCGCGGGGCTGCAGGATCCCAACCGCCCCATCGGCTCGTTCATCTTCCTCGGTCCCACGGGCGTGGGGAAGACGGAGACCGCGCGCGCACTCGCGGAGTTCCTGTTCGATTCCGAGCAGGCGATGGTGCGGATAGACATGTCGGAGTACATGGAGAAGCACGCCGTGGCGCGCCTCATCGGCGCGCCCCCGGGCTACGTGGGCTTCGAGGAAGGCGGCCAGCTCACGGAGGCGATTCGGCGGCGCCCGTATTCGGTGGTGCTCTTCGACGAGATCGAGAAGGCGCACCCGGATGTGTTCAACATCCTCCTGCAGATCCTCGACGACGGCCGGCTCACCGACTCGCAGGGACGCACCGTGGACTTCCGCAACACGGTCATCATCATGACGTCCAACATCGGCGGCCAGTACATTCTGGAGTACGGCACCGCCGACTGGACGAAAGCGGAGGAGTACGTGATGGACGCGCTGCGGAAGAACTTCAAGCCGGAGTTCCTCAACCGCGTGGACGACATCATCATCTTCAACCCGCTCGCGATGGAGCAGATCGGACGGATCGTGGACATCCAGTTGCAGCGGATGGAGCGCCTGCTCGCCGAGCGGAACCTCTCGATCGAGATCACGCCGGAGGCGAAACTGGTGCTGGCGCAGGAGGGCTTCGATCCCGTGTACGGCGCGCGCCCGCTGAAGCG
>JBIQLU010000050.1:22236-23695 GCA_044463985.1 Gemmatimonas aurantiaca | reverse complement strand
TATAGCTTTTTCCCGCGGCCCGACGCGGGGCCAGCGCTGCCGGGCGCATGCGGGTGATGGTCTCTCGCGAGCGCGCGCGGCACGCGATACGCAGCACCGCTGTCGGGCGCACTCCGTGGATGAGCGCGCCATAGATGGTCCTGGAAAATAAGGAGACGTCTGTGAATCACACGGAGGACGGCGGCCCGGTCGGGCAGGCTCGACGCCCGTTCCGCCGCCGGCTCGCCCGCGGCGCTTTTACCTCTCTGACGGTGGCCGCGGCTGTCGCGTTCATCTCGGCGTATCAGCCGCCGCGCAGCTTCGAGCACGCGCCGTTCGCGGCTGACAGTGCGTTCGGCGATGTACTCCCCGCCCTCAGAGTGGAACCGCTTCCCGTCGGCCTTAGCGGCGCGGTGCGCATGGAGTTCGCCCTTCCCGGCGCGCGCGTCGCCCAGCCGGTGGACGTCCACGTTGCCGGTCGTTCGGCCGCCTCAGTCGCGTACACGTGGGAAGCCGTCGACGACACCGTGGCCATCGCGCCGCTCCGCGAGCTCACGGGCGATTCGCTGGAGACGCCCACCGAACCGGGGCTCTACCGGCTGGCGCTGATCGGCGATGGTCTCAGCCGGGTGGTCGAGAGCGTCACGCTCGCCGTCCTCGTGCCCTTCGATCAGAAAAAGGGATCGATGCTCGACGGCTACCGGATCGGCACGTACCTTGGCGAGCGCCAGCGGAACGCCGACGACTCGCTCCCGCTCGGATTCGTGCGCGTCATGGAAGGCGACGTGGATCTCCCGATGAGCGAGCACCTGCGCCTCGGCGATCTGCTCACGCACGATGGGCAGCAGGGATGGCCGCGCTTCATAGCGGTGAACCCGCGCCTGGTGGACAAGCTCGAGCTCGTGATGGCGCGCATCGCCGGCACAGTGCGCAAGGCGAACGTCGATGTCGCGGTCAACGTGCACTCCGGTTTCCGCACGCCGGCGCACAACCGCCGCGTGCCGCTCGCCGCGAGCGACAGCCGCCACCAGTACGGCGACGCCGTCGATGTCGCGATCGATGCGAACGGCGACGGCCGCATCGACGCGCGCGATGCGCGGCTCGTGGCCGACGCCGTCGATTCCGTGGAGGCGCAGTACCCGGAGCTGGTGGGGGGGGTGGGGGTATACACCAGCAAGCGTTATCATCAGCCTTATGTCCACATAGACGTTCGCGGCAGCCGGGTGCGCTGGCGTGGCTGAAGATGACCGAGCGAGGTGGGGCAGATGAACGAGTCGTTGCGCGATCGAATTCTCCGGAGGCTCGACACCCTTCCGGATGAGCGTGGCTACCAGCTTCTCGATTACGCCGAGTTTCTGGAGTCGAAGTACGCCGACAAGACGGCGCAGGTGCCGAACCTCTTCCAGCGTTTCACCGAAGGGGTCGAAGACAGCCTCCGTGCGGGGCGCGTCTCGGCGAGCACGATCGCCGAAACGATGGG
>JBIQLU010000050.1:12489-22136 GCA_044463985.1 Gemmatimonas aurantiaca | reverse complement strand
GTCGCGAACGCGAGGCGAGGCGCGCGCTCCCACGCGTCGCGTGGCGGCGAACGGGGCGGCGGCGGAGGGAGGCGCCGAGGGAGCTGTGACGAAGAAGCGGAAGCGCGCATCGGCGCGGAACACGCTCATGGGTACGATTCGCCAGTTTCCGGCGTATCTCCGTCTGCTTGGCGGCCTCCTCACGGACGGCCGCGTCTCGCGCGTCGACAAGCTCCTGGTGCTCGGCTCGATCGCCTATATCGTCACGCCGATCGACCTGATGCCCGATTTCATTCCGTTCCTCGGTCAGGTAGACGATGTGTACCTCCTGGTGCTCTCGCTCTCGCGCCTGATATCGAACGCTGGACTCCCGGTACTCGGCGCGCACTGGGCAGGCGACATCTCGGATCTCACGCCCGGCCGTCTCCGCACGGTGCTGCTGGCGGCGACGCTCTTTCTTCCGCGACGTCTGAGGCGGCGCCTGAGAGGGAAAGTCGGCCGGTAGCCCCGGGCTCGCAGGGCACGTCACCACTACCGTGTGTCGCAGGCAGCTTCTAGCTTTCGCCATGGCTACCAGTACTCGAATCAACAGTCGGCCCGCCGTATCCACTGAAGTGGATGGCGGGCCTTCGCGCATCGATGAGCGGGAGAGCGGTCGCAACGGTGCAGCACGAGTGCGCGCCGAGAGCGGTTTGACGTTCGACGATGTGCTGCTCTCGCCGAGCCACTCGACCACGCATCCGAAGGACGTCCGCATCGGTTCGCGATTCACGTCGTCGATATCGCTGAACGTGCCGTTCGTATCGGCGGCGATGGACACCGTCACCGAATCGGAGATGGCGATAGCGCTCGCTCGCGCGGGCGGGATCGGCGTGATTCACAAGAACATGTCCATCGACCGCCAGTCGGCGGAGGTGGACCGTGTGAAGCGCTCGGAGAGCGGGATGATCCTGAACCCGATCACGCTCGCGCCGGACGCGACGCTTCGAGAGGCGAACGCGCTCATGATGCGCTTCAAGATCTCGGGCGTGCCGATCGTGGACAGGGAAGGGAAGCTGGTGGGGATCATCACCAACCGCGATCTGCAGTTCGAGCGCGATCTGGACCGGCCGCTCGAGCAGGTGATGACGCGCGACCGGCTGGTGACGGCGGCCGTGGGCACCACGCTCGACGAGGCGGAGCGGATACTCGGCCAGCACAGGATCGAGAAGCTCCCCGTGGTGGACGAAGCCGGGAAGCTGCGCGGACTGATCACGGTGAAGGACATCCACAAGCGCCGGCAGTATCCCGACGCGAACAAGGACGAGCACGGGCGGCTGCGCGTGGCAGCGGCGATCGGCGCCGCCGGCGACTTCCTCGATCGCGCGGCGGCGCTCGTCGCAGCGGGAGTCGATGCAATCGTGGTGGACACCGCGCACGGCCACAGCGAGGGAGTGCTGAAAGCCACCTCGCGCGTGCGCGATCGCTTCCCCGACGTGCAGCTCGTAGCCGGCAACATCGCCACGCGAGCGGGCGCCGCCGCGCTCGTGGAGCGCGGCGTGAACGCGGTGAAGGTGGGTGTGGGCCCCGGCTCGATCTGTACGACGCGCGTGGTGACCGGCGTGGGCGTGCCGCAGCTCACCGCGATCTTCGACGCGGTCGAGGGCGCCGGCGACGTACCAGTGATCGCCGACGGCGGTATCAAGTACTCGGGCGACGCCGTGAAGGCGCTGGCCGCCGGCGCCTCGAGCGTGATGATGGGCTCCATGCTCGCGGGCACCGAAGAGAGTCCCGGCGAGTCGTTCCTCCTCGAGGGACGCCGCTTCAAGATGATCCGCGGGATGGGCAGCCTCTCCGCGATGCAGGACGGAAGCGCCGACCGCTACTTCCAGGAAGGCGAGCTCTCTCCGCGCAAACTCGTCCCCGAAGGGATCGAGGGACGCGTCCCGTACAAGGGTCCCGTGGGCGACGTCCTCTACCAGATGGTGGGCGGCCTCCGCAGCGGCATGGGCTACGTCGGCTGCGGCTCGATCGACGACCTCCGCACCCGCACCGAGTTCGTCCGCATATCCTCAGCCGGCCTCCGCGAATCCCACCCCCACGACGTGACCATCACGCGTGAAGCACCGAATTATTCGTGGTGAGGGAAGGGGAAGGCAACAGGAGACAGGAGACAGGAAACAGGAGCTGCACACAACGGATGGTCATCCCCGCGCGAGCGGGGATCGATGGTTGATGGAGTAACCTGGATGCCCGCTTACTCGGGCATGACCATGACCAGTGTGCAGTTCCTGTCTCCCGTGTCCTGTTTCCTGTCTCCTTTTTCCTGCCTCCTCTTCCCTCCCCCATGCCCGACGATCCCCGTTCCCCCTCCCTGGCCGCCTGGTTTCTCGGGCCCAGGGCCGAGAATGCTGCGCTGCTCGAGCGACTCGTGACCGAGGCGCTGCGGGATCACGTCTTCTGGCGGCGCAACTTCCATCCGGAAGACGGGATCACCATCCGGGAGACGGAGAAGCGGAACGAGGGATACGAAGACGCGGTCGCGACGCTCACGCAGGAGTTGATGGGGCTGCTCGCGGAGCTCAAGCGCGGAGTGCCCTTCTTCAGCGGGCGTTACAAGGGGCACATGAGCTTCGAGCAGACGATCGCTTCTCAGATCGGCTACTTCGCGGCGATGCTGTACAACCCGAACAACGTCTCGATCGAGGCGTCGCCGGTCACGACGCGTCTGGAGCTCGAGGTCGCGGCGCAGCTCGGGGCCATGATCGGCTACGACGCTTCCCACTCGTGGGGGCATCTGACATCGGGCGGCACGGTCGCGAACTTCGAGGCGTTATGGATTGCGCGAAACGTGATCTACCTGCCGCTCGCGGCGGCCGGCGCGGCCGACCAGTTGGGGGTGAGCATCGACGTCGAGCGGCTCGATGGTACACGCGCGCCGCTCTCGGAGCTCTCGATCTGGGAGCTGGTGAACGTTCGCGATCCCGCGGTACTCGACCTCTGGGGCCGGCTCTGGAGCGTCGCACCGCGTGCCGATGTGCAGCGCGCGCTGAGCGCGCATTCGCTCTCGACCGTGGGATACCAGGACTACGCGAGGCGGCTCGCCAGCGCATACGGCGATACGCTTCCGGCGAGCGTCGTACTCGTGGCGGCGACGGCGCACTACTCGTGGGAGAAGATCGTCCGCGCGCTCGGCATCGGCTCGAACCAGTTGGTGTTCATCCCGGTGGACGATCGCTACAGGATGAACCCCGACGCGCTCTGGCGCACGGTGCGCGAGCTCACGGCGAGCCGCACGCCGATCATGGCGTGCGTGAGCGTGTGCGGATCCACCGAAGAGAGCGCGATCGACCGGCTCGATGAGGTGCTCGAGGTACGCGAGCGAGCGGAGCGAGAGCTCGGCGTCACCTTCCACGTACACTCGGACGCATGCTATGGCGGCTATGCGGCGTCGGTGAGCCGGCGCGCCGATGGATCGAGGCGCACCGCGGCGGAGATCCGCGAGTCGATGGGGATGAGCGGAGCGTGGCCGGACGACGAGTGGGTGCGCGGCATCTCGGCGCTGGAGCGCGCCGACTCGGTGACGATAGATCCGCACAAGCTGGGCTACGTGCCGTATCCGGCGGGGGCGCTGCTCCTGCGCGACAGGCGCGCGCGCGAGCTGGTAGCGGTGGACCCGCCGTATCTGCTGCCGACGCAGGGGCTCGACTCCGCGGAAGATCTGTTCCTGGGGCGCTTCATCTTCGAGGGGTCGAAGCCGGGTGCGGCAGCGGCGGCAGTGTGGCTGAGCCACAAGGTGCTCCCGCTGGACGAGCGCGGCTACGGCTACCTGATAGAGCGAACGATGGTGGGCGCGCGGCGGATGCACGCCGCGCTCGCGGAGGCGGACTTCGGGGAGATGCGGATAGTCCTCCTGCCGGAGCCCGACATCAACATCGTGTGTTACGTGATGCATCACCCGTCGCTCTCAACGCTCGCGGCGGTGAATGCGTTCAATGAGGGTATTTATGCACGGATGAGCCTTGGCGAGCCGGGAGCGGCGCCGCCCTACATCATCACGCGCACGCGGCTGCAGGCGCCCATGTACAGTGGCGCGGTGGAGCCGTTGCTCGAGCGGGTGGGCGTGTGCGGCGTGGCGGAGTGGGAAGCGAGCGGCGCGGACGGTCTCGTGGTCCTGCGCTCGACCGTGATGGATCCGTTTCTCGTGGCGTCGCCACCGGCGCCGGATCACATAGCGGGATTCGTGAGCGCGCTACGTACTGCGGCTCTCGCGTCCCTTGACAAAGAGGCGTCCGGCTAAGAACGTAAGCGGGCTCCGGGGCACGCAAAGCACGCCCTTCCTTGCACCTCCGCGGTACCCTGCACCCGAGCCGGAATCCCCCACCACATCCGTATCTAATTCGGAGAATCGCATGAGTCTGTTCGCGACCAAGAGCATGGCCGTACTCCAGGCGGAGGCGGGCGAAGAGAACACGCTGCGCCGAACGCTCGGCGCCGTGAATCTCGTCACGCTGGGAATCGGTGCCATCATCGGAGCGGGCATCTTCGTTCTCACCGGTACCGCCGCGGCGCAGTACGCCGGTCCGGCGATCGCGGTTTCCTTCGTCGTGGCCGGAGTCGGCTGTCTTTTCGCGGGGCTCTGCTACGCGGAGTTCGCGTCGATGATCCCGATTGCCGGGAGCGCGTACACCTACGGTTACGCGACGCTCGGTGAGTTCATCGCGTGGATCATCGGGTGGGACCTCATCCTCGAGTATCTCTTCGGGGCGGCCACGGTGGCGGTGGGCTGGTCGGGATATTTTTCCGAGTTCATGCACGAGATAGGGATCCACATTCCGGACGCGCTGGCGAACGCGCCGTTCGATGTGGAGGGCACGCACCATCTGGTGCGCACCGGCGCGCTGGTCAATCTGCCGGCGGCGTTCCTGGTTCTCTTCATGACGGTGCTGCTCGTGATCGGCATCAAGGAATCGGCGCGCTTCAACAACATCATCGTGTTCGTGAAGCTCGCGATCGTGTTCCTGGTGATCGGCTTCGGATTCATGTTCGTGAAGCCCGAGAACTGGCACCCGTTCATTCCGCCGAACGAGGGAACTACGGGCGCGTTCGGAATCAGCGGCATCTTCCGCGCGGCGGGCGTGATCTTCTTCGCCTACATCGGCTTCGACGCGGTGTCCACCACTGCGCAGGAGGCGAAGAATCCGCAGCGGGACATGCCTATCGGGATTCTGGGATCGCTCGTGGTCTGCACGATCCTCTACATCCTGATGTCGCTGGTGATGACGGGGCTCGCGCACTACACCACGCTCAACGTACCGCACCCGGTGTTCGTGGCGGTGGCCGCCGGCGGTCCGGGGCTCGCTTGGCTCGGCCCGATCGTGAACATCGGCGCCATCGCCGGTCTCGCGTCGGTGGTGCTGGTGATGCTCATGGCGCAGCCGCGAATCTTCTACTCCATGTCGCGCGACGGCCTCCTGCCGCCGGTGTTCGCGAAGGTGCATCCGAAGTTCCGCACGCCGTACATCACCACGATCGCCACGGGGCTCGTGGCCGCGGTGGTGGCCGCGCTCTTCCCGATCGCGCTGCTCGGCGAACTGGTGAGCATCGGCACGCTGCTGGCGTTCGTGATCGTGTGTGCGGGCGTCCTCGTGCTGCGCAGAACGCGCCCCGATCTGCCGCGTCCCTTCCGCACTCCGCTCGTGCCTCTGGTTCCGATACTCGGAATCATCACGTGCGGTCTCCTGATGTACTCGCTCCCGGTCGATACGTGGCTGCGGCTCATCATCTGGATGGCGGCCGGGATGCTGGTCTACTTCTTCTACGGCAGGAAGCACTCCAAGCTGGCCCGCGGGGTGAATTCGAGCGACGTACCGTCGCTCTGAGTCGCGGAGATGTCGCGCGGCGCTCCTGCGCCGCGCGCGTCGAGACCCGACTCGCGCACCGATTATCTTCAGGAAGCGGCGTCCGCGCATTCGCGGACGCCGCTTCCAATTGATGCCGACATGTCGACCACATTCCCCGATCTTCTCGCGATCGCGCCGCACCGTCGTGCAGCGATCGAGACCCTCGCCGCCGAGCTGAAACCCGGGCGAACCGCGGTTCTCTCCACGCACATCAACGCCGACGGCGATGGATGCGGCTCCGAAACCGCGCTCGCGCGTCTGCTGGCGCAGCTCGGCGTGCACGCACGCATAGTGAACCCCACGCCGTGGCCGTCGATGTTCGACTTCCTCGTGGAGGGCGTGGAGGAGCGGAGCGCCGAGGGCGCGCGCGCGTTCGAGGGCGCCGATCTGCTCATCGTACTCGACATCAGCGACGTGGGCCGCCTGGGCGGGCTGGCCGACACGGTGCGCGCGCTCGAGATACCGCGGATGGTCATCGACCACCACGTGCCGTCGGACGAACCGCCCGGCGAGACGATAGTGAGCGACATCGCCGCATGCGCCACGGGCGAGCTGGTGTTCGACTTCGCGCGCGTGCTCGGCCTCGAGATCACGCCGCTCATCGCGCGGTCGTTGTACACGGCGATCCTTACCGACACCGGCGGCTTCAGGTTCAGCAACACGTCGCCGCGCTGCCACGCGATCGCGGGGCAACTGCTCGCTGCCGGCGTGGATCCGGAGGAGATGTACCGGCGCATCTACGCGTCGGTGTCGGTGGGCCGGCTGCATCTTCTGCGCGACGCGCTGGAGACGCTCGAAGTGGATGAGGAGAACGGCGTGTCGTGGATCGCGCTCCCGGCGGGCGCGCTGGAGCGTTACGGAGTTCGCGCCGAGGAGCTCGACGGACTCGCGGAGCATCCCCGCTCGGTGGCGGGCACGCGGATGGCGATCTTCTTCCGCGACCTTGGCCACGGGAAGGTGAAGGTCTCGTTCCGCAGCACCGGTGAGGTGGACGTCAATCGGTTTGCGCGCACCTTCGGCGGCGGTGGACACGCGAAGGCATCGGGCGCGCTGATCCAGGGTGATCTGGATGGCGTGCGCGATCGGGTAATCGGGGCGGCGAGAGAATATCTGCGGAGCGCGGGGAGCTGAGGGGAGAGCTCTTTGAACATGGAGGGTCGGCAACGGCGCCAGGAGCCTCTACGTTCGAGAGCTGACCCCGTCGTGCGCAGCTTTCTTGTAGTTCGCCTCTCGCCCGCCTAGCTTCCAAACATGGGTCTCTTCAAACGCGCTGGCGAGGCGGATGAGGCGGTGGAAGAACGCATCCGGGCGGCTATCGCCGAGGTCGGGCCGCTGCTCAAGCTCGAAACCATCGGCATCGAACTGGTGCGCTTCGAGCGTGTCGGCGGCGTGGCGATGCTGCGCTTCGAAGGCGACTGCCCCGATTGCGACATGCCCGCCAGCATGCTGCGCGAAGGGATCGAAGCTCATCTGAAAACGCACGTGCCCGAGGTCCGCGAAGTTCGCGAGGCCTGAGGCACTGGGAGATTTGCATTCATGGCCGAGCCGCTTCAGGCGCGGATTGCCGCCGCGCTCTCGAGCGTCGTCAATCCGCGCACTGGTGAAGATGTCATCTCCTCGGAGATGATCCGCGATGTGGGGGTTTCCGTCGAGGGACGGGTGCGCTTCAGCATCCTCCTCGCGGCGCAGGACCCGGCCTCGCTGGTGCGCGAGGTGCGTCAGGCGGTCGAACGTGTCGATGGCGTCGCCGACGTTCGCGTGGACGTGAAGGATCCTTCGCAGGGCACCGCGCCGTCTGCTACGTCCGCGGCGCCGGCAGCGGCGAACGAGGGCGCTCCGTCTCCTGCTGCGCACGCTGCCGCGCACGCCGCGCCACACTCTGCACCGCACGGCCACGCGCACGCGGCGGGCGGGGGTAGTGCCGCGCCGGGCCGCTCCCGCTCCCTCCCCGTCATGGGCCAGGAGCCGCAGTCGCGGCGCGCAGCCGTGCCGGCGCCCACTCCCGTGGCCTATCCCAACCTCGGTCGCATCGTCGCCGTGTCGAGTGGGAAGGGTGGCGTGGGGAAGAGCACCGTGGCCGTCAACCTTGCTGTCGCGCTCGCGCAGAGCGGCGCGCGCGTCGGTCTCATGGACGCCGACATCTACGGGCCCAACATCCCGCGCATGATGGGCGTGGACGAGCCGCCGCGCGTGGTGAACGATCGCATCCTTCCGCTCGAAGCGTTCGGCGTGAAGGTGATCAGCATCGGCTTCCTCATCGAGCGCGATCAACCGGCGATCTGGCGCGGCCCGATAGTCATGAAGATCATCACGCAGTTCCTCCGCGATGTGGAGTGGGGCGAGCTCGACTACTTCCTGGTCGACATGCCACCTGGCACCGGCGACGCACAGCTCTCCCTGGTGCAGGCTACGAACGTGCACGGCGCTGTCATCGTCACCACGCCGCAGCCGGTGGCCACGGGCGACGCCCTTCGCGGCGCGAAGATGTTCCAGCGGGTCGGCGTTCCCGTGCTCGGCATCGTCGAGAACATGAGCTACTTCACCTGCGACTGCTGCGGCACCCGCACCGCGCTCTTCGGCGAAGGCGGTGGGAAGATGCTCGCGGACGAGCTGGGTCTACCGCTCCTCGGCGAGATCCCGCTGCAGCCCGCCGTGCGCACCAGCGGCGATGAGGGCACGCCCATCGTCGTGGCCGACGCCGACTCTCCCGTATCGAAGGCGATCGTGGAGACGGCTCGCCTGATCACCGCGACCGCGGAGAGCGCCATCCCCGCATGAGCCGGAGCGTGTGCACGACGTGAGCGACGCCGACTCCGTTCGGCGTCTGGGCGATGCGCGGCTGCCGGATGAATCTCCGGCGGCCGCGTTGCCGTTGAACTCCCGCGATGGCGTGACGACAGTTCCGGCTGCCGAGCTCCCGACCCACGGTGCTCTGGTGCGCGGGCCGCTCGCGCGCACGATCACGACGTTCGCGATCCCCGCCGTCGCGTCGATGCTGCTGATGACGATCTTCAGCACCGCCGATGCGTTCTGGGTCGGCCGCCACATCGGCCCCGATGGACTCGCGGCGGTTTCCACTTCGCTCTTCTGGATCTGGCTCCTCATCGCGTGCGCGGAGCTCGTGGGCGTCGGTCTCACGTCGGTGGCGTCGCGCCGGCATGGCGAACGTCGGCATGGTGCCGCGGCGGATGCAGTGGGGAACGGCGTCGTTCTCGCCCTGGCGCTCGGCACCGCCGCGGCCATCGTGGGACACGCGTCGCTCGACTGGCTCTTCCGCGTGATGGATACGCCGCCGCACGTCACGGAGCTGGGGCGCACGTACCTCGGCACCTACCTCATCGGGGCGCCGCCCTACTTCGGCTTCTTCGCCGTGGACGCCGCGTTCCGCGCTTCGGGGAATACGCGCACGCCATTTCTCCTCCTGCTCGCATCGGTGATCGCCGCGCTCGTGCTCGACCCGGTGCTCATCCTCGGACTGGCTCACGCTCCGAAGCTCGGCATCGCGGGCGCCGCAGTCGCCACCGTGCTCACCCGCTCGGTCGCGTTCCTCCTCGGGATCGCGCTTCTAGTGCGCCGGCGGATGATCCGCTTCGCGCCGATCTCCGCCGAGACCATGCGGTCGATCGTGCGCGTGGGCCTCCCCACCGCGGCCACAGGGATCTTCTTCAGTCTCACGTACGTCCTGCTCACGCGCACCACCGCGCTCTTCGGCACGCCGGCCATCGCCGCACTCGGAGTCGGCCACCGCGTGGAGAGCTGGACCTTCACCGTGGGCGTGGGCTTCGG
>JBIQLU010000050.1:2335-12389 GCA_044463985.1 Gemmatimonas aurantiaca | reverse complement strand
TCGGAGTCGGCCACCGCGTGGAGAGCTGGACCTTCACCGTGGGCGTGGGCTTCGGGGCCGCCACCGCCGCGATCGTGGGGCAGAGTCTCGGAGCGGGCGACAGTGCGCGCGCCGCACGCGCCGGCTGGATGGCCACCGCGCTCGCCACGTGCGTAGGCGTCGCAGGCGCCCTCCTGCAGCTCGGTTTCGCGCCGGGCCTTGCCGGCATCTTCACGAGCGATCCCGCCGTCATCGCCGAGAGCGCGAGCTACCTCCGCATCGCGGCGCTCTCCACCCTATTCCTGGGCTCCGAGCTGGTACTCGAGGGCGCGCTCGGCGGCGCCGGCAACACCCTCCCTCCCATGCTCACATCGTCCACCTTCACCGGCCTCCGTATCCCCCTCGCCGCCTGGGCCGCCGCCCGCTGGGGCACCGACGGAATCTGGTGGACGATTTCCCTCACTTCCGTTTGTAGAGGCCTGGCGATGATGGTGCTGTGGCGGCGAGGGAGGTGGAGGGGGAGGGAAGTGTGATGGTGATGAGAGGGCAGAAAGCAGACGGCAGAAAGCAGGAACTGCACACGCACTCGGTCATGCCCGCAAGAGCGGCCCTCTACGTCATGCCCGCGAAAGCGGGCATCCATGTTCCTCCATCAAACATGGGTCCCCGCTTTCGCGGGGACGACCTGGACTGGTGTGCACTTCCTGTTCCCTGTTTCCTTCTCCCTGCTCCCTTATTTGATTAGAGCAGTTCCTGCTCCCTGCCGCCTGCCCTCTGCCTTCTGCTCTTCCCATGCCCCCCATCATCACACTCCTCACCGATTTCGGGACGGCCGATGGCTACGTGGGGGAAGTGAAGGGGGTGCTTCTTTCGGGGGCGCCGCGGGCGGCGGTCGTGGACATCGCGCACGATGTGCGCGCGCAGGATGTGGATGCGGCGCGGCTGGCGGTGGCGAGGTACTGGAGGCGGTTTCCGGCGGGGACGGTGCATCTGGTGGTGGTGGATCCCGGCGTGGGATCGAAGCGCGCGGCGATCGCGGTAGAGAGTGATGGGCGGTACCTCGTGGGGCCGGACAACGGTGTGCTGTCGCCGGCGCTGCTCGCGCGCGACGCGCGGGTGGTCGCCCTTCCGCTGCCGCCGCGGGCGTCGCACACTTTCCACGGGCGCGACGTCTTCGCGCCCGCCGCCGCGCAGCTCGCGGAGGGCGCGGCGCTGGAGCTGCTCGGCACGGCCTTCGATTCGCCGATCGTGCTCCGCACACCGGAGGCGCGCCGGCTGGATGACGGGCGCGTGCTCGGCGAAGTGATCGCCGTGGACCGTTTCGGAAATCTCATCAGCAACATCGTGGCGCTGCACGGCGGACGCGTGGAGGTAGCGGCGCGCTCCCTGGAAGTGCGACGCGCGTACGCCGACGTGCGCGAAGGCGAGCTCACCGCGCTGGTGGGATCGCTCGGCTTCGTGGAGATCGCGGTGCGCGACGGGAGCGCGGCGGTCACGCTGGGCGTGGGAAAGGGCGCGCCCGTGCTATTCCATCCGCCGTTCATCGCCTCCGCTTCGTCCGCTGGCGCGTAGCGCGGAAGGTTCGGCCGTGGAGCTGCGCGTGCGCCTCGGCGACGTCACTATCCGACCGGCGTAGATCGCGCCACCGCGCGGGTCGATCGCTCCCGTGCCGCGATGGATCTCGGCGTTCAGCTCACCGCCGATCAGAATCACGAGCATCGTCAGATACATCCACGTCAACACGACTATCACCGCGCCGATCGTGCCGTACGTCTTGTTGTACGAACCGAAGTTCGTGACGTAGAGCCGGAACAGAAGCGTGACCGCGAGCCACAGAATCGTGGCCACTACGGCGCCGACGAGGATCTGTCGCGTACTCTGCTTCAGATTCGGCAGAAACCGATAGATGAGAAAGAACGCCAGCACCAGGATCGCGAACGCGATCGGATACTGCAGCACCATCCAGAGATCGATCCTGCTCGTGGGGATGTGCAGATGGCGGCCGAGCCAGTCGAGTATCTCCGGCCCCGCGACCATCACGGTGCTCGCGACCACCATCAGCACGCCGAGCACCACTATCGCGAAGAGCGAGAGCAGCGCGCGCTTCCAGAACGGACGCGTCTCCGCCACGTCGTACGCCAGGTTGAGCGTGTCCATCAGCGAGCGAAAGACGTTGGAGCCCGACCATGCAGTCAGGAGCAGACCGAGCGAGAGAAGCCCCGACTTGCTGTCGTCGAACACCACGTCTTCCACTACTCCGCGCACCAGCTTCAGCGCCTCGTCGGGCACCAGGCGGGCCATCTGGTCCATGATCCACGTCATCGTGGATCGCCGGTCCACGAACAGCCCGACGAGAGCGGTGGCGAAGAGCAGGAAAGGGAAGAGCGAGAAGAAGAAGTGGTACGCAGCTTCAGCCGCGAGCCCGGTGAGCCGATCGGCCGACACCTGCTTCCCCGTCGCGCGCAACAACGGCCAGATTCTGTACCCTCCCAACTGCATGCCCTTCGGGGTCGCAAGGAGGGGGCCAGCCTGGATCAGGAATCGCTGCTGCTACGGAAGCCGCTGCACCTCGAGGCGCGCGAGTACGGCGCGGCCGGCGATCGTGACGCTGCGCTTCGCGGCCGACCAGTTGTCGCTGTACAACGCGCCATCGCGCGCGGTGAAGCCGGGTGTGTCCACGCTCCCCAACGTGGTGGACGCGTCCACCTTCACTCCCACATCGCTCGGCACTCGCACGGTCACGACACCGAGCACCGCGTCGAGATCGAGCGTCGTGCTCCCGGTCCAGTCGCCGCCGAGGTCGAGCTCGACGCGGCCGAGGGTGGCTTTCGCGCGGACGGTGTCCGCTCTCGCGTTGCCGAGTCCACTCACGGCGATGCCCGCGAAAGTCGCGCGCAGTTCCGCGCTCGGGATGCGCGACGGGTTCGGTTTGTCGAAGGTGACGCGGCCGCCGCTTGCGGTAGCATCCACGCTCAGGCCGCTCACGTCGAGGCCGCCCAGCGCGAGCGTCGCGTCTGCGGCGCTCAGGCGCAGCGCGATATCCAGCGGCACGGAAGGCGCCAGCCGCAGCGCGAGCGAAGGGTGCGGCCCCTTGTCGTCGGTGTCGTGCGAGATGGCGAAGCGGCGCGCGAAGCCGCTGTCGCCGCCCACGGTGAGGATGTGCGCGGCGGGGTCGTACGAGTACGACACGAGACGTTCGTTCGCATCGTAGCGAACGAGGATGTCGTACAGAGTGCCGGGCTTCGCGTCGCCGAGCGTGAGCCGGCCGACCGAATACGCGACGCGCACGCGAAGCGTGTCGCCGGCGGATGACGCGGGAGTCGAACGGCTCGCCTCGAGCGTACGCCACCGCTGCGATTCCTGCGCGGCCGCCGAGGTGGGGAGCGCTGAGACAACGAGGGTCGCGACGCCGGCCGCGCCGAGGAGGAGCGGCCTGATGATGCCGGGCGATCTCACCGTTCGCGTCCGCTGGAAGGAGGACGACGCGCGGCGGCGACGCCGCTCACCGGAGTGGGAGTCTGCCAGGAAAGATCGTCGACCGGCTCGATCTCCTCCAGCAGCGGCGGGTGCAGCGCGCGAGTACCACCGCGCGACGCGAGCGTGGCTCCGAAGCCCGCCGTGACGGCCACCCAGGTGACCACCATGCAGATGAAGCGAACGAGACCGCCAACCGCACCGAAGCTCGTGAGCGCTCCGGCGATCACCCAGAGCACGAGGAAGATCGAAAGGCCGACGATCAGGAACTGCAGGAGCTGCGCACGTCCGCCGCCGCCCGCCGCGCCGCGCCACCGCATGGCGGCATCGCCGATCACGAACGACATGGCGATGAAGCCGAGCGCCAGCGCGCCGGCCGCCGCGAGGAAGAATCCGACGATGATGAACGGTATCAGGACGATGCCGACCACCGTTATCGCCGACGCCGCCACGCCCACCACCAGAGCCGGAACGAAGAGAATGTGGCCGGCGAGTCCGTAGAGGAACGACTTCGTGAAGTCCGTGCGAATTCGCTCGGCGATGATCTCCAGATTGCTCCGCGCGAAGAGCACGACGGCGAGCCCGATGAACGCCAGTACCAGGTACCAGCCCACCGAGAGCGAGACTGCACGCCTCGCCGTCTGCTCCGTGGTCACGGGAGCCGCCGGAGTGGGGGCTCCCACCGTGAGCGCGCTCACCGAGCGCGTCTCGCCGCCCACGCTGCCGCCTTCGTTGCGAACTTCGCCGCCTACCGAGAGCACGTCGCCGCCGACCTCGGAGCCGGGGTGCAGCACGACGTCGCCGCCCGCGGCCACCGCGTTCCCGCGGACATGTCCGTAGACGTCGAGAGTTCCATGGAAGGCAGCTATGCTGCCGGCGACGGTATCGCCCGCTCCCACCTGCAGATCCCCCTCACGCACCGCGCTTCGCGAGATCGTGAGGCCGTGGGCATCGCTGGCCAGGGAATCGAGCCAGGCTGCGATAGGGTCCTGGCCAGGCGCGGCGGGCGCGGCGGGCGCAGCCGGGCTGGCCACGCCTCCCGCGCTCGGGGTGGTGCCGCCCTGTGCGGCGAGCGGCGAGGCGAAGAGGATGGCCAGAAGCGAGATGGCGTATCGCATGGCCATCAACGATGCCGGGCGCCCGCGACCACTACCCGGAGCGCCCCCACCGCCAGCAGCGCGGTCAGCAGCACCGCCACGAGCGCCAGCGCAACTCCCGCCGCTCCGCTCGCGTCGAGCGCCTGCGCCGCCGTGCTTCCGAAGAGCGCCGTGACGGTGTTCGAGAGCGCCCACGCGCCCGCTTCGCGCGCACGGTCGTACGCGAGCTCCACCACGAACAGAACCGCATCCAGCCGGGTGACCGCCCAGAGCGACGCCACCAGCATCAGCGAGGCGAGCGCCACCACCCCCGCCCACGCCGCCGCGCGCCAGCGACGCTGCTGCGGGATGAACGACCGGACCATGCTCGCCAGCGCCGCGTGCCACGGGACGTAGACGTGCACGCGCTGCATCACGTCTTCGGAGAAGTCGGGAGAGAGCGTGAAATGCGGAAGCTGCTCGAGCCGGCTCACCAGCGCGCGCGCGGAGTCCAGCTCGGCCCTGCACTCATCGCACGTACGGACGTGCTGCTTGAGCGGCGTGGTGCCGAAGCCGACCTCCCCATCGAGGAGCTGGTCGATCTCTTCCGGTAGAAGGTGTCTATTCACGAGTCCTCCACATGATCGTACGGGGGCACTCCGGGAGCGGTTTCATGTCAGCTTTTCAGGTGGCCCAGCGCGTCCCGGAGCTCGTGCCGGGCGCGGTGGATGTAGGTCTTCACGGTCCCCAGCGGGAGGTCGAGGGTGGCGGCGATCTCCTCGTACGACTTGTCTTCCACGTGACGAAGCAGGATGCAGGCCCGGTACTCGGGCCTGAGCTTCGCGATCGCCTCTTCGATGGCGCCGCCCAACTCCCTCGACTCGATCTCGTCCAGCGGCGACTCGCCGCGCGCGCTCACGTCGAACGAGGTCGCCTCCTTCTCCGCAGCGGTAGCCGCGTGCGGCGAGCCATCCATGCTCACGGTGTCGAGCCGCCGCTTGCGCAGATAGTCGATCGTCAGATTGTTCGCGATCTTGAAAAGCCAGCTCGAGAACTTGAACTCGGGGCGGTAGCGGTCGATGTGATTGAGAACCTTGACGAACGTGTCCTGCGCGAGGTCCTCCGCCAGCTCCCGGTCGCGCACCATGCGGTAGATGAGCGAGAATACGGGCCGCTCGTAACGCTTCACCAGCTCGCGAAACGCCGCCTCGCGCCCCCCTCTGGCGAGAGCGGCGACGTCGGCGTCGGGGAGGTTGGAGAGCTCGAGTGAGAGAGGCATCGGAAGTCGGTACCAAGTTACGCGCACCGTGCGTGCTCATCCAGCGAGCAGCTTGCGCCCCTCCGACGCCGCCGAGAACTTCAGGTCAATGTCTTCCGTCAGAACAGAGGAGCGCGAGGCGCTCGACGCCGCCGCAGGAGGCGACGCGAAGCGGGCGTACGTGCGCCGCATCTTCTCCGAGATCGCGCCGAGCTACGATCTGCTCAATCACGTCCTGAGCCTCAACATCGATCGCGGCTGGCGCAACCGGGCCATCCGTGCTCTGGCGCTCGACCGCAGGCCGCGCGGCACCTACCTCGACATCTGCGCCGGCACCATGGATGTGAGCGCGCAGGTGGCGCGGCAGCCGGGCTTCGGCGGCTCCGTCATCGCCATAGACTTCGCGGAACCGATGCTGCTAGGCGGCCGGGCCAAGACGCGCGGGCTCCCGGTGGAACCGCTGGTTGCGGATGCGCTCCAGCTCCCGCTCGCCGATGGATCCGCCGACGGCATCATCGTCGCGTTCGGCGCGCGGAACTTCGACGCGCTCGACGAAGCGCTGGTCGAGCTGGGGCGCGTGCTCGCGCCGGGCGCGCGGCTCGTGATTCTGGAGCTCAGCACCCCGCCGTCGAGACTGGTGCGCTTCGGCTACCACCTGTACTTCCACCGCGTGCTCCCGTTCATAGGGCGGCTGGTGAGCGGCCACCGCACCGCCTACAGCTACCTTCCCGCGTCGGTCGCGAACTTTCCGAAGGTGGATGATCTGGCGCGGCGGATGAAACGCGCCGGCTTCGAGAACGTGGAGTTCCGCGCTCTCACGCTGGGCGTGGCGGCCGTGCACTGGGGAGAGCGCGCCGGCGCGCGGTGACCTTCGGCCTCCTCGAACACTCCTTGGAAGCGGGGATGCTTTCAATTCGAAGTTTCGAGGCCATGTAACATGCTCCTGAACGTGTCGCTTCCGGGCGCCGAGTGGGCGGGCGTGCCGTATCCGCCGGCGCGCCTGTACACCACCATCCTGGTGATGCTGGTGGCAGTGGCGGTGGCGGTGCTCGTCGTGCGACTGCGAGTCGCGAACCGCCTGCTCGCGGAGATCGCCCGGACGCTCGGGTTCTTTCTCGTGGTGATCG
Organism: Gemmatimonas aurantiaca; assembly: GCA_044463985.1. Lineage (GTDB taxonomy): Bacteria > Gemmatimonadota > Gemmatimonadetes > Gemmatimonadales > Gemmatimonadaceae > JADGGM01. The sequence continues at coordinate 5,475 of JBIQLU010000050.1, read as the reverse complement.
GCGCGATCGTCTACACGGTGGCGTTCCGCGGGCTCCGACCGTGGGAGCTGGTGATAGCGTGGGCGCTCTCGGTGCCGGCCATCGTGTGGTTCGTGTGGCGTCTGAATCAGATCATGATGCGCCCGCTGGAAGAACTCGAGCGTCTGGGCGACGCGATCCAGTCGCACAACTGGTCGGCGCTCCTCGAGGCGAGCGGCCCGGCGGGCGTGGGAAGTGGCCAGGTGCACGAGGCGCTGCGTGACGTCGCCGCTCTGATCGAGGAAACCCGTTCCACGGCGGGCGAAGTGCTGGACGCATCGGATCGCGTGGCGGAGATCGGCGGCGAGGCGGCGGACGGCGCGCGGCGGGTGACCGAATCGCTGGCGCGTCTCACGAGCGGCGCCGACGGGAACATCGAGGCCGCGGAGCGGATCGAAGGTGCGGCGCGGCGACTCACCGACGCGGCCGGCGCGGTCGACTCGGCCGCGCGCGAATCGCTCGCGATATCCACCACGGTGGAGGAACGCGCGCGCGAAGGCGTGGTGCGCGCTGAGGAAGCGACGTCGCGCGTGACCGACATGGCGCAGCTCGCGCGCGACGGCGTGGAGCGCGTGGCGGTGCTGCGCGAGGCGTCGGCGCGGATCGGCGAGATCACCCAGGTGATTGGCGAGATAGCGGCGCAGACCAACCTGCTCGCGCTGAACGCCGCGATCGAGGCTGCGCGCGCGGGCGAGGCCGGTCGCGGCTTCGCGGTGGTGGCCGAAGAGGTGCGCAAGCTGGCGAACCGCAGCTCGCAGTCGCTGCGACGCATCGAGGAGCTCCTCGGGCAGATGGCCGCGCGCAGCGACGAGGCGGCCGAGCGCTTCCAGCGGATGGAGGGCGCGGTGGGGGAGGGAGAGCGCGTGATGCAGCAGGCGATGGCGGTGTTCAACGGGATCGAGCTCGACGCACGTCGCACGGTGGAGCTCGCGCGCACGGTGGCAGCCGCCTCGGGAGAGCAGGGCGAACTCGTTCAGGAGCTGGGCCGCGCATCGCGCCAGGTCGCGCAGGTAGCCTCGGAAACGGTGTCGGCCACCGAGGATGCCGCGGAGGCGACCCGACGCCAGCGCGCGCTGACTGAGCGCCTCCGCGAGACGGGGCACGCGCTGGCGAATGCGGCGGCCGGGCTGGGTGCAGTGGTTGCTCGCTTCGGGAGTAGAGGAGAAAGAGAGACGAGGTAAGAACGAGGGAAGGGAGCGGAGATCCGGGCTCGGGGCGGGCCACGAGGGCGGGAAGGGGGAGGGGGACGGGGAGATCGAGGGGCGAGGTAACACCGAGAGGGACGAGGCGCCAGTTATGTCAAAATGATTTTGCATTTGCATGCACCCATCCCCACCCCCACCTTGCGACACGAAGTCGCTCTCTCGTTTCTCGTCGTTCCCCTCCGCTTTTCTCCCCCCCAATGTCGCCTCCCCCCACCACCCACCTCATAGGCCTCGTCTCCGACACGCACGGACTCGTGCGGCCAGAACTGCACGCTGCGCTCGAGGGCGTGGAGCTCATCCTCCACGCCGGCGATGTCGGAGGTGACGACGTGCTCGATGAACTGGCGACCATCGCGCCGGTGCAGGCGGTCTTCGGGAATACCGACGCGCCGGGGCGTCCGCGCCTGGCGCAGTACATCGTTCGCACCGTGGGCGGAGTTCGTATCCACGTGAGTCACGGCCACGAGCTGGGTAGTCCGACTCCCGCGAGGCTTCTCGCCGCGTATCCGGCCGATGTTCTCGTGTTCGGCCACACGCATCGCCCGCTCATCGCGCGCGCTGACGGCCGGCTCGTGGTGAATCCGGGCGCCGCCGGTCCGCGCCGCTTCGACATCCTGCCGAGCATCGCGCTTCTCAGCATCGAAGACGAATCCGCCGACGCCAGGATCGTCACTCTCGGTTGATCCGCACGCCTCTGCCGTGGACGCGGCCGTGCACGCATGGCAGATTATGCATTCTTGCCGTTGAGCCGACCCCTGAGTAGAGGAGCTTCGATGCACACCCACCACGCGTCGCGAGGACGCCGCCGCCTCGCGCTGCTCTTCGTTTCCACGCTCGTCGCCGTGCCGGCCGTGGCCGCGCGCGCGCAGTCTTCCGGAGGGAGCTTCACGCTCGAACAGGTGCGGAGCTACCCGTTTCCCTCGGAGCTCGTTTCCGCGAGCAGCGCCCAGCGCGTGGCGTGGGTCTTCGACGAACTGGGCGTGCGCAACATCTACGTGGCCGAAGGGCCGTCGTGGACTCCGCGCAAGGTCACCTCGTACTCCGAGGACGATGGCCAGGAGCTGACGAATCTCTCTCTCACGCCCGACGGCGGCACCGTGGTGTACGTGCGCGGCGGCGACCACGACGGCAACTGGACGGACCTCGCACCCGATCCCACGTCGAGTCCCGTGCAGCCGAAGATCGAGATCTGGAGCGTGCCGTTCGCCGGCGGAACTCCGAAGCGACTCGCCGAGGGCGACGAGCCGGTCGTCTCGCCCACAGGAAAGGTGGTAGCCTTCAGCAAGGGAAGTGCGATCTGGACCGTCCCCATCGACGGTTCGAAGGAAGCTTCCCGGCTGTTCTTCGCGAAGGGTTCGAGCAACTCACCTGTCTGGTCGCCGGACGGGAGCAAGCTCGCGTTCGTGTCGTCGCGCGGCGATCACTCGTTCATCACCATCTACACCGATCAGTCCACGCCCCTCCGCTACATCGCGCCTTCCACCATGCGCGATGGAAGTCCGCGCTGGTCGCCCGACGGCAAGCGCGTCGCGTTCATACGCGCTGCGGGCGGCGGCGGTGCGCCGAAGACTCTCCTCGAGCTGCATCCCAATCCGTTCTCGATCTGGATAGGCGACGTCTCCAGCGGGAGCGCGCGGCAGATCTGGCAGAGCCCGAACACGCTGCGCGGCTCGTACCCCACCACCGAGGGACGTGCGAATCTGCACTGGGGAGCCGGCGATCGCATCGTCTTCCTCGCCGACCTCGATGGCTGGCCGCACCTCTATTCGGTGGCGGCGTCGGGTGGTGATCCGCTCCTGCTCACTCCGGACGCCGGAATGGCGGAGTACATCAAGATGAGTCCCGACCGTCGCTCGCTCGTTTTCGCCGGCAACATGGGGAAGGGGAAGGACGACATCGACCGGCGCCACGTCTTCA
>JBIQLU010000050.1:0-2235 GCA_044463985.1 Gemmatimonas aurantiaca | reverse complement strand
GGCGGCCCGCCGCGGCAGATGCTGCTCGGCTGGCACTACAGCCGCTACTACTCGAACTCGTACGCGGTCAACCAGTATCTGGCGAGCAAGGGGTACGTCGTGCTCTCCGTGAACTACCGGCTCGGCATCGGCTACGGGCACGAGTTCCACCACCCCGAGGACGCCGGTGCGTGGGGAGCCTCCGAGTACCGCGACGTGAAGGCGGGCGCGGAATATCTGCGCACTCTTTCCAATGTCGACGGGTCGCGCATCGGGATCTGGGGTGGCTCGTACGGCGGCTTCCTCACCGCGATGGCGCTGGCGCGCAACTCCGATCTCTTCGCCGCGGGCGTCGACATGCACGGCGTGCACGACTGGACGAGCGATATCGGACGGCGCCTCTCCGGCCTGCTGGATCGCTACGAGAAGGCGGATGCCGCCGAGGCCGCGGATGTCGCCTGGAAGTCGTCGCCGGTGTCGTCGATCTCCACGTGGAAGTCGCCGGTGCTGCTGATCCAGGGCGACGACGATCGCAACGTGCGCTTCGATCAGACCGTGGACCTCGCGCGCCGTCTCGATGCGGCGGGCGTGAAGTACGAGGAGATCGTGCTCCCGGATGAGATTCACGATTTCCTGTTGTACCGCTCGTGGATCACTGCCGACAGCGCGACCGCCGCGTTCTTCGACAAGACCATCGGAGCGGGAGTGAAGCGCTAGGCGATCAGCTCGGCCCTGGGCAGCTCGACGGGGAAGGACACCACCCGCTCGAGCCCCGCATCCTCGGCGCGGGTGGTGCGCTCGAGCTGCTCGGGGAATTTCCTGAACCAGGATGAGAGGAGGAGCAGCTCGTCCACCTGGTGCGTCGGGATTCGTGTGGAGTCGCGCTCGACGGTGCCGAAGATCTCCTCGGTGAGCCGGGCGAGCGCGCGGCGGTCGGCGGCGGTGCGGGGAGCTGGCCGCTCCTCGCGCACGCGCCCGCGGCGGATGAGGTACACTCGGTCGTCGCCTTCGTAGCCGGGAACCGCGTACAGGAACGAGAGGGTCTCGACGCCGTACCGGAAGCGGAGGAACTGATCCTTCAGCTCCTCGAGACGACCGAGCTTGTCGCGCAGCGACGCCGCACGCTCGAACTCCAGCCTGTCGGAGCTCGCGAGCATCTCGGTTCGCAGCGACTCGATCGGGCCGTCGTCGGATCCGTCGAGGAATGCGCGCGCCATGCCGACGCGTTCGTCGTACTGGTGCACCGTGCACGCGGCCACGCACGGACCCAGACACTTGTGCACCTCGTACCTGATGCAGCCCGGAGTCCGCGCGCCGAGCTGGAAGAGCTCGCGCTGGTCGGCAAAGTGCATCCTCCGGTCGAGAGCGCAGTCGCGGAGACCGAGCACGTCGTTCAGCTCGCGCAGCGACTCTTCCACGCGCCGCGCGCCCTGAAATGGACCGTAGTAGGCGGCGCTGTCGTCGCTCGCTCCGCGAACCACCACGAGCTTCGGCGCTGGCGGGCGGGTGATCTTGATGAAGGCGAGGTGGTGGGCGTCGCGCTTCATCTGCACGTTGAAGCGCGGCCTCAGACGCTTGATGAGGCGAAGCTCCAGGAGGAGCGCGGCGAACTCGCTGGGCGTGTACTCCCAGTCGATGCGCACCGCCTCGCGTACGATGCGAGCGCCCTTCTCCTCGGGATATGCGGCGCGGAAGTAGCTGAGCAGCCGCGTGCGCACGCGCTTGGACTTGCCCACGTACACCACCTCGCCGTCAGGAGCGTGCATCCGGTAGATCCCGGGGCGGTCGGCGCACGACTCGCGTACGCTCGCGCGCATGAGAGAGAGCTGTTCGTCGCTGGTGGGGGCAGGGCGCAGCGACGCGTGCTTCTTCCTGCTCACCGCTGACACCACGCGCAGAACACCGTCGCCCGGCCATCCACGGCGTGCGTGCCTATCAGCCGCGCGCCGCAGTTCGCGCACGGGAGCCCCTCGCGTCCATATACCTGGAGCAGCGAAGCGAAGGAGCCGCGCTCCCCGCGCGCGTCGCGGTAATCGCGGAAGCTCGTGCCGCGCGCGACTATCGCTTCCTCGAGGAGCGGCACTATCACGCCGTGCAGCCGCTCCACCTCGGCGCGGTCGAGCGTGCGGCCCTGTCGCGAGGGATCGATCCCGGCGCGCCAGAGCGCCTCGTTCGCGTAGATGTTACCGATCCCGACGACTCTGCTCTGATCCATCAACAACTTCTTCACCGCCTGCGTCGATCCGTGGAGGACGC
>JBIQLU010000049.1:17061-23735 GCA_044463985.1 Gemmatimonas aurantiaca | reverse complement strand
AGCATCAGCGCGGGCATCACTGCCACGGATGCCGCGAGCGCGATCTTGCGTCCAGCGAGCACCGCATGGCCGCGCGAGATGAGCCAGCTCGAGAACGAGCCGGCCACGAGACATCCCACTCCCGCGGCGGCCCACGGCAGCCACGCGAACGCGCCGACTTCCTTGATGTCGAAGCCGCGCGCATCCATGAGATACTTCGGCATCCAGAACGCGATGAAGTACCAGACCGAATCGCCGAGCGCCTTGCAGAGCATGAGCCCCCACGTCTCCCGATAGCGGAAGAGTTGCAGCCAGGGGATGCGCGTGCTGCCGGCGGCGGATGCGCCACTCGGCGCGTCGAACACTTCGGCGATCTCTTCACGCTCGGCTGCGCTCAGACGCGGGTGGCTCGCCGCGGGGTGGTACTCGCGCATCCACCAGATCACCCAGAGAAAGCCGAGCGAGCCGCAGAGAAAGAAGACCCAGCGCCACGGCTCCACGAGCGGCCAGCCGTCGTAGAGCAGCACGAGCGCGATGAGCGGCGGCGACGCGATGCCGCCGATGGCGGTGCCCGCATTCACGATGCCGATGGCCGTGGATCGCTCCCGCGCCGGGAACCACTCCGAAACCGCCTTCGTGATCGCGGGGAAACCGCCGCCTTCGCCCACGCCGAGCAGCACGCGCGCCACCGCCAGACCCGCGATCCCCGCGGCGAGGCCGTGACCGATCACCGCGAGCGACCAGACGATCATGATCCAGAAGAAGCCGCGCCGCGTCCCGAAGGCGTCCATCAACTTCCCGCCGCCGATGTACATCAGCGCGTAGGAGAAGAGGAAGTACGAATTGAGACGGGCGAAGTCGCCGTCGCCTATCGGGAACGTGTCGCGGATCGCGTTCACCGCGACCGGGAACGTGTTGCGATCCAGGTAGTCGATGGAGATCGCGGCACAGAGCAGGATCGCGATCCACCATCGCTTGCGGTGCAGGAAGCTCCGGATCTCCATTGGTCCCCGATGGTTGATGGTGCGTGGAAGTCGCTCTCGAGCGCGGACCGCTGCTCGCGCTCCTACAGCGGCAGAACGCGAATCGCCACCTCGGGCGAACGCTCGACCACTAGAGGGTTGTGAAGCGGGCGGCCGAAACCGGCGAAGGCGATCTGCATGACGTCGCCGGAGCGCAGCTCGAAGCCATCGCCGAAGCTGAAGGCGTCGGCACCCACGAAGTGGACGTGAACATCGCCGGGATTGCGATGCGTCTCGTACTTGAAGTGATGGTGTTCGATGTTGTCGAGGCTGTGACACATCGCGGCATCGCCGGTGCGGATCGCGCGCGTCCACACCGTGTTCCCGTCACGCTCTATCGCCACCTCGCCGCTCACGTCGGAGAAATCCGGATCGAGAACGAGCTCCGGACCGATCGCGCACATCCGCAGCTTCGATGCGGCGAGGTAGAGATAGTTGCGACGCTCGAGTCGGTGGTCGGCGAACTCGTTTCCCGCAGCCATTCCGATGCGGCGCGGCACACCGTCGCGATCGATCAGATAGACGCCCGCGATCTCCGGCTCCTCGCCGCCATCTTCCGCGTACGACGGAACCGGCAGCGGTTCACCGTGACCGCGCAGCACGCTGCCGTTCCCCTTGTAGAACCACTCGGGCGACGTGCCGATGGTGCCGGCCTCCGGCCGCCCTCCCGCCTCGCCCAACTGATACATGCGCATGCTGTCGGTCACGGTGGTGTCGGCGGCGTGCATGGCCTGTCGCGTGTCGACGCTGCGGCGGTGCGTGAGGCCGGTTCCACTCACCAGACAGCGACCGGGCTCCGTGGGATGATCGATGGCGGGAAGGATGCGCCACCCCGCGCGGCCCTCCCACACTTCGTCGTACGGAATGGAGCGTTTGCCCACGTGCGAGAGCGCGAACGTCGCGAGCGGTTCCGCGGCGGCGAGTGCGGCGAGCGCGAGCTCGTACACCGAAGCGTGAGCGTCCACCACGCGGAGCAGCGGTTCATCCACGATCGCGACGAGCCGCTCGCCATCGCTCGCCGTCACCTGCACCAGACTCGTTGTCATGCTCATTCGATCACGTCGAACTTCGCGAGTTCGTCCTCGCGTATGGTGAGACCGAGGCCCGGCACATCGGAGCGGAGATCGATGCTTCCATTCTCGGGCTCCGGCTCGCCGTCGAAGATATACCAGAAGAGTTCATTGCCGACCTCCACATCGACGCGCGGGAAGAACTCCGCCATCGGTGCATTGAGGCTCGACATCACGACATGGTAGTTGTGCAGTTGTCCAGCGTGCGGCACTACCGGAACCGCATGCGCTTCCGCGAGCGCGAGCACCTTGCGCGCCTGGGTGATGCCGCCCACGCGGCTCGTGTCGAACTGGATGCAGGAGACCGCGCGCGCTTCCAGCAGCTCGCGAAAGCCGTGGAGCGTGAACTCGTGCTCGCCGCCCGCAATCGGGATTCGTCCCATCGCGTTCAGCTCCGCGTAGCCGCGGATGTCGTCGGGGATGACGGGTTCCTCGAGCCAGCGAAGGTTGAACGGTTCGAGAAGCGGGATCATTCGACGCGCGTAGTCGAGCGTCCACCCCATGTACGCATCGGCCATCACATCCACTTCGTCGCCCACCGTCTCGCGCACCGTTCGCACGAGATCCACGTTGCGCTGCATTCCGGCCGCACCGTCCACCGGTCCCCAGCCGAAGCGCAGCTTCATCGCGCGGAAACCCGCGTCGCGATAGCGCGTCGCCTCCTCCGCGAGCGATTCGAGATCCTGGCTGTAGAGGCGACTCGCGTAGAGCGGAATGCGCGACTTGGTCCTGCCGCCGAGCAGCCTGTACACCGGCTGGCCGGTGAGTTTGCCGAGCAGATCCCAGATCGCGATGTCGACCGCGCTGATCGCAGTCATCCCGACGCCCTTGCGTCCCCAGGCCATCGTGTGCCTGTACATGATCTGCCAGAGGAGCTCCACGTCCCACGGATTTCGCCCCAGAAGAAGTGGGGTGAGGTACGTGTCGATGGCGGCCTTCGTGAGTCGTGGCGCGAGCGCGGCTTCGCCGATGCCGACGTGCCCCGAATCGGTGAACAGCTCGACGAGCAGCCAGCCGTGAAAGCAGAAAGGCGACATCGAGTCCGCGGCCTCCGCCACGAGGTCCATCGGGTTCGTGCAGAAGTGGGCCTGCATCGGCACGGTCGGCCCGCGCCATTCCACTACTCGCGTGCGCACCCGAGTGATTCTGACCTCGTCGCGCCCATCAACGTCCAGCTCGCCACGCCCTCCGAGGGGCGTCACTGCTGCTTCCATATCGAGACCCATGGTTCAAGTGGCGGGAAAATGGTAGTACCATTATACAATGACGGCAAGCTCGACGAGCTGGCGCGTCAGGGATGGCGCCGTTATGGTGCTTCGGCACGTTTCAGTGTTTGGTCCTGTGGCATGGATTCCCGCTTTCGCGGGAATGACGCCTACATTCGAGGAACAGCGCGTGGAGTCATCGCAGCCCAATCTGACTGGTTCGCTTCTGGCGCTGTTCAAGCGACTCATCGCTGAGAAGGCTCTTCGACCCGGCGACCGGCTCCCCGCGGAACGTGATCTCGCGGAGACGCTGCAGGTGAGCCGCTCGTCGCTGCGCCAGGCGTTGAAGGTCATGGAGAGCATCGGCGTCATCTCGCAGCAGGTCGGCAGCGGCACCCGGCTCAATCCCGCGGCCGCATCCATCCTCTCCGAACCGCTCGAGTTTCTCATCCTGCTCGATGGCATCAGCTCGCGAGAGCTGATGGACGCCAGGCTCATAGTGGAACCGCAGCTCGCCGCGCGCGCAGCCACGCGCGCGACTCCGGAAGATGAGAAAGCGATGGAGCGGGCGATCGCGCGTATGGAACGAGCCGATGCCGACGCCGATCCCTTCGTCGCCAGCGACCTGGAGTTCCATCGCGCGCTCTTCCGCGCGGCGGGCAATCGGGTCTGCGAGATGCTGTTCACCGTGGTGCACCAGTCGTTGGAGGAGCTGGTCCGATTCACTTCGGCTCTCGTGACACCGGAGCACACGATCAACTTCCACCGGCAGATACTCGCGGCGATTCGCGATCGCGATCCGCGGGCGGCTGAGTCCCGCATGCGCGAGCATCTCGAGGACGTGTGCGCACTGCTCGCCCGGGAGCCGGCCATGCGAGCGCACACGTCGGCGGATCGTTGGTCGGACGCACTTAAGCGGCTCAGCGGCGACCAGGCCGGCTGAGCGCTCAAGGCGTCACGTCGACGCGTGCGCCGATGTAGCGCACGGTTTTCACGGCGCCGCCGGGGAACACTCTCACTCGGAACTCGCGCGGTCCGCGATCCACGTTCGTGACTCCCGCCGGCGGCGCGGGCTCGATCGTGAGACGCTTCGCCGCGTCGTCCCAGGTGAAGCGCGTCCACGTCCCGACATCCTTCAGATAGTCGAGGCTCGTACCATCGTCCTCGTACATCGTGAAGCTCCCGTTTGCGCCGCTGAAGACCTCGAGCGTGGTGGGCCCATCCACCTTCTGCGCCATGTACTGGCGCACCGGATCCACGGGGATGATCGCGCCGGCGCGCGCGTAGATCGGCATCGTGGCGAGATCCACCTTGCGCGTCACCGTCCGGCCGCCCGTCTGCTTCTCGTGCGTCCACCAATCGTACCAGTCGCCCTTCGGCAGATACACCTCGCGACTGGTGGCGCCCTTCGTGTAGACCGGCGCGACCAGCATGTCGCGGCCCCACAGATATTCGTCGCCCACGCTGCGCGCGTGCTCGTCGTCCGGGTAGTGCAGCCAGAGCGAACGCATGAGCGGCATCCCCGTGTCGTGCGCCTCGCGTGCCAGCGTGTAGATGTACGGAATAAGCTGGTAGCGCAGATCGTCGTACTTCCTCGCGATCGGCTCGATCTGCCGGTTGTTCATCTCCGACTGCGGCGGCACCACGCGCTGGCCTTCGTGGAAGCCCATGTCGCTCAGCCCCCATCCCCACGGTAGATGCAGCCGCCAGATGCGGCCGTGCGCGCGGAACGACGGTGTGAACGCGGAGAACTGGAACCAGCGCGCGTACAGCTCTCCCGTGAGCTCGTCGGTCGTGTAGAAGCCGCCGAGGTCGGAGCCCCAATACGGACTGAGACTCAGCGAGTGGTTGATGCCGACCGCGATCTGGCCCTCGAGCGTCTTCCACGCCGCCTGCGTGTCGCCCGACCAGACCCATCCTCCCCACTGCGCGACGCCGAGATATCCGTTGCGGTGCAGGCTCCACGGCCGAACGTTCGGCGTGGTGGAGAGCGGCCCCTGGTAGTAGAGCTGGTGACGCTTCACGCGCTCGTAGAGATCGAACCAGTCGCCTTCATCAGGCCACCAGGCATCCACACCGGTGCGTACGAGATTCACGTGCTGCTGCCAGTAGTTCGCGATGTGTCCCGAGTCGAGCTTCTCGTCCGGTTTCGGCGGTATCGTGCCGTGCAGGGTGGGGAGCTTGTCGCGCTGCCACGGGACGATGTGCAGCACTACCTTCACGTGCTCGGCGTGCATGCTGTCGATCACGGCCTTCGGATCGCTCGTGAAGACTTCGGGATTGAAGTCGAACGACGGCTGCTCGGTGTTCCACCCGGTGGGCGTGAAGCCGGTGCCGAGATAGATGACGGCGTCCACCGGAATCTTCTTCGCCCGGAACGTGGAGATCTCGTCGAGAATGAGCTGCTCGGGCGAGAGCTTCGCGTCGCGCAGCTCGCGGTGCGACTGCATGTAGCCGAGCGCCCACTTCGGCGGCATGACGGCGGGCCCGGAGATCACCGACACATCCTTCATGAACGCCGCGGGATCGTGCGCGTCGAAGATGAATGCATCGAAGACATCGGTGGGCTGCGACGCGGGCGGGCGCCCCTGCACCTGCGCCGTATACGCGCGTCGGGCGCGGCGCAGCGAGTCGCGCGCGGCCGAATCGCTCGGCGCCGAGTCGGCTGACGGGAACTCTGGCTCGGCCGGCCGCTGCCAGGGGATGAAGGTGCCGCGATTCGCATCGCTGAGGTCGACCTCGACCCACGGCGTGGCGACGAAGAGCGCCCAGCCGCCGGTGCCGATGAGCAGCGGCACCGGATTGCGCGAGCCGTAGGCGCCCGACTGCCAGCGCGGGCGCATCTCGTGCATCCGGCCGCGGCGATCGAACTCTATCGACGCCTTTCTCCAGTTCGAATCATCATCCCTCGATCGATTCTGCGGCGGCCCGCCCTCCCCCATCCCGAGGATGGGAGATCCTCCGATGTCGAACGAAACCTTGCCGCTGTCGTCGAAGACGAGCTTCTGCACCGGATCGCCCGCGGCGTTGCGGACTTCCACCGTGAGTGGGCGTGCGCTCACCGTGACGTGGAGGTTGCCGACCGTCTGCTCGACCGTCGAATCGATCTTGCGGAGCGAGATGACGGGATCGGCCGCCGCGCGATCCGCGGCCAGCGCCGGCGTGAACGGCAGCTCGCCGTCGTAGCTCAGCGGCTCGAGTGTGACGCGGATGGAGTGCTCGCCTGCCGGTCGTATGTCGAGCTGCGCCGGTTTGCCGTCGCGCGTGATCCGCGTCGCATCACCCGAGCAGCCGGCTGCTACGAGGGTGGCGAGGGCCAGGATGGTCGTGGCCGGGGCCCACCGATCGATCAGTCTGCGCGTCATTGCGCTCTCCTGTTCGGGATTGAGGTCATCTCG
>JBIQLU010000049.1:15525-16961 GCA_044463985.1 Gemmatimonas aurantiaca | reverse complement strand
AGTGGCCATCCGAGCTCGTGCCCATGTACGCCGCCCAGCTCCTCGACGCTGGCGTCTTCCCTCCGAGGTTCAGACGGAGGAGCTGCCAGCGCAGATCCCGCCACGTCGGCGCGCCATCACCGGGGTCGCCGAGCACGTCGAAGCCGCCGGGAGAAGCGGCGTTCGCCTGCGACTGCGCGTCCGCTCTCAGATTCCATGCGAGCACGATCAACTCGAGGGTGCCGGTCCCGCGCGGATCGGCGACCGCGGGCGTGGTCCACAGGTTGGTGGGTACATCGTGCGCCAGGAGGCTGTCGGACGCCACGTCGAGTACGTAGATGCGACCGCCGTGTCCCGACGGGAAGCGCACGGTGAAGAAGATCGGCTCGTCGGCGCCATCATCGTCGAGATCCACCGCGAGCGGTGCGCCGCCCGGATAGAGCGCATCTCTGTGCTCGAAGAGCACGCGACCGTCCTCGGCGGCGAGTACCCTGTGCACGCTGCCGATGTATTTCGGAAAGGCACCGATCCCGCGTGAGACGACGAGTGCGAGCCTTCCGTCCGGAGCCACGCGCGCCACGGCCGCCGGCTGATATGTCTCCTCGCCCTCTCCGTCGTTCTGCCAGAGCGCCTTCCCCGACGCGCCATCCACAGCGACCAGTCGTCCGTCGAACGCACTGATGATGATGTCGAGCTCTCCGTCGTCGGTGATGTCCGCCAGCGTGGCCGGCGCGATGACTCCCTTGTTGCCCGGCTCGATCAGCCGCTCCACTCGATCGGCGAACGTGCCATCCACCATCGACGCGACTGGCGCGCGGTACGCCGCGCCACCGAGTGTCTCGCCGCCAGTTCCGAAGACCACCCATTCCGTTCCATCGGCGCGACGGTACACCACGGGGGAACTGTACGTCTCGGCGCCGTCGGGCGTCTTCACGACGGCGAGGACAGCGCCGTCCGCGCCCGAGATCAGCGCCAGGTAACCCGGCCCGCGCGGATCGCGCGGCAGCGCCGAGTCGTCGCCGCCGTACGTCACGACGAGATCCGACACACCATCGCGGTTCGCGTCGTCGACGATAGCGGGCGTGAAGAAGTTGAGAGGGAACGAAGTCGTTGCCACCGCATCGCCCGCATCGCGCCAGAGGAGCGCACCGTCCTTCCCGCTGAACGCGCTCAACACGCCCTCGCGCCCACCCATGATCACGTCCGGCACGCTGTCGCCGTTCAAGCGCGCGAAGCGTGGCGTGGTGAAGGCATCGCGCGGACTCGGCACCTGCCAGAGCATCTCGTTGTTCGCGCCGGAGACGGCCACGACGTAGCCGGAGATCTCCGGTTCGCTGTCGAGCATCCTGCCGCCACCGGGCGCGGGGATCACCCTGTCCACTCCGGTGCCGAAGACGATGTCCGGCACACCGTCACCCGAGAGGTCGATGAGACTCGGAGACGAAGTCGACATCAGC
>JBIQLU010000049.1:10527-15425 GCA_044463985.1 Gemmatimonas aurantiaca | reverse complement strand
CGGCCTTGGTGCCGGCGAGCCGCACTTCGATGTCGAGAGCCGCGGCGGGCACCATCCGCGAACCCGGTGCGAGGTGGAGATCGAGGCGCCGCTCCGCATCGGACCAGTCCATCACGAGACGCATGAACGCGCCGGCTCGATGCTGGAAGCTCCTGCCATCATCATCATACAGGAACGAACTTCCGCTCGCGCCGGGATACACCGTGAGAGTGAGCGGTCCGTCGACCGGCTCGTCGGTGTACTGCTTCAGAGGTCCCAGCGGCAGCACGGCTCCCGCGCGAACGTAGAGCGGCATCGTCTCGAGATCCACTTTGCGCGTGATCTCGCGGCCACCGTCGACTTTCTTCTCGGTCCAGAAGTCGAACCACGCACCGCGCGGGAGGTAGAGCCGGCGTTCGGTCGCTCCCTTCTCCGTTACCGGTGCCACGAGGATGTCGCGTCCCCAGTAGAACTCATCGCCCCGTCGCACCGCCGCGGGATCGTCGGGATGATGCAGCCAGAGCGCGCGCATCATGGGGAGCCCGGTCTCGTGCGTCTCGCGCGCCGCGGTGTAGACGTACGGCATCATGCGGTAGCGCAGCTCGAGATACTTCCGGATCACCGGCTCGATCCGCGCGTCGTGCAGATCCGCTGGGTTCGCGCGCCACTTCGTGGAGCCGAGCGGGCCGCCGTCGCTCTCGGTCCAACCCCACGGCAGCCGCAGATACCAGTTGCGACCGTGAGTGCGGAAGCTCGGGCAGAACGCGCCGAACTGGAACCAGCGCGCGTGCAGCTCGCCGGTGTATTCGTCCGTCGGATTGAAGCCGCCGATGTCGCTTCCCCAGTACGGAAAGCCGGAGAGCCCGCTGTTGATCGCCACTGGCACGTGTGTCTCGAGCGTCTTCCACGTGCTGCGCGTGTCGCCCGACCATACGAATCCGCCGTAGCGCTGGACCCCGGGTGACGCGTTGCGATGCAGCGCGAATGGTCGCTCGTCGGGACGGTAGAGCTGCATCCCTTCCCAGTACATGCGGTGGCGGTTCACGCGCGATGGTTGATCGTAGCCGTCACCCTGATCGGGCCACCAGCCGTCGATACCCATGTCCGAAAGCGGTTTGTGCGCCGGCCAGTAGCACGATACCTCGCGCACGCGCGGCCAGTGGCCGTCGCTCGTGCGGCCGGAAGGAAGCGGGTCGGTGCAGGCGCCATCGTGCACGGTCCCGATCAACCGCCGCCCTTCGATCACCACGTGCAGGTTCACCCGGAAATGCTCCCTGTGCAGCTCGTCGAGCATCTGCTGCGGCTGCGGGAAGTTTTCCGTGTTCCAGGTGAACTCGCCGTTGTGCGTATTCCAGCCCGAGGGGATGAAGTCGGTGCCGAGATAGATGAGCGCATCGCACGGCAGCTTCTTCTCGCGGAACTTGCGCGCGACGCCCATGATCTCATCGGGCCCGCCCAGGTTGCGGTGCGACTGCATGTAACCGAAGGTCCAGCGAGCGGGGAGCTCGGGGAGTCCCGTGATGCGCGCATACTCGCGCATGATGACCAGCGGATCCGCGGACGAGACCACGAAGAGATCCACCGGCAATCCCGCTTCGGCTTGCGGAGTCACCTTCCCTTCTTTCCCGGTGAGGTCGAACGAGCCGGTGGGCTGATTGATGAAGATCGCCCAGCCGTCGGTGCCGATCAGCCACTGCGACGGTACGCGCGTGCCGTGTGTCGCCAGTCCATACGCGCCCGCCCCTTCGGCCTTCGCGCCCTGACCGTTGCGCATCGAGTCGATCGCACCCTTGCGGTCGAACTGCGAACCGCCTTCGCCGAAGCCGAGCAGCGGGCCGCTCGGCAGGAGAAACGACAGAGCTGGTTCCGCCACGTCGAGCGTGAAGCGCTGTACCACCTTCCCGTCGAGTGTCTCCACGTGGATGGTGGGCGGATCTTCCGTGAAGCGGACTACGAGATCGCCCGCACGCAGCCGCGCGAAGTCCGCGCCCTCCGCGCCGCGACGGAGCAGCGTGCCCGGCTGCTCCTCCACCAGCGCACCGGTGGCAGGGATGCCGATGGCTTCCTCGCCGTACGAGAAAGTCTGCAGCGGACGCACCGCGATGCGCAGCGTGACGGCACTGAGCGACCACACGGCGATGTCGACCGGCTGGCCGGCAACGAGAATGGGGCCGCTCCGGCCGCGGAAGGCACCGGCAAACACGATACCGGCTCCGGCCACGCCGAGTTGCTTGAGCGCGTCGCGACGCGAGATGCTGCGAGGGAAGGACATGTCACCAGTCGTTGAATTCGAGAGCCCCGCCGCACGGCCGCGTAAGAACGCGGCCGGCGGCCGATCAGTAGCCCGGGTTCTGATCCAGATTCGAATTGGTGTTCATCGCCGATTGCGGGATCGGGAATATCGAATGGAAATCCCCCATGGGCGTGTGGTTGAACCACGATTTCGTGGTGAATACGCCGAACCGGATGAGCTGCTGCCGGCGCTGCGCTTCGCCCACGAACTCCCACCCGAGCTCGTCGAGGAATCTGCCGTACTGGATGTCCGCGCCGCCATTCACTGTGGGATTGCCACCCGGCTGGTCCTTCACCACTCCGTCGACATCCATCCAGCCGTAGTTGTAGACGCTTCCGCCTTCCAGTTCGGCGCCGGTAATCGTGGCCTTCGCCGGGTTGGTCTCGTCGAAGTCCCGCTCTCTGACATCGCTCACGATGAGCGCCGCATCGCCGGCGTGGCCCGTTCTGAGCAGCGCCTCGGCCTTCATCATCAACACTTCGGCGTAGCGCAGCGCGGGGAAGTCGACGTTCGATGAGCCGGTCTCGCCCGCGTAGATCTCGTACTTCGACATGGGGAAGCCGGCACAGTAGCACTCCGACTCCTCGATGGACTTCACGTGCTGCACGAAGGTGTAGCCGTGCCCCACGTCATCATAGTACGGACCCATGAGCCAGGTATCGTGCAGCCTCTGGTCGTCGGCATCGTACGTATCGATGAACTGGGGGTTGGCGGACGTGCCACCCCATGGTGTGCCATTGAGCTTGAAGACGTAGCGCAGATCGGGCTTCAGCGTCTTCATGTGCCAGTTGCTTCCGGTAGCATACACCGCGTCGTACGGAACCGCGAAGATGATCTCGGGCGAGTTCTCGTTGTCCACGCGGAAGGGGCCGAGGTAGTCGGGATCGAGCGAGAAGAGCTCGGAGTCGATGATCTGCTGAGTGAGCGAGAGTACGTCGTCCCACTGCGGCGTGCCCGTGTAGACTTCCGCGTTCAACTGCACTCTGGCCAGAACGCCGAGTGCGGCCCACTTCGTCATGCGGCCGTATGTGGTCTTGTCCGCAACGGGCGAGAGATCCGGAATCGACTCGGTGAGCTCGTTCACGACGAAGTCGTACACCTGCTGGCGCGTGGACTGCTCGGGCAGCTCGGTGGCTGTGAAGTCCGTGACCACGGGAACGTTGCCGAAGTTGTCCAGCAGGATCGAGTAATAGTACGCGCGCATCGCGCGGAGCTCGGCGATCGCGCCCGCCTGCACTTCTCCCTCGAGCGGCACCACGCCCGACTCGATCTGGTAAGTCACGCGATTCGCGGCGTTGATGCCGCTGTACACGCGGCTCCAGAGGCTGCTCGGCTGCCCCTGCGTGGGACCCCAGGTGTGCTGGTGCAGGCGGATGTACGTGCCGCCGTCGTACCAGCCGAGCGGACGGACGGGCGTGATCATGTCATCCGCCGTTTCCGACTGGAAGTCGACCATTCCGTACCACCCCATCCAGATCTGGCGCTGCGGCGTGTACACGGGTGCCATGAGCGAAGTCAGATCTTCAGCCGTGGGGTGGTAGTTCGCCGCGGTGACTTCGCCGTA
Source organism: Gemmatimonas aurantiaca (assembly GCA_044463985.1). GTDB lineage: Bacteria > Gemmatimonadota > Gemmatimonadetes > Gemmatimonadales > Gemmatimonadaceae > JADGGM01. Next base: position 11,589 of record JBIQLU010000049.1, on the reverse strand, counting down.
CGGCGTTTCGGTCACGTCGGTACAACCCTCGGCAGCGATGAGCATCATGCAGCCGAGCGCGAGGCCGGCGAGACATTTCCGGGTTGCGTGTGTCATTTGCCGAGGCTCCTACTGCAGGGTGAAGCTCAGGCCGAGCGTGAACATGCGCGTCGTGGGGTACTGCGCACGGTTGTCGTTGCCGGGAGCGAGTCCGCTGAAGGACACCTCGGGATCGAGCCCCTTGTAGCCCGTGAGCGTGAGCAGATTGCGGCCGGAGACGTACACGCGCGCATTCTGGAACACGCCAAGGAGTCCGTTCTGTGGGGGCGAGAACGTGTAACCCAGCGTCACGTTGTCGAGCTTGATGTAGTCGCCATCCTCGACGTAGTAGCTCACGTACGCCAGGTCGTAGTCCACCGTGCGCTTCCCGTATACGGGATCGAACGCGGACTTCAGCATGTTGTAGTCGAGCTGCGTGGGATTCTCGTAGTAGAGGCGCAGGAAGTTGAGGAGCTGGAAGCCGGATGCGCCGCGCATGTTGACGCCGAGATCGAACTTTCGGAAGCGCACCGAGTTGTTCCACGCGAAGAAGTGCTTCGGGATGCCGTTGCCGAGCACGCGGCGGTCCGCTTCGGTGACGTCCCTGATGGAGACCCTTTCGCCATCCTTGTTCAGAACGATCCAGACGCCCTCATCATCGATGTCGACCGACTCGAAGCCGTAGAAATCCCCGATCGGTTCGCCGACCATGACCCTGTGCGTCGATTGCTGGATCGGCGCGCCGGTGCTCCCCTCATAGAAGAAGTCGGCCGTCTGGTAGACATCGTTGGAGAGGCTCACCAGCTCGTTGGAGTTCGTGGACCAGTTCGCGCCGGTGACCCAGCTCAGTCCCGGGCGATCGATCACCTTGTAGCTCAGACTCAGCTCGAGACCGTCGTTGCGCATGCGTCCGACGTTCGCGAGCTGCCGGCCGTACAGATTCGGCGGCACCGGAACGGCGTACTCGTACAGCATGTCCTTCGTCTCGCGGCGGTAGGCATCGATGCTGCCGCTCAACCTGAAGTCGAAGAGCGAGAAGTCGAG
>JBIQLU010000049.1:5796-10427 GCA_044463985.1 Gemmatimonas aurantiaca | reverse complement strand
CCCGCCGAGATTCCCGGGAACGCGCCCCACTTGTGGCCCGCGCCGAATCGCGAGTTCGCCTCGTAGCGAAAGCTGCCCATGAGGAGGTAGCGATTCTTCCAGTCGTAGTTCACGCGACCGAAGAAGCCGATGATGTTGTAGGTCGACTTCCGGCTGCTCATGGTGGCGATTCCATCGGGGAGGCCGGTGCCCGCGCCGAGGTCGTCATCGCCCAGCAGATCCGTGGGATAGCGCGAGTTGCCGGCGCTGAAGCCTTCATCCACGAAGTCCTGGTAGCTGTAGCCGCCCAGGAAAGTGAAGCCGTGATCGCCGATCCGGTCGTTGTAGGTACCGGTCATCTCGAGGATGCGGTCGCGGGTCGACGACGCGCTCCGCTCGGCGGTGCCGCCGGAGTTGTCTTCGGTGTTGTTGGGATGCTGGAACGTGGTGGCGTCGCCGCGCATCACGTTGTCCTTCTCGATGCCGGTGAGGAGCGAGAACTGCAGGCGGTCGATCGGGGAGAAGGTGAGCTTGCCGTGCAGCCGTTGCAGACGATTCTCCGCGCTGCCGTTGTCCTCTTCGATGAGCGAGAGCGGGTTCACGTAGCGGAGCGCGCCGGTGCTCGTCTGCCGCCAGGTTCCGTCGGGGTTGCGCGGTCCGTCGAGCGGATTGCGGATCAGCGCCTGCTGGAAGGCGTAGTTGAAATCGGGACCGGTGAAGTACGTCTGCGAACGACTGAGCAGCGTGGCTTCGGCCTCGAGCCGACCATCGAGCATCGTGTGCCGGATGCGCGCCTGCCCGGTCATCACTTCGTTGTCCGAGCGGATGAACGTGCCCTGTCTGTTCTGGTAGGTGAAGGAAGTGGTGTAGTTGGTGTTGGCACCGCCGCCGGCGAGCGTGAGGTTGTGTCTGTGGCTCAGCGGCTGGCGCGTGAGCAGGCCGATCCAGTCGGTCTCGTAGCCCTGATCGTCGAGGTCGTAGCCCTCGCCGATCAGCCGGTGATAGTCGGCCGCGCTGAGGATGTCGGGTCGCTTGTAGATGGTCTGCTGGCTGACGTAGCCATCGTAGCGCAGCGTGGGCGGACCGCTGCCGTGGCGTTTCGTGGTGATGAGGATGACGCCGTTCGACGCGCGCGAGCCGTAGATCGCGGCGGCCGAGCCATCCTTCAGCACGGTGATGCTCTCGATCTCCGGAGTCGGAACGGCGTCGAGATTTCCCGGAACGCCATCGATGAGCACGAGCGGAGTCGTGGACCCCTCGAGGGTAGTGACGCCACGCAGCATGATCTCGGTGGGTTCGGTCGGATCGCCGCTGGGAGTGCCGACCGCGAGCCCCGGCACCTTTCCCGCGATGAGTGACGCGGCGTCGCGCGCGGGTCCGGCGTTGAAGTCTTCGGAAGTCACGCTGGTGACTGCGCTGGTGACCTCTTCGCGCCGTTTCGTTCCGTAGCCCACGACTACGACCTGCGCGAGTTCGACGGTGGTCGCTTCGAGGGCGAAGTTCACCGTGGTGGCGCTGTCGGCGATGACGTTTACGCCGCTCACGGTCTGGGGAGCGTAGCCGAGGAGTGCGACCCTGAGCTGGTAGGAGCCGGGTGCCAATTCGGCGAGAACGAACCGACCATTAGCGCCCGTGAGGGCACCTTTGGTCGTACCCACGATGCTGACCTGGGCGCTGGCGAGCGGCTGGTTCGTGGGGGAAGTGGTGACGAGCCCGATGATGCGCCCCGTTCCGCCCTGCGCACGGAGCGGAGCCGCACCTGCGGAGACTGCGAGCGTCAAAGCGGTCACCAGTAGCGCAACCCGTCTCATCTACCTGCCTCCTCGGTTAGGTGGTGAGTCTTCACGGTCGGGGCGATGACCACCATGGGGCAGGACGGCCCCAGGTGATGTCGGAGCGGCGCGCCTTGCATATTGTATCCAGAGTATGGAAGGTCGGACCAATGTAGGCCAAATGGTCGGACCACGCAAGAGGAGCTCGCTGACGGCGATCTCGGGTCCTCGATCCAGGGAAGCCGACGCCACCCCCGCCCCTTCCAAACCCTGCGAGCGTATGGACTGTCCATACGCTCGTCTCCCTTCCCCTCCCCTTCCCCCACATCCACACCGGGAATCATGCCGCGAAGCTGGCGCGCCGGAGCGCGTGAGTGGTGGCGCCGCGATCCGCTGGATCGCGTCCGCCAGGATGTACGATTCACACTGCGCGGCCTCGGGCGATCGCCCGGCTTCACCGCGACGGTGATGCTCACGCTGGCACTCGGAATCGGCGCCAACGCGGCGATGTTCAGCGTGGTCGACCGGCTCATGTTCCGGTCGTTCGCGTACCTCCGCGACCCCGCCACCGTCAGTCGCGTCTACCTCCAGACCACGGCGCGCGGGCGCGTGCGGACGCAATCGACCTTCCCCTACACGCGCTACCTCGACCTGCGGCGGTGGACGAGCTCCTTCTCCGAGTATGCCGGGTTCTCGGAATGGCGGCTGGCGGTGGGGAGCGGCGGCGACACGCGGGAGATGCAGGTGGCCGGGGTCAGCGCGTCGTTCTTCGGCTTCTTCGATGCGAAGCCGGCGGCCGGCCGGTTCTTCGTGGCCGCCGAGGATTCGGTGCCGAGGGGCGAGAACGTCGCCGTGCTCGGCTACGGCTTCTGGAAGAGGGAGCTGGGCGGCGCCAACGTGCTCGGGCAGACGCTCCAGGTCGGCCCGCTCGTCACCACCATAATCGGAGTGGCACCCGAGGGCTTCGTGGGCGTGGCGGAAGGCGAGCCGCCCGCGGTCTTCCTCCCGATCACCACCCTGGCGTACGCCGTGAACCAGGGCGATGCCGCGAGCTTCGCCACGAGCTACCACTGGGACTGGATGAGCGTCATGGTGCGCCGCGGAGCGGGCGTCACGGCGGCAGCGGCTTCGGCGGATCTGACCAACGCCTTCGCGCGGAGCCGGACAGCGCAGCGCGAGCAGGATCCGAAACTGGTCGCGCCCGCCAACGTGGCGCACCCGCGCGCAATCGCCGGCCGGCTCAGGATCGCCGGCGGACCGGGCGCGTCGCTGGAGTCGAGGACGCTGCTCTGGGTGAGCGGCGTCGCGGCGATCGTGCTCCTCATAGCGTGCGCCAATGTCGCGAACCTCATGTTCGCGCGGCTCCTCGGCCGGCGCCGGGAGATCGCCATGCGACTCGCGCTCGGCGTGAGCAGGAGCCGACTGGCGGCGCAGCTTCTCACGGAGAGTCTCATCCTCGCGGCGCTCGGCTGCCTCGTGGGCGTGGCGTGGGCGCAGTGGGTCTCGGCGGCGCTGCGCCGGCTGCTCGTGCACGATGGATCGCGCGACGGACTCGTCGCCGACGGGCGCACCATCGCATTCGCATGCGCGGTCTCCATCGTCGCGGGCATCGCGACATCGATCGGTCCGGCGCTGCTGGCGGTGCGCGGAGATCTCGGCGCCACCCTCCGTGGCGGCGCGCGCGGAGGAACGCGGGAGCGCTCCCGCACGCGATCGGCGCTGCTGATAGTTCAGGGCGCGCTCTCGGTGGTCCTGCTCGTCGGGGCGGGGCTATTCGTTAGAAGTCTTCACAACGTCAGCACCATACAGCTCGGCTGGGATCCCGAACCGGTGCTCATCGCGACGCCCAACTACCGCGGGCTCCGGATGGACAGCGCCGCAGCCGTCGCGTTCAGCCGCCGGCTACTCGAGAGCGCGCAGTCGATCCCCGGCGTGGAACACGCCGCGCGAGTGAACAGCCTTCCCTTCGGCACGAATACGCTGGAGCTGCGCGTCCCGGGGATCGACTCCGTCCAGCGACTCGGCCGCTTCGTCTATCAGAGCACCACGCCCGACTACTTCGCGGTGATGAGCACGCGGATCATCCGCGGCCGCGCGTTCACCGCGCAGGATAGGGCCGACGCGCCGCGCGTGGCGGTAGTGAGCGCGTCGATGGCGCGAGCCCTCTGGCCGGGCGAAGATGCGATAGGCAAGTGCATCTACGCGGGAGGCGACGGCGCGCCCTGCACCACCGTGATCGGGATCGCCGAAGACGCGGTGCAGAACAGCATCACCGATGACGAACGGCTGATGTACTATCTGTCCGACGAGCAGCCTCCCATCGTGGCGGGCAGTCGCAATCGCATCTTCCTGCGCACATCGAGCGGCGACGCGTCCGTGATGGCCGAGCGCGTGCGCCAGGAACTGCAGCGCGTCATGCCCGGGCAGGCGTACGTCACCGTCACGCCACTCGAGACCTTGGTGGACAGGCAGCGCCGCTCGTGGAAGCTGGGCGCCACGATGTTCGCGGCGTTCGGGGCGCTGGCGCTCGTGGTGGCCGGGATCGGGCTGTATGGAGCGATAGCCTACGACGTGGCGCAGCGGATGCACGAGCTCGGGGTGCGGATCGCACTCGGCGCGCGATCGTTCGACATCGTAAGAGACGTGGTGGGTCGCGGGATCGCATTCGCGGCGGCCGGTGTCACGATCGGGGGCGCGACCGCGCTCATCGTCGCGCCGTGGATCCAGCCGCTGCTCTTCCGCGAATCCGCGAGGGATCCGGCCATCTTCGTCGTGGTGGGAAGCGCGATCGTCCTCGTGGCGCTGGCGGCGAGCGCCGTGCCGGCGGTGAGGGCGATGCGGGCGGATCCGAATCGGGTGTTGAGGAGCGAGTGAGAGGCG
>JBIQLU010000049.1:0-5696 GCA_044463985.1 Gemmatimonas aurantiaca | reverse complement strand
TTCGGCGCAACGACGCGCAACGCGTGACACCACCGGCTCCCGGTTCGTCAACCCACGTCCCGTGGTCACTCCGGAAATAGCGCCGCGCCGTCACCGGCCACCGACCTCATCGCTCGACATACTCTCCGATCCATCCCATCGTGGAAGATCACCACCGGCGGGGCCGCTCCATTCCGCTGATCGCGGCCATCGCCTTCGCCGTCGCGCTGTTCCTCGCCGCGTATGGCAACTCCTGGCGCAACAGCTTTCACTTCGATGACGCGCACGTCATCGTCTCCAACCCCGCGATCGCGTCGCTGGCCAACGTGCCGCGCTTCTTCGACGACGCGCGGACGTTCAGCTCCCTGCCAGCCAATCAGACATACCGCCCGGTAGTCTCGCTCACGCTCGCCATCGATCACGCCGTGGCGCGCGCGGCGACCGGGAACGGGCTCGACCCGCGGGCGTATCACGCCACGCAACTGCTTCTCGTCGCACTCGCCGCAGCGCTGCTCGGCGCGCTGGCGCTCTCCCTCTTCCGCGCCGGAACGGTGAGCGGTGCTCCGATCGAGCGCTGGGCTCCGGGCGCGGCGGTTGCCGCCGCTACGCTATTCGCCGTACACCTCGGGAACAGCGAGGTGGGCGAATACATCTCGGCGCGCTCGGAGGCGCTGAGCGCGGCCGGCGTGATCGCCGCACTTCTCCTTTACGCGCGCGGCGGCCGCTGGCGCGAATGGCACATCTACCTCGTGCCCATGGCGCTCGGCGCACTCGCCAAGACGCCGGCGGTGCTCTTCGCGCCGTTACTACTCTGCTGGCGGCTGCTCATCGAGGAGCAGCTCTCTCCTGAGGCGCTGCTGACATCCGATGGACGCGCGGCAGCGCGCCGAGCCGCAACCGGCACCATCCCCGCCTTCGTCGCGGCGATCGCGCTCTACCTGTTCGTCGAAGGGATGAACCCGCCCGGTCAGACGTACGGCGGCGGTGCGCTACTGCCGTACCTGTGGACGCAGGCGTGGGTGTGGGTTCGCTACGCCGCGATGTTCTTCGTCCCGACCGGACTCTCCGCCGATACCGACTGGACGGTCCTGCCATCGCCGCTCGACCCGCGAGTACTCGCCGGCCTCGCGCTGCTCGCGCTCTCGGCGTGGGCGGTGTGGCGCGCCGCGCGCTCGCGCGCCACCCGTCCCATCGCCTTCGGCCTCGCGTGGTTCTGGATCGGCCTCATCCCCGCCACCGTCATACCGCTGGCCGAAGTCACCAACGACCACCGGCCGTACTTCGCATTTCTGGGACTCAGCGTGGCCGCAGTGTGGGCGGCGTGCCTGGCGATCGCCGAGCTCGCGACACCACGCATCGGAGCGCGCATCGCCGTCGCGGTCGCGGCGGTGGTGATGGTGGCGCACGCGGAGGCGACGCGCGAACGCGGTCGTGTGTGGGCCACCGAAGCGAGTCTCTGGGCCGACGTGGTGCGCGCGAGTCCCGCCAACGGTCGCGGTCTCATGAACTACGGTCTCACCGCGATGCACGCGGGTCGGTACGCGGAGGCGCGCGTGATGTTCGACAGCGCGGCGCGACTCACGCCCACGTACCCGCTGGTCTACGTCAACCGCGCCATCGTCGAAGACGCCATGGGCGACAGCGCGGCCGAGGCGGACTTCCTCCATGCCATCGCGCTCTCGCCCGGCGACGCGGATGCGCGCCGCTTCTACGCGCGCTGGCTGGCCGCGCACGGCCGCAGTCCCGAAGCATTGACGCAGTACGCGCTCGCTGTATCGGCACGCCCGCGCGATCTCGACGCGCGCCACGAGCGGCTGCTCCTCCTCGCCGCATCGGGCGACGAGCGCGCCACGAGCGCCGATGCGCGCGAGCTACTCGCGCTCGATCCCGCCGACTCCATAGCCGCCGCACTCGCGACCGGACGGGCAACCGTCAACGCCGCCAACGGCGCGGCCGTCGCTGGTCTCTCGGGATCCGAGCTCTGGTATCTCTCGGCGTGGGCGCTCACGCAGGCGAACCGCCACGCCGAAGCGATCCAGGCCTATCGCGAAGCCGTTGCCGCAGACCCCACCAACGCCGACGCGTGGAACGACCTCGGCTGGTCGCTCGGCCGGCTCGGCTTCTTCTCGCAGGCACGCGCGCCGCTCGAGCGAGCGCGCGCGCTGGCGCCGCGGAATACCAGGGTACTGAGCAATCTCGCCTGGGTGACTTCGCATGCGTCCGGTGAAACGCTGATGGTGTCGAGCGCCGAGCCATGAGCGAATCTCAGACACACGGCACGCGCGCGCCGCGCATCGCGGTAGTGATCCCCTGCTACCGCGTCGCCGCGCACGTCGGCGAGGTAGTGCGATCCATTCCCGCCTCGTGCGATGTCATCATCTGCGTGGACGACGCGTCGCCCGACGACGTGGCCGGAGCGCTCGCCGCGCTCGACGATCCGCGCGTGGTGTACCTGCGACACGATCGCAATCGCGGCGTCGGCGGAGCGGTGAAGACCGGGTGGGCGGAAGCTCTGGCGCGCGACGCCGACATCATCGTGAAGCTCGACGGCGATGGGCAGATGGACGGCCGTGACATCGACGCGCTCATCGCCCCGCTCGTACGCGGGCGGGCGGACTTCGCCAAGGGGAACCGGTTCGTGCACAACGCAGCGCTCCGCGCGATGCCGCGCGCGCGGCTCGTCGGGAACGCCGCGTTGTCGCTCGGAGTGAAAGCAGTTTCGGGATACTGGAACGTGCTCGATCCGACCAACGGCTTCGTCGCGATCCGTGCCGACGTCCTGCGCCGGCTCGACCGGTCGAGCCTCGCCGACCGCTACTTCTTCGAGACCAGCCTTCTCGTGGAGCTGAACATCGAGCGCGCACGCGTGGCCGACGTGGCGCTACCAGCGCGCTACGGGAACGCGCCGAGCTCGCTCGGCGTCCGGCATTCATTGATAACGTTCCCGATGCGGCTCGCGCGGGCGCTGGCCCGCCGCTTCTACTGGCGCTACCTGATCCAGGATTTCGGCATCGTCTCGGTGGCCACGCTGTTCGGATTCCCGCTCGTAGCATTCGGCACCGCGTTCGGCGCGTGGCACTGGGTGAAGTCCGTGCAGACCGGCGTGCCCGCCACGGCGGGTACCGTGTTCGTGGCGGCGCTCCCGATCATACTCGGCGCACAGCTACTGCTGGTGGCGGTGGTGCTCGACGTACTCGCATCTCCCAGCGAGAAGTACGGCGAGCGGATGCACGAAGCGCCGCGCGGGGCTGCTGCATCCCGCGCGGCGCTTCGTACGAACGACCCGCTCAGTTCCCGACGCAGATCGCGTACGCGGTGAGCGTCACGCTGTTCGAGGTTCCACTCGACAGGGCGATCGAGGCGGTCCACTGCGAGTCGCTCGTCGGATAGTTCCCGGTAATGTCTATCAGGTCCTGGCTTTTGTCGAATCCGGTAGCGGTGAACCCGCCGCCAACGACATTCTTGCCGGCTCCGCAGGAGGCTGAAGCCGAACCGGTTCCGTTCGCCGGTATCACGACGGCCGTTCCGGTGACCCGGGCGTAGCCGCTCACCGAACCGGCGGGGCCGGTAGCACCGGTCGCCCCGGTAGCTCCAGCGGGGCCGGTCGCACCTGCGGGACCCACGGCACCCGCGGGCCCGGTCGCACCGACCGCACCCGCCACTCCGGTCGCGCCGGTAGCACCGGTCGCGCCCTTCGCGCCTGTCGCGCCCGCAGCACCAGCAGCTCCGGCGGGACCTGTCGGACCGATCGGGCCGGTCGCGCCCGTGGCGCCGGCGACTCCGGCGGGTCCGGTCGCGCCGGCGGGTCCAGTGGCGCCGACCGCCCCAGCGACCCCGGTGGTACCCGTCGCTCCTTTCGCTCCCGCGGCCCCGGTTGGGCCTATCGGGCCGGCTGGTCCCGCCGCCCCGTTCGCACCCGTCGCGCCGGTGGCACCGACTACGCCCGCTGGTCCGGTGGCCCCGTTCGCACCTGTGGCGCCAGTCGCGCCCGCGGGTCCGGTAGCACCCTTGGCGCCCGTGGGGCCGGTGGCACCGGCGGCGCCGGTGACCCCTTGCGGCCCCGTCGGGCCGATCGCCCCGGTGGTATGCACGGCCACGCGCGTGTGGCTCGGCTGGAGACAGTCGGCTGGAGTGCCCGCGACGCCGACGCGGTACACGGTGCCGCTTCCGGGCACGATGCACACGTCGACGACCGAGTCAGCGGCCACCGAATCCTGTGGCGATGGTTCGCGCGCAGTATTGCCACCGCCCTGCGCGGCGGCACCCGCGGCGGTCGCCGCGATGGCGAAGAGTGTTCCAGCGATCTGGATGAACGAGCTGTGACGCATCAGGATCTCACTGTCGTGAAGCGGGGATGAAGGAGGAGGAAGCGCGATCGCCGCCGGGAGCGGGGGCGGGGGCCAGCAGCATCATCTCTTCCATCGATGCAATGGAAAGGCGACGGAAATGACGACGGGTACCGCGGTGGTGGATCTGTCAGTGGCCAGCGACACCCAGCGTGTCTCGAGACGCAGAGAAGCCGAGCGGATACGCCATCCGGCGCCCACGCCGAGCATCGCACCCCACGCACTTTCGTGGGTGGTCTGCTCGAACGCCGCGCCGGGCGTCTCGTTCGCGGGAGCGTCGAAGGCGAGCTTCGTGCTCGCGCGCGACCAAACCGGCCCCGCGAGTACGTACGACTCGAAGCGCCCTCGGCTGACCAGGTCGGTCGAGAGGAGCACGGCGGCGTGCATGGTCTGGACGTCGCCATCCATGAAGGCGCCGGCGGATGACAATCCCTGCGACGTGAAGCCACCCTCGAGGCGCAGGGCGAACCAGCCGACGAATCCCGAGCGTCCGGGTTGCCGCAGCTCGATTCCGCCGAGTACGAGCGGCCCGGCATCGCGGTCGACCTCACCCTGCGAGCCCGCGAAGGCACCGCCGCCGCCGAGGATGACGGCGAGCTCAGGGCCGCCCACGCGGCGCGCCGAATCCTGGGCCAGGGCAGGTGAGGCAATCACCGCGACGAGCGCCACGACGCGCGCAGCGACGCGCGCCGTGCGCGGGGCGGCGCGGATCACCGAGTGTAGCACCGCCCGGGTGGCGAGAGCGTGGCGCATCACTTGACCTGCACGCCGAGCGCGTTCTCCGCCGGCACGAGCTCGAGCCGGAGCGCGGCGACATCGGGCGGATCCATGGCGGCACCATCGGGCCGGGTGATGCGGAAGGGCGCCAGTTGCACGTACACGTTCGCGAGCGCCGCGCGCGCGTCGCTGGCGCGTCCATCGCGCAGCGCCTGGGAGAGCGCGCGGAGATGTGCGGCAAGCGCGCTCTGCGTGGCTGCATCACCGATCACCGGCGCCAGCCGGAGGGTCGCATCATCGAGCGACGCGTACACCAGAGGATCGACCGGCGCAGACACGGTCGTACGGCAGCCGGGTTCACCGGTGCAGTCGACCGCCTGCGGCGATGTGAACGAATCGGAACGGCACCCGGCCAGCAGCACGCCAGCAGCCGCCATGACGGCGACAGTACGCGCGGCCGTTCGCGGGGAGGGCCGACTGGTGGGGGGAGAAGATTGGGGGGCTACGGCGGGCGAGTCGCCCGCGCGGCGCTGAGATGACATGAATCCGGATCGCGAGAGGAGGAGCAGCGCGGAGCCGGGAGGAACTGATGGTGGGCTCCGTTGGGGAGGGACGAGCGCGAGCGCGGGAGCGTCACTGGGCGCGGCGGGCGGG
>JBIQLU010000048.1:8883-23938 GCA_044463985.1 Gemmatimonas aurantiaca | reverse complement strand
TGCTGTCTGCTTTCTGCCTTCTGGTTCTTTCAGAAAGATTGCAGCGCCATCTCGCGAGTATCGGAGATCTGGAAGAGCGTGTCGAGCTTGGTGAGCTCGAAGAGAGTCTTCAGATCGTCGTTGAGGTCCGCGAGTCGCAGTTCTCCACCCTGCTCGCGAATCTTCTTGGAGAGCGAGACGAGCACACCGAGGCCGGAGCTGTCGATGTAGCCGGTGCGGCTGAAGTCGACCAGGAACTTCCGCTCACCGCGCTCCAGTTCGTCGAGGACCTTCTGCTTGAGCTCCTGTCGGTTGCCGACTATGAGCTGCCCTTCGACGTCCACCACCACGATTTCTCCGTCCTTCTTGATAGCAAAGCTCATTGCTCTTTCTCCCTTCTTGGTCCGTCCGTTATGGCGTTGTCCGTAGTCGACGCCTGGAGCGCGTTCACCGCGGCCACGTTGATAATGTCATCGGCGGAGGCCCCGCGCGAGAGATCGCTGCACGGCCGGGCCAGTCCCTGAATGATGGGTCCGATCGACCGGGCGTGTGCGATGCGTTGCACCAGCTTGTAGGCGATGTTGCCGGCATCCAGTGAGGGGAAGATAAGCACGTTCGCGCGCCCTGCTACGCTGCTGCCGGGAGACTTTCGCAGGGCCACTTCCGGAACCAGCGCGGCGTCACCTTGCAATTCTCCGTCCACGGCGACCTCTGGAGCGCGCTCCCGAACGAGCTGAACCGCCGCCCGGACTCTATCGATGGAAGCGCCGCTGCCGCTCCCCGCCGTGCCGTACGAGAGAAAGGCTACCCGCGCCTCGTCGCCAACCACGAGCCGACGGTCGCGCGCGGCGGATATCGCGATGTCGGCCAACTGCTCCGCAGTGGGTTCGATGACGACCGCGCAGTCGGCGAAGGTGAGGACTTCCTCTTCGTCGCTCCGGAAGGGCTGGACCACCATGTAAAAGGCGCTCGACACGGTGCGCACTCCGGCTGCCGGCCCAACGCTCCAGAGCGCGGCGCGCAGCACGCTTGCCGTCGTCTCGACGGCACCGGCGACGCAGCCGTCCAGCTCGCCGAGCGCTACGAGCGAGTCGGCGAAGTAGAGCGGGCGAGAGGCGAGCTCCTCGGCCCCATCGCGGTCGAGGCCGCGCGACGAACCGCGCTCGAGCAGCCACCGTACCACCGCGGATCTGCGTGGGTCGCTCGCTGGATCGACGCATCGGACGCCTTCCGCCCTCGCGTGCTCCGCGCCGTTCCCTCCTCCGGTTCCCGGTCGCACGATCAGAACCGGCTCGGCCACTCCCAGAGCCAGCAGACCACGAACCGCGTCCAGTACCCGCTGGTCGTCGCTTTCCGGGAAGGCGATTCGTCGACGCCCGGATGCGGCACGCGCGCGAAGTTTCGTGACGAAGCTCACCGAGCAGAAAACCGCTCGAGCAGTGCGGCCTGCACCGCCGAATTGACGAGGTCAGTGGTGTCGCCGTGGAAGCGCGCCACCTCGCGCACGAGGCTGGAGCTCACGTACGTGAGATCGAAACTCGGCATCATGAACACCGTCTCGAGCTCCTCGTTGAGATGGCGGTTCATCAGCGCCATCTGGAATTCGTACTCGAAGTCCGACACGGCTCGAAGCCCGCGGATCGAGAGCGTGGCTCCGACCTCCCTGGCGAAATCCACGAGGAGCCCATGGAAGTCGCGCACCTCCACACGAGCGTCATCGCCCACCGCGAAGCGTATGAACTGCTTTCGTTCCTCGACGGTGAACAGCGGCTCCTTACCCGGGTTGGTGGCCACCGCCACCACCAGCCGGTCCACGAAGGTGAGGCTGCGACGGATGAGGTCTTCGTGACCTCGCGTGATCGGGTCGAAGCTTCCGGCGTAGATGGCGATTCCCATGTGCAGGCGGTCGTGAGGGTCCGTACTTCAGTGATTGCGCGGAAGATGCACCTTCGTCTGACTGCTCACACGCGTAGTATGCTGATAGTGGTATCGCCGTACACTCGCCGATCTCCTCCGGGAATGTCTTCGCGCGTGGGGTGCTCCACCATGAGGATGCGGGAGAACCGGGACTCGTTCCATGACTCGGCGATTCGCCGGGCCAGTCCCAGCCCGTACGGCGGGTCCGCGAACGCGATATCGTAAGCGTCAGCGTCGAGCCTCGCAACGAAGCGCAGCGCGTCGCCGCGATGTACCGTGCTCTCCGCCGCTGCGCCGAGAGCCGCGATGTTGGCGCCGAGCGCGTTCAGACTGCGGCGAGAGAGCTCGACGAAGTCGGCGTGTGACGCGCCGCGCGACAGCGCCTCGAGTCCGAGCGCGCCGGAGCCGGCGAACAGATCGAGTACGCGCGCGTCGGGGAGTTCGTTCTGGATGATGCTCATCCACGCCTCTCGAACGCGGTCGGCGGTAGGGCGTACGCGCGGGTCGCCGGGCGCCTTGATGACGCGTCCGCGCCAGCGTCCACTGACGATCCGCAAGCGCGACCCGGCTCAGTCGCTGGCGCGCACGTCGGCGAGCCGCGCCTGCAGCCTGCTCTCGCCGTTCCACTCGTCGCGCTCCAGCCGGAAGGCGACGTCGAGCTGGCCGGCCGACGCGATTCGCGGCGCGATGTCGGCCATACCCCATCCTATCGCATCGATCTCGGTTCCCGCGTCGGCCAGGCGAAGCTTCAGATGGCCGTTGCGCAGCACGCGCGGCGGCCCCGCCATCCGGACCCCGCTGGCGGCGAGTACAGGACTCGCGTTGCCTACGCCGAACGGCTCGAAGTGCCGGAGGAGCGCCTCCAGATCCGGAGTCGCGTCCGCGAGCGATATGTCCAGGTCGACACGCACTTCGGGCACGAGATCATCGGCGGTGAGACGCGAGCGCGCTATCTCGTTGAAGCGCGCCTGGAACTCCGGCATTCGCTCGGTTGCGACCGTCACACCCGCGGCGGCCTTGTGGCCGCCGAAGCGAATGAGCAGATCGGAGCACTCGGTGAGCGCTGCGTGCAGGTCGAAGCCGCGTATCGAACGGCCGGAGCCCTTCCCCTCCGATCCGTCGAGAGCCACAAGCACCACTGGCCTGCAGTGCTGCTCCACGAGGCGCGAAGCCACGATCCCGATCACACCCGGGTGCCACCCCTGCCCACCCAGCACCACTCCGAAGGTCGAGTCGAGATCGAGATCGCTCATCATACGCGAAGCTTCGCGCAGCGTGGCGCGGTCCAGCTCCTGGCGCCGGCGGTTGAGCTCTTCCAGCTCGCGCGCGATCGAATTCGCTTCGTGCTCGTCGTCGGTCATGAGCAACTGAACGCCGCGCAGCGCGTGCCCCAGACGGCCCACCGCGTTGAGTCTCGGCGCGAGGATGAAGCCAACCCTCCCGGCGGAGAGTGGTTTGGCATCGAGCCCCGCCGCGCGGAGGAGCGCACGGATCCCGGGAATCGAGCTCGCGGCCATGCGACGCAGCCCATGCCGAGCCATGACGCGATTCTCGCCGCGCAGTGGCGCGATGTCGGCGATCGTGGCAAGGGCGACCAGATCCAGCATCCGGAAGATCGGCTCCTCGCTCTCACCCAGCTCGTGCGCCAGTGCCAGCGCGATCTTGAATGCCACGCCAACCGCCGCGAGGTCCTTGTCGGGATACTGGCAGCCCGGCTGCTTCGGGTTGAGCACCGAAACGCAATGCGGAAGCGGTCCGCTCGGAAGGTGATGGTCCGAGATTATCACGTCCACGCCGGCGGCGCATGCGGCCGCTACCGGCTGCAGCGCGTTCGTTCCACAGTCGCATGTGATCAGTACGCGCGCTTCGGCGTGAATGGCGGCGTCGACACCGGCCATGGAGAGATCGTAGCCGTCCTCGATCCGGCGTGGGATGAACGGCACGGCACGCCCGCCGAAGTGGCGAATCGCGCGCAGCAGCAGCGTCGTGGAGCACATCCCGTCCACGTCGTAGTCGCCGTGAACCATTATCAGCTCGCGCTCGCGAACGGCGCGCGCGAGTCGGTTCACTGCCTTCTCCATGCCGAGCAGAAGCGCGGGATCGTGCAACTGGTCGAGCCGCGGCCGAAGATATCGCTTCGCCGGTTCCACGTCCGCGTAGCCGCGCTGGCAGAGAAGGCGGCAGATCGATTCGGGGAGCCGCAGCTCCGCCGCGAGGGTGGCGACGGCGAGCTCGTTCGGCTGCGCGGGACGGACCCAGCGCGCGTCGGGACGGACGCGGGATGGTGCGTCGCTCGCGCGCGTGGGAGAGGACTGAGCGGTCACACGGCGAAAGCTATCTGCCGGCGCCGAGGCGCGGCAAGCACGCCTCGCTTCACGATGGCGTGTAAAGCAGAACGCCGCATCCCTCGCATACTTCGATCGATCTTCCCGCGGCCATGACGTTCCTGCGCTGCAGCGGGATCGCCGTGTTGCAGCGGCCACAGGCGGCGCCGCGCAACTGGTAGAGCGCGTACGATTTTTCGCGGCCGCGTATCCGCTCGTACTTGCCGAGGATGTTGCGCGGCACTCTGGACGCCGAAGCAGTCCTCCTCGCGCGCGCCGCCTCGAGTTCCTTGTCGAGCTCCTGCCGCTTCTCTTCGATGTCGGCGCGCTCGGTCTTCTGACGATCGTCCACCTCCGCGAGCTCCGCGACCGTCGCCTCCTCGGCGCGGCGCAGATCGGCGATGCGGCCGATGAGCGACTGCAGATCGCTCTCCTCCTGCGCCAGCACACGGCGCACCATCTCCACCTGGGTCATGGCTGCCTGCGCCTCACGCTGCTTTCTGACGGCATCCAGCACCGACAGATTGCGCTCCTGCATCGCGCGATGCTCTTCGATTTTCTGTGCGAGCTCGCGGCGCTGTTTCTCGGCTGCCTCCGCGCTGCCAAGCGTGCGTTCGAGCGTGGCGGTGATGGCCGATCGTTCGCCATCCAGCGCCTCGGCGCGACGATCCAGCTCACCCATTCTCTCGTCGATCGCAGCCATCGCGGAGTCGTCTTCCTGCAGTGTCAACAGAGCTGCCAGATCCGGAATCACGCGCCCTCCCTCTGGTGGTCGTTGTCCAGTGAAAATCCCTTGTAGCGGCGCAGTCCGAGCGCCGCCTTCTCCTTCTGCTTGCGGTACATCTCCGCGATGATCGCGTCCTTCTCCGTCTCGCTCGCGATGCCGAGCTGCCGCTGCAGATCGTCCAGTTCCCGCTGCAGCGGAACTCCGCGGATCCTGTCGATGCTGCCCGCGAGCGCCCGCGCTGCATCGAAGCCTTCGCCGAACGGCTCGGCCGCCAGCTCCTGCAGCAGGTCGCGCACGCCGGGCTGGAGCTCAGCCGCGAGCTCCTCGATCGAGCACTCCTGCGGGGCGGCGAGCATCGCCCTGTAGATGGCGCGGAGCGCGGGATCGTTCAGATCGTCGGGGCCGACCTGCTCACCCACCGCCTCGATGTTCGAGCGGTGCTGCAACAGGATCTTCACCATCTCACGCTCGTGTCGGAACGCGCGATCCGTGCTTCGGCCACGGCGGCCGCGCACGTTGCGCGCTATCGCGCCCGCGAAAGTGTCCGGCGGCGGGAGCGGCGCGCCGGGTTCTACCGCGTCGTGCCGAGGTGCGCGATCGTCTTCGGGGAGCTCGCCGACCTCGCGCTGCAGTACTTCGCGACTCACCCCGGCAGCTTCGCTCGCGCGCACGATGTACATGTCGCGTGTGATCGGATCCGCCGCAGCCCGTACCGTCGGAAGCAGCCTGTCGAGCGCACGCCGCTTCCCTCGGAGGTCGGCGAACCAGCCGGCGCGCTCGAGGAGCTGGACCTTGCGTTCGAAGACGTCGATGGCCTGCGAGAGTTGCGCGGAGAGTCCGGCGGCGCCGTGCTTGTCCACGAAGCTGTCGGGGTCCTCGCCTTCGGGGAGCGTGACCACCTGCACACTCGCTCCCTGGCGCAGCAGCTCGTCGCCCGCGCGGAACGTGGCCTTCAGCCCCGCCTGATCGCTGTCGTACAGCAGATACACGTTCTTCGTGTAGCGTCGGATGAGCTTCGCCTGCTGGTCGGTGAGCGCGGTGCCGAGCGGCGCTACGGCCCAGTCGAATCCCGCGGTCACGAGGCGCACGACGTCGAAGTAGCCTTCGACCACCATCGCGCGCTCGTCGCGGCGGATCACGTGCCGCGCCATGTGCATCCCGTACAGCAGCCGTCCCTTGCTGAATACCGGCGACTCCGACGAGTTGAGGTACTTCGGCTCTCCGGGCCCGAGGAGTCGGCCGCCGAAACCGGCAGTGTTTCCGGCGATGTCGAGTATCGGGAAGATCAGCCGGTTCCTGAAGCGCGGGCGCAGCTCACCACCCTCTTCGCGACGCACGAGGAGGCCGGCTTCCAGAAGCCGCTCGTCCTCGATGCCGAGCGCGTTGAAGTGCTTCCGCATCGCCTCGGCATCGCGCGGCGCGAAGCCGAGGCCGAAGCGATCGGCCACATCGCGCGCCACACCGCGCAGCGACAGGTAGTCGCGCGCGGCGCGCCCCTGTTCGTCGTCCCAGAGGAGCGTGCGGAAGTAGTCCGCCGCCGCGGTGTTGATGTCCCACACCGGCTGCCGCGGATCGGTGCCCTCCCTGCGACGTTGCACCTCCTCCACCACTATCCCCACCTTCTCCGCGACGTGTCGTACCGCGCTCGGCCAGTCCATTCCGAGGCGCTTCTGCAGAAAAGTGAAGACGTCTCCGCCCTCGTGGCACACGAAGCAGTAGTAGATCCCCTTCTTCGGAGACACGGAAAAGTTGCGGTGCGTGCCCTGGTGGAATGGACACGGGCCCCGATAGTCGGCGCCGGTGCGACGCAGATTCACATGCTCGCCGATGATGCGCACGATGTCGGCGGCCTCGCGCACCCGCTCGACCGTTTCGTCAGTGATCATGTCAGCGCAGCTCGGCCACGGTTACCCCCGCTCCACCTTCATTCCAGGTACCGAGCCGGAACTCGCGAACGCGTGGATCGCCGCGAAGCAGTTCCGCAACGCGCTCGCGCAGCGCGCCGGTGCCCTTCCCGTGAATGATACGCACGGTGCGCAGGTCGCCGCGTACCGCGCCGTCGATGGCGTGCAGGAGCTCGAGCTCCATCTCATCCACGCGCAGCCCGCGCAGGTCTATCTCGCCGCGCGCATCCTCCTCCGGAACCGCGCCTCGAATTGGGACGGCCTGCGCCGGCGCGGCGGCGACGGCAGCGGCGCTCGTGTGGCTCAGCGTCGACACGGGGACTGTGAGCTTCATCGCGCCCACGGAAACCAGCGCATCCCTTCCGCGAAGCTCGAGCACGCGCCCCGGGCGCCCGCCCAGAGTCGCCACCTCCACCGTGTCGTCCACGGCGATCGCGCCGTGTTCGCGGCGCGGTGTACGAGAGCGCCCGGAGGAAGGAGCTTCACGAGCAGCGCCATCGGCCTCTCTCGACAGCCGCTCCAACTCCGCGGCCTGCGCCGCCGCGCTCTCCTCGATACGCCTGCGCGCCTCGCGCGCCGCCGCATCGACGTCGGCGCTCTCGCGCAGGTCGCGAATTGCGCGCTCCACTTCGGAGCGCGCTTCCATGAGGTGTCGCCGCGCTTCCTGGCGTGCGCGCGACTCCGCGGAACGTTCGGCGGCCTTCAGCTCGCGCTCGCGTTCCTCCAGTTCGCGCGCGAGTACATCTGCGCGCGCAGCGGCGCTCGCGGCGTCCGCTTCGCGCTCGCGCAACTCCACCTCGCGACGCTGCAGCTGCGAGAGCAGCTCGGCGACGTCGCGCTCACCGCTCGTGAATCGCTCGGCGGCACGGGCCAGCACGTTCTCCGGAAGCTGCAGCCGACGCGCTATCGCGAGCCCGTACGAACGGCCCGGAATCCCCTTGATCAGGCGGTATGTGGGCGCCAGCGCCTCCTCGTCGAACTGCAGCGAGGCGTTGACGAAACCGGGCAGCTCGGTGGCGAGCAGCTTGAGCGCGCCGAGATGCGTGGTGGCCACCGTGCAGGCGCCGCGGCGCGTGAGTTCCTCGAGGATCGCGCTCGCGAGCGCGGCGCCCTCCGCCGGATCGGTACCGGAGCCGAGTTCGTCGATGAGTACCAGAGAGTCTCCCGTGGCTCCGTGCAGGATGTCCGCCAGATTGCGCACGTGCGCGCTGAACGTGGAGAGGCTCGCTTCGATCGACTGCTCGTCGCCGATGTCCGCGAAGAAACCGTCGTAGACGGGGACGCGGCTCCCGATGTCCACGGGAGCGGGGATCCCGCACTGGGCGAGCGCCGAGACGAGTCCGAGCGCCTTGAGCAGCACGGTCTTTCCACCGGTGTTCGGACCCGACAGAAGGAGCGTGCGCTCGTGCGGCTCCATGCCCAGATCGAACGGCACCACCTCGCCGCCGCGCGCGACGAGAAGCGGATGCCGGCCGCCCCGGATCTCGAACCCGGACCCGGCCGCGGCCAGGCGCGTCGGTGCGCAATGGAAGTCGTGCGCGAAGCGGGCGCGCGCGTACAGCGAGTCGAGGGTGGCCAATACCTCGAGGGCATCCAACATCGCCTCGCGGAGCGGGCGCAACTGCTCTGTGAGCTCGGAGAGAATGCGCTCGACCTCCTGCCGTTCATCCGCCTCGAGCTCGCGGATCCGGTTCCCCGCTTCGATCGCCGCGGGCGGCTCCACGAAGAGAGTTCCCCGCGTAGCCGACTGGTCCTGCACGATTCCGCCTACCGCGCCCCGCGCCTCGCGCCTGATCGGGATCACGTAGCGTCCGTTTCGCACGGTTACGGACATGTCGGCCACGCGCTGATGCGGTTCCAGACGCGCCATGACGCGCTCCAGCAGCCGAACCAGATCGGCTTCGGCGCCGCGCAGCTCACGGCGCAGTCGACGGAGCACGGGGGACGCCTCGTCGCGCACGGAACCGTCGGGATCGATTGCGTGGTCGATCTCCTCCTCCACGCGGCGCGCTTCCAGCAATCGCGCCGCGAACGGCAGGAGCGGCGCGGCGGGACCATCCTCACTTACTTCGCGCTCGAGCAGATGGCGCGTGAGGCGGGAAGAGCGGAGCAGGAGCGCACCGTCCACCAGCTCGGCCGCGGTCCACGTGGCGCCGCCGAGCCGCAGACGTGCCAGAGGGGAGTGAAGGTCGGGGATCGGCTCCGGCCGCCAGCCGACATCGCCGAATGCGAGCTCGCGCGCCGCCTCCACGCGCTCGTGCTCGTCGCGAATCCAGACGGTATCGGTCGTGGGGGAGAGAGCGCGCACGCGCTCCGCGCCGGGCGAGGAAGACGCCCGGCTTGCGACCAGCTCCAGTACAGCCGGCAGCTCGAGCACGGCGAGCGCATGGGAGTTCACGCGCTCGCCCGGCTCAGGCACCCTGTTTCTCGAGCTCCTCGCGGGCAATACGGTTGATGGTTGCGCCCTCGGCGCGACCTTTGAAGCGCGGCATCAGCGCACCCATCATCGCGCCGATGCTGGCTGCGCCGGCCGCGACGGCCGCGCGCGCGGCCGCCCGGATCTCGTCGTCGCTGATGTTCGCCGGGAGGTAGGCGGAAAGCCGCTCGATCTCGCCGCTCTCGTTCGCCGCCAGCTCCGTACGCCCGGCCTTCTCGTACGCTTCGACGGATTCGCGGCGACGCTTCACCGCGCGGCGAAGGACCTCGCGAACTTCATCGTCCGTGAGCTCGTGACCGAGCTCGATGCGGCGGTTCTTGATGTCGGCCAGCACCGTTCCCAGCAGCAGCGTGCCGGCCTTGTCACGGGCCTTGCGCGCCACGGCGAGATCCGCCTGCAACCGATCCTGCAGTTCGGCCATATGATCAGCTCACCCGCGGACGCCGCTGTTTGCGACGCGCCGCGTTCTCCTTTCTTTTCCGTCGCTCGCTCGGCTTCTCGTAATGCCGGTGCTTGCGCAGATCGGAAAGGATGCCCGCCTTCTCGCACTTCTTCTTGAAGCGTCTGAGGGCACGCTCGAAGTTTTCATCGTCGTGGATGATGACTTCCGACACCTTGTCGCGCTCTCCCATTCGCGGCGCTCGTACGCCAGTTCTTGCTGGAAGGCCGTTGCACGGACTCCGGCACCCGTGCTCCATCGGCATGTTGCTGTCTGGTGATGGGCATGCACAGCGAGCGACGCGATACACGCAACCGAAAAATTAGTGAAAATTCGCGCTACGTGTCAAGAATGGCGACACGATCTCGGCCGCCTCATCCCGGCGGCCACCCCATCTTTCGCCCGCCGAGTAGATGCATGTGGATGTGGAAGACGGTCTGGCCGGCGTCGGCATTCGTGTTGATCACCGTACGGTATCCCGATGCCGATATCCCCTCACGCTTCGCGATGTCGGCGGCCAGGAGAGCCAGGCGGCCGATCGTGGCCGCGTCGTCTGCCTCCTCGAGCGAGGCGATGTGCGCTCGCGGTACTATCAGCACATGGACGGGCGCCTTGGGGTCGACATCCCGAAACGCGACGCAATCATCCGTCTCCGCCACGATGCTGGCGGGAATCTCGCGGTTTACTATCCGGCAGAAGATGCAGTCCTGGGGCAATGCCGTTCCTCCGTTGCGCGGTTCGCGATCAGGGCGGTGCAACTGTGCGGTTCGCGGAGCGTCCTAGTACGGCGCGCGCGAGCGCGACTCCCACGATCGCGGCCGTTTCGAATCTGAGCGTGAGCGGAGCCACGCTCACCGGAACGAAGCCGGCCTCGATGAGACGCTCCCGCTCCTCGGGCTCCACTCCTCCCTCCGGTCCCACGGCGATCGTCACCGGCGGCTCGCACTCGCGCAATGTAGCCGGCTCGCCATCCGAATCCAGCAACCAGCGCACACCTCTCGGGGCGGCCGCCACCGCCGCCTCGAGCTGAGCTTCCGGATGCATCAACGGGAGCCATGCGCCGCCGCTCTGCGTGAGCGCTGCGATCATCCGCGCGCGCACCTTCGCGTTGAACGTCTTCCCCTCCCCTCTCGGGCTGACTCCGCGCGACCTTCGCCACTGCACGGGACGCCAGGACGCGACTCCCAGCTCCGTCGCCTTCTCCGCGAGCAGCAGCATGCGGTCGCGGTCTGCAACGGGCGCGATCAGATGCACGTCCGCGGGGCGCTCGAGCTGGAACAGCTCCTCGACTTCGACCGCGGCCTCCGTGCGCGACAGGCGAACGAGAACGCCCGTTGCCACGGCACCTGCACCGTCCACGAGGCGCACGTGGTCACCGCGGACGAGCCGCCGAACCATGGCGTGCCGCGCCTCGCTCTCGCCAAGAATTGCCGTCTGCCCCACCCCGAGCGGTTCGGCGTGAAAGAACGTGGCTAGCATGGTGTCAACTCGGCGCTCCACCAGTCGCCATCAGCCACTTCCTCGCCCGTCGAGAACCCGTGCTCTCTGGCCGCGGCGATCAGCTCTTCCCGCTCGGATACGAGTATACCGCTGATGATGACGCACCCATCGGGCTCCACCGCCGCTCGCATCGTGGGAAGTAGCTGCAGGATCACGCCCGAGATGATGTTCGCGAGGATGACGCGAACCGGCGCGAGAAGCGGCAGCATCATCAGCGCGTCGCCGTCGATCACCGTCACGCGGTCCGATACTCCGTTCCGCTCCACGTTCTCGCGCGCGTTCCCGATCGCCTGCTCGTCGATCTCGACGGCGGCCACCCGCGACGCGCCGAGCTTCGCCGCCGCGATCGAGAGCACCGCGCTCCCCGCACCGAGATCGCAGACCAGGTCGCCGGCACGAACCACTCTCTGCACGAGTGCAAGAATACCTCGCGTGGTTTCGTGCTCACCGGTCCCGAACGCGGTCGCGGGCTCTATCACGATCGGGATCTCGGCGTCCGCTATCTCGCCTTCCAGCCACGGCGGTGCAACGGCGATGCGACCGACGCGCTGCACACCCACACGCGTGGGCCATCGCGTGCTCCAGTCGATCTCCCCGGCGTCGTGATACTCCACCGACGCGCCGGCGCCCGCGGCGCGCACCGCATCGTCCACGAGCGAGTGGTTGGAACCCGACGGAAGATGGGTGCGAAGCCCGTCGTCCACCTCCTGAACGCCGGCCGCACCCGCTTCGATCAGCGCGGCCGCGATTGTGTCGCGATGCGGAGATGGCGCGCAGCGCACGCGCACTTCCAGCCAGTTCACGGGAGCGTCTGTGAAGGGTGCGCGGCGGGTCAGGCGCCCAGTGCTTCCTTCATCCGCGACCAGATCCCCTTCGAACGAGTGGCGGGCGGCTCGCCGCCGGCCTCGGCGAGGCGCTTCACGATCTCCTCCTGCTCGTCGGTCAGCGATTGCGGGGTCCAGAGCTGAACTCGCACATGCAGGTCGCCGCTTCCATTCGCGTTCACGCGCGGGAGTCCGCGACCGCGGAGGTGGAACACCTGCCCGCTCTGCGTGCCAGCGGGAATGCGTACCGAGATCGGATTCTGCACGTTCGGCGCGGCGATGTCGGCACCGAGCACCAACTGCGGGTAAGTCACCAGCACTTCCGTGTAGAGATCTGCGCCGTCGCGCTCGAAGCGCGGGTCGTCCGCGACGTCGAACACGATCAGTACGTCGCCGCGCGGTCCACCCTGCGGTCCGACGCTCCCCACTCCACGCAAGGTCATGTACTGCCCGGTCGCTACTCCAGCCGGGATCTGAACCTTGATCGTTCGGTCGGCACGCGTGCGCCCCTCTCCCTTGCAACGCTTGCACGGCGATTCGATGGTGCGCCCCTGACCGGAGCAGGTGGGACACGGAGCCACGCTGACGAACTGCCCGAAGAACGAACGCTGCGCGCGCCGCACTTCGCCCGTGCCTGCACAGGTGGGACAGCGCGTGGGCTGCGTGCCAGCCTCCGCACCGGTTCCTTCGCACGCATCGCACGGATCGAGCAGGCGCAGTTTGATATCCCGCTCCACGCCGGTGGCCACTTCCTCGAGCGAGAGCGGAACCGTGACCTTTATGTCCGCGCCGGTACGCGGGCCGCCGTTTCCACGCCCACGTCCGCCGAACATCTCCTCGAAGCCGGCGAATCCACCGAAGTCGCGCATGAAGATTCCGAGCGCCTCGGAGAGATCCACGTGATGGAAGCCGCCCGCGCCGCCACCCCTGAGACCTGCTTCACCGAAACGATCGTACGCGGCCCGCTTGGACGGCTCGCGCAACACATCGTATGCCTCGGTGATCTGCTTGAAGCGCTCCTCCGATTCCTTCGTCCCGCCGTTGCGGTCGGGATGGTAGCGCATCGCCAGCTTCCGATATGCTTTCTTGATCTCGTCGTCGGATGCCGTGGCTTCGACTTCGAGTACCGCGTAGTAGTCTGCCATTTGCCCTGTTCAGTCCAGCAGCTCGCTGATGAGGCGAGACGTGTGCGTCACGAGTGTGATGACCTTGTCGTACGGCATGCGCGTGGGGCCGATCACTCCTATGACTCCCGCCAGCGAACCTATCCGATATTCGGTCGTGACGAGTGTGAAATCACTCAACGCCGGGTCGCCATGTTCCGTGCCGATGGTTATCGAGATTCCCTGCGTGGAATCGTGGCGCTGCAGGAGATCGCCCAGCGCGTCCGGCCGTTCCGTGAGCGCGAGCAGCTTCCGAAGGTTTGCGCCACTCGAGAACTCCGGCTGCTCCGCCAGCATGGATGCCTGACCCAGCACGATCCGGCGCTCGCTGGGGGAAACCCGGATGTCGAAGAGCTGCTCCGCGCTCTGCACGAAGATGTTCAACAGCTCGCCCGCTTCCGATTCCGATCTCCGGTCGCTCAAACGTTCAGGAAGCGACGCCCTGATCTCGCGAAGCGTGAGGCCCGACAACCGCTCGTTCAGCACCATGGCGACTTCCGCCACCACCTGCTCGGCGATCTCGCCCGGCACTTCCACGAAGATGCTTCGCGCGGCGCCGCCCGAGAGGGTGAGCACGAGGAGGAGTCGCTCCGCGGAGACCCGGATGATATCGAGTCGCTCGAGCCGGGCCTCGTCGAAATGGGGCTCGAGTGCGACGCCCAGCTCCTGCGTGAGCACACCGAGCACCTGCGCGGCCTTGCGAAGAATCGCCTCGATCGCGGTGCCGCCGGAGGCAAGCTGCTCCAGGAGAGCGCTCTGCGTTTCAGTCGCCAGCGGCGCGAAACGGATGAGGCTGTCGACGTACACCCGGTACGCCATGTCGGTGGGTACACGCCCGGCCGAGGTATGGGGATGGAAGAGAAACCCCTTGTCCTCGAGGTCGCTCATCGTGTTACGGATGGTCGCCGGCGATACGCCGATGTCGAAACGCCGCGAGATCATGCGCGATCCCGCGGGCTCAGCAGTCTCCACGTAAGACTGAATGACCGCCTCGAGCACCCGGCGCTCTCGGTCGCTGAGCTGAGTATGCCCCATAAGTCCTAATCTAGAAAGGACTTCCGGCTGTCGTCAAGCTCGCCGCAAGGGCGTCCAGACGCAACCAGCCATCGGGAGTGAGACGCACCCGGGACCGCTCCAGCGATGCCCAGCCGGCCGCCACCCACGGTTGCACGAGGCGCGCCACTTCGGGCGTCGCCTCGAGCCCGTCGACGGTACGAAGTCCGAGATACACCCGTTCGGCGTCCTCCTCCGCTCTGTCAAGGACCTCTTCACCGCCCGAGGGGTCACGCCGTTCGTCCAGCGCACGTTGCCAGGCTGCAAAAGCCGAGATGTTCCAGCGACGCCTGGATCCGTCGAACGAGTGCGCGGCGGGTCCGATTCCGGCGTACGGAACGCGACGCCAGTAGCTGGAATTGTGGCGCGAGTGCCTGTCGGGTCGACCGTAGTTCGACACTTCGTAGTGCTCCAGCCCTGCCTCGGTGAGTACGGCATGCGCCTCGAGGAATTCGTCGGCGTAGCGGTCGTCCGGCGCCTCGATGACCTCCCCCCTGTCACGCCAGCGGCCCAGCGGGGTGAACGGTTCGAGCGTGAGTCCGTAGAGCGAAACGTGCGCAGGCTCCAGGTCGAGCACGCGATCCAGGTCGAAGCGCCACTGCCGTTGCAGCGATTCGGGGAGCGCGAAGATCAGATCGAGTGAAAGGTTCTCGATCCCCGCGCTCCGAGCTGCCTTCACCGCGATGGCGATCTGACTCGCCGAGTGCGTTCGATGCATCCAGGACAACACGCGCGGATCGAAAGACTGCGCGCCGATCGACAGCCGGTTGACACCCGCCGCTCGCCAC
>JBIQLU010000048.1:0-8783 GCA_044463985.1 Gemmatimonas aurantiaca | reverse complement strand
CACCGGCACGACCCTGCGGACCGCGATGGAGAAGTCGCAGTACGAACAGCGCCGCGCGCAGAATGGCACGTGCACGTAGATGTGGCGGGGGGGCATCCGTGAAAGCTAACGCGACGGGGCCCGGCCCATCGTCACGCCGCTCGCCCTGACTTCGCCGCTCGCGTCGGACTCGACCGCTCCGCGCAACTCGAGGGTGGTGAGGGCGGTCAGGCATTCGCGAGTGGGGAGGCCGGAGCGCGCCGCGAGCGTATCGGGATCGCACGGGCCCGCGACCAGCGCTTCGAGAATTGCGCGCTCCGCCGCGGTCCGCGGTTCCGCGCCGACGCGGGACGTGGAGGCGGGGGCGATTCCCATCAGCGCGAGGGCGTCATCGATGCCCGCAATGGCCGTGGCGCAGTCGCGCAGCAGGAGGTTGCTCCCGGCGCTCTGCGGCGAATCGATCGGTCCCGGCACCGCCGCCACCGTTCGATTGAGGTCGACTGCATGCTCGGCCGTAATCAGCGCGCCGCTCTTCGCGGGCGCCTCGACGATGATCGTCGCACGCGCGAGCGCGGCTATGATGCGGTTGCGTTTCGGGAAGGAAGCTGGCGCCGCGCGGCTCCCCGGCGGCTCTTCCGAAACGAGGAGGCCGCGCTCCCCGACCTCGGCCTGGAGCTCGCGGTTTGACCGCGGATACGCGACGTCGACGCCGGTGCCGAGTACGGCGATCGTCAGCCCGCCTGCGTCGAGTGCGCCGCGGTGCGCCACCGCGTCGACGCCGCGCGCCAGCCCGCTCACGATGACGGCGCCGCCCGCGGCAAGCGCGCGGGCGAGCTCGCGTGTCACCCGTTCTCCGTACGGGGTGGCGCGTCGCGTCCCGACGATCGCGACGGAGGGGAGCGCCAGGAGCCCGACGTTCCCTGTGCAGAACAGCACGGGCGGCGGGTCGTGCAGTTCGTCGAGTACCCGAGGGTAGTCGTGGTCGAAGGGCTGCAGGACGCGAGCACCGCAGGCCGCGGCGCGATCCAGTATCCCGTCGGCCTCCGCGAGTGCGTCGGCGCGCCCACGTCCCGCCGACGCGGCATCGAAAGCTTCCTGAGCGGACCCGAATTTTGCACTCAGCTCGCGAAAGCGTACCGCTCCAATTCCCGGAAGGAGCGAAAGCGCGAGCGCCGAGCGCCGCGATCGATGATCAGGGGAGCGCGGCGTCCTCCGGCCTCGCAGACTCGCTGCGGTTGATCCGCTGGAGTTCACGCCAGAGTGTGGCGAGAAGCTGGTCCACCCCTTCCCGCGACACGGAACTGAGGGAGAGTACGGCGAAGGCGTCGGGTGCGCCGATGGGCGGTGGCTCGAGATCGCCCATGAGGTCCATCTTCGTAAACACAACGCAGTGAGGCTTTTCCGCGAGGACGCTCGAGTAGTTTGCGAGCTCCGTACGGAGGCCATCGTACTCCAACTGCCAGTCCACGGCGTCTATGGGGATGAGCAGCGCGAGGAGGCGGGTTCTCTCGATGTGCCTGAGGAAGTCGTGGCCAAGTCCGCGTCCTTCGTGCGCGCCTTCGATGATTCCAGGGATGTCGGCGACGACGAAGGTGCGGTGATCGCTGAGCTGTGCGACGCCGAGGTTGGGGGACAGGGTGGTGAAGGGATAGTCCGCGATTTTCGGACGGGCGGCGGAGATGACGGACAGGAGTGTCGACTTCCCTGCGTTGGGCTGTCCCACGAGGCCGACGTCGGCGATGAGCTTGAGCTCGAACTCCAGGTTGTGGCTCTCCCCTTCCTCGCCGGGCTGCCACTCGCGCGGTGCGCGGTGCGTGGCGGTCGCGAAGTAGGCATTGCCGCGCCCCCCGCGCCCTCCCTTGGCGACGACGACGGTGTCGCCGTCCGCCAGGACATCGCCGAGCATCTCGCCGGTGTCGACGTCGCGTATGAGTGTACCGGGCGGAACCGGGAGGACCACGTCCTTGCCGGAGCGGCCGGTCATGTTGGAACCCATGCCGTGTTCGCCACGTTCCGCGACGAATCGCGTTCGGTAGGTGTAGTCGAGCAGCGTGGCCAGGTTGGCATCGCCGCGCACTATCACGTCGCCGCCGCGCCCGCCGTCGCCGCCATCGGGGCCGCCCTTCGGCACGCGGTGCTCTCGGCGGAACGAAGTGGCACCGGAGCCGCCCGTCCCTGCCTCCACACGTATTCGAACTCGATCTATGAAAGACGTCACTGCTCTCGTACCCGGTTCCACAGGTGAGTAAAACGGTCGGCCACGTCGGCATCCAGGTGCGGCGCGACGATGCCGAGCGTATCTGACACTTCCTCGCGCGTCGCCCCTGCATTCAACGCGCCCATGAGATGCGCGTGCAATTGGCGGTCCTGCTCGAGCACGGCGCAAGTCGCCACTATGCACAGCTCGCGGCGGCGAAGATCGAGCGCCGGGCGGCCGAGCAGCTTGCCGTAGCCTTCGACGATCATCCACTCATCGAGCGCCGGATGGAGTGCCCGGATGTTGGAGCGCAGCCGATCGTACGTGGCGCCGTAGACGATTTTGCAGGTGGCTTCGCCGCGCTTTCGCCACAGCTCCCGGTCTTCATCGTGCGCCTCAGGATCGCTGGCGGGCGCCGCGATTCCCGATGCTCGCCGCCATTCGCGGGCTGCATTCAGTGCGCGTGGGAAGCCCACGAAGATGTAGCTCTGGAGTATCAGCTCCTCCACCCAAACGGGATTGAGATTGGCCCCCGCAGCGTGATGCATTCCTGCGCGCAGTGCATCTTCGCGAGCCGTGGCGATCACGATGCTGAGAGTGACGAGCTCCCGCGTGCCCTCGTCCAGCCCCATCACTCTAACATCCTGCACGTCGGGCTCCTGCATCGATGCATTGCGCTCGTAACCGAAACGCCGAACGTTGGTGCACTAGTGTTCGACCCCGATCTCGCCGACCTGAGCACCGCGAGTGTTGAAGATCGGCGTGCGAAGAAAATGGGTAAGGCGGGGAGGAAGCTCGGAGGGGAGTGCCTCCAACTGCTGGAGGAGCGTGAGGACCGCCGGGTACTGGGCTCGCGGCGCTCCGTCTTCCGACTTGACGGCGAACCCGATCCCGGCCTCGGGAACAGCTACAGTGTGAACGCCTTCGGCGCCCACCTTCGCGAGGATGCGACCGCCGCTCTCTTCCATCAGGACGGTGTCGAAGCGATCCGTGCCGCCCACCAGAAAGGGATGCGAGAGCATGGCATTCACGATTCGCCGGGGCGCCTCGTCGCCGCGGCGCGCGGCGGAACCGAGCCGCGCGAATGCCAGCGCCATCGCTTTCAAGGGGAGTCCGAACGCGATGACTCCGCAGCCATCAACGGCCTGTCCCACGTCGCGCACCGGCACGTCGCTCCATAACGAAACGCGCTCGAGCGCATGCTGCTGCACCGGATGGCAGGCGGCCTCGTAACCGAGAGTGGGCCAGCCTGACGCATGCGCGAAAGCCAGCATCGCCGCGTGCTTCCCCGAGCAGTTGTTGTGCAGCCGCGTGGGCGGGCCGCCCGTCTGCTGGAGGGCGCGTTGGCCGCGTCGGGTGAGCGGCTCGTGCGGCCCGCACGCGAGATCGCCTTCTTCGAGTCCCGAGGAGGCGAGCATCGCTCGCGCGAGTTCCACGTGTTCGGGCTCGCCTCCGTGCGAAGCGCATGCGAGCGCGAGCTCCGTCTCCGTCCACCCGAGATCGTCGAGCTTGCCCGACTCCACGAACGCCATCGCCTGGAACGGCTTCGCGCACGAACGCCAGAGCGTGTTCAACGCCGGATCGCGAGCGGCGCCGAGGAGCCGGCCGGTGTCGTCGACCACCGCGGCGTGCACGCGGTGCCTTGCCTCGACGATACCGCCGCGCGTGGCGACGACATCCAGCTCGAATTGCCTCACGTCATTCCGCCTTGCAAGAGATAGCGCGCGACATGCGCTGCGGCATGGTCGCCCGTCGAGGGCGGCGCGCCCCGACAAAGTTACACCGGCATGGATTCCGGCCGGTACTCCCCCTCCACCCGGCCCTCCCTCTTCCCATCCGACTCGCGTACGACTTCCCACGCGGCATCGACTCTCTCCCGCGGCGGGAACGATGCGGTGTCCCCTCGCTCAGAAGATTCGCACCATCCCCTTGGTATACTTGCGCGGGTTGGTCCGCAGCTCCTCGAGGATCGCGTTCAGGTCGGTGATCGTCTTGTTCAATTTGTCGTACATTTCCTGGTCCGTCAGGAGCCGCGCCGCGAAGCCGTCGCCATGCGTGGCCAGTCCGAGCACCGAGTCGGCGGCGGTGGCCGCGCCGAGCATCTTCTCATAGAGCGAATCGTCTCGCAGCATCCGGCCGAACGTGCCGTTGGTGCTCTGCATCATCGCGAGCACACTGTCCAGGCGCAGCGTGACGCTGGCCACGTTGTCGTACAGCGAGGGGTCGTCCATGAGACGTCCGAGCGTGCCGTTCGGCTTCTGCATCCGCGCGAGGAGCTCGTTCATGGCCGTGAGGCTCGTCGTGAGCTGGTCGTACAGCGACCGGTTGGTGAGCAACTGGCCCATCGTCCCCTCGCCCTTCGCCATCCCGCTCGTGATCGCCTGCAGATCGTGCGTGAGGAGCACCAGATCACCCACCGCCGCCGATGCCTTCTCGATCACCTGTTCGTAGTCCACGGTAGGAACGTTGGGTACCGTGTCACCCGCCTGGAGTACGTCGAACCGCGGCGTTCCCGGCGATATGTCGAGAACCTTGTCTCCCAGGAGCCCGAGGCTCTTGAGCCGCACCCTGGAGTCGCCGCGCACCTGATCGCGCAGCTCCTGATTCATCTCCATCGTCACCAGGAGGTTTCTGGTCGTATCGCCATCGGGTGGGAGAAACTCGATCTGCTTCACCACACCCGCCAACTGCCCAGCCACCGTGACGGAGCCGCCCTCGCGCAGGCCGTTCGCGTTCGGCAGCAGCGTGATGAGCTCGTAATGCTTCGTGAAGAGATTCGCGGCGTCGCCGAGCTTCACCACCGCGATCACGATGATCGCGAGCGCCACGAGGATGAGCGCTCCGACCTGGAGTTGATCCCACGTTATGGCCTTCGACCGCTTCATGATCCTGCTCCATGGCGTGCCGTCGCGGCGACGGCACGCACGTCAGATGTCACCGAGGAAGTCATGGACGTACTCGTCCTCGCTTGCAGCCATCTCGTCGGGCGTCCCGAGAAACGCGATGCGCTGCTTCGCCAGGAGCGCGATGCGGGTCGCGATCCTGAAAGCAGAGCGCATGTCGTGCGTCACCACGACGCTGGTGACTCCCATGTCGCGCTGGAGCTTGCGTATCAGGCGCGAGACGGTGCCTGTGGTGAGCGGGTCGAGCCCGGACGTGGGTTCGTCGTAGAGCAGTATCGCGGGATCGTTCGCGATTCCGCGCGCGACCCCCACGCGCTTTCGCATCCCACCCGACAGCTCCGCCGGGAGCTGCTCCATGACCACATCCGGATCGAGATCGACGTACTCCAGCTTCTGCCGCACGCGCGCCTCGATCTCGTCATCATCCAGATCGGTATGCTCGCGCAGCGGATACGCCACGTTCTCGAAGACCGACATCGAATCGAAGAGCGCGGCCCCCTGAAAAACCATCCCCATCTTCTGTCGCACGAGAAGCGCATCCTCGAAGCTGAGGTCGTTGATGCGCTCACCGTCCACGAACACGTCGCCCTTGTCGGGTACCAGGAGGCGAAGCATGAGCTTGAGTATGGTCGACTTCCCCGTTCCCGACTCCCCCGCTATCACCAGCGTCTCGCCGCGAGCGACCGCGATCGAGATGTCCTCCAGAAGCGGCCTGTCGAACGCCAGATACACGTGCGAGAGCTCGATGACCGAGTCGTGGCTCACGGCAGGATGTACAGAAGGAGCTGCGTCATGAAATAGTCGGTCGTGAGTATCAGCACGCTGGCCGTGACGACGGTGCGTGTGGTCGCTCTCCCGACTCCCTCCGTTCCCCCCGACGTCTCCAGGCCGAAGAAGCACCCGGTGATCGATATCAGCCCTCCGAACACGAGCGGTTTGAACAGTCCCTGAACGAAGTCGGTGGGCACGTAGTGGAGGAGGAAGCCACCCGCCGCTATCTGCTCCCACACCGTGCGCCAGTAGAGCGTCGACGGTATCCCCACGTACAGCGACGCGATGACGTTCCCGCCGAAGATCCCGACGAGGTCCGCGAGGATCGTGAGCACCGGCATCATCACCAGCGCCGCGATGAGGCGCGGCGTCACCAGCTTCTTGATGGGGTCCGTGCCGAGCGTGTTCAGAGCGTCGATCTGCTCCGTCACGCGCATCGAACCGATCTCCGCGGCGATTCCCGATCCCACGCGACCCGCGACCATGAGCCCAGCGAGCACCGGCCCGAGCTCGCGAATCATCGACGCGGTCACCAGGCGTCCGAGGTACATCGTCGCGCCGAACTGCGCCATCTGCACGGAGAACTGGAGTGCCAGAACCATACCCGTGAAGAAGCCCGTGAGCAGCACTATCCCGAGCGACTTCACGCCTATCGAGTCCATCTGCTGGACGATGTCGCCGGCGTAGAACGGTCGAGCGAAGATGAAGCGCGTGGCCTTCCACGCCAGTGCGAAGTAGAGCTGCACCGCGTGGACGGTCCGCCTGGCCCACTGATCGATTCGCTGGAAGGGGTGGAGCAAACGGAGACTGGTGTAGGTTCCCTCGGCGCGCTGCGCGCGACGATGATGGTTTCCCACTCGTGGGCCAGCGCCAACTCGGGCAATTGGCGTGCCCGGTACGCGAGAGCGTCAGCGGGGAGTACGGAACTGCGCCGCTCGACGAGCCGCTTCCGGCGTCGCTAATTATACGCTGCTTCCTGCCATCGGCGTCGTTCGATAGCTTACCTCCCGTCATGCCCGACTCGCCACCGCAATCCGGGCGGCCCACCGTGGGTCGCCATCGCCTCGAGGAGCTTCTCCGCGCGGCCGCCGGCCGGCGCGTGGCCATCGTCGGCGACGCCATGCTCGACGTCTATCTCCAGGGAGATGTGGACCGGATCTCCCCGGAGGCTCCGGTGCCCGTGGTGCGCGTGCGCGGACGTCGATTCGCGCTCGGCGGCGCTGCCAACGTAGCGCAGAACGTCGCCGCGCTCGGCGCGCGCTGCGAGCTGGTCGCAACCGTCGGCCGCGATGCGAGCGGCGCGACCCTGCGCGGCATGCTCGCGGACATCGGCAGTCCTGAAGGAGCACTCGTCGAGGTGGAGCGACCCACGACCACCAAGACTCGCATTCTCGCGCGCGTGCAGCAGGTCGTCCGATTCGACGAGGAAGAGGACCACGACGTGAGCGGCGATGACGCGGATCGTCTCCTCGATGCGGTACGGAGCGCGGTGGCGAACGCCGATGCGCTGGTGCTCGAGGATTACGACAAGGGCGTGCTCGTGGCGGACGTCATAGACTGCGCGGTTTCCGCCGCGCGCGCACGTCGCATTCCCATCGTGGTGGACCCCAAGTACAGAAACTTCTTCCGGTACGCCGGCGCCACCGTGTTCAAGCCGAACCGCCGCGAGCTGGAACTGGCACTCGGCGCATCGGTCGACGTCGATCATCCGCGCACGCTGCCGGATACGCTGGAGCGGCTCCAGGTCGAGAACCTGCTCCTCACCCTCGGCGAGCGGGGGATGGCGCTCATAGGAACCGACGGGGCGATACACCGCGTTCCCACCACGGCGCGCGAAGTGTACGACGTGGTGGGCGCTGGTGACACCGTCACCGCGTATCTCGCGGCGATGCTGGCGGCAGGCGCGGAGGCCCGCGAGGCGGCGGAAGTGGCGAACTTCGCGGCCGGAGTGGAAGTGGGCAAGCTCGGTGCTGCCACGGTCAGCCCGGAGGAAGTGCTCGAGGCGTTCGACGAATATCAGGAGCGAACGACGCGCCGCTGACGCGCGCGATGGGAGGCCCCGTCTCGCGCATGTTGTCCCGCGCCGCGCCGGGCGGCGGCGATAAGTTCGTTACCAGTCGTCGAGTGGGAGCTCCGCGGTTATGCGCGCGAGATCCGCACGCAGCCATTCGAAGCGAAGGCCGCCTGACGTGAGCGCCAGCGCGGCGGCGTTGGAGCTCGAGGTTCGGCGGAACTGCTCGAGCAGCCGCCCCACGGCGTGCTTGCGCGGCGGAAGTGCGCCGATGAGAAGATGCACGCCACCCACCGCGTCCTGGTCCAGCCGCTTCGCTTCCGCGATCGCCCGCGCAAGCAGTCGTCGACCCGATGCGGATAACGGGAGCGTGGCCGGGTCGGACTCTATCGCTTCGCGGCTCCCGGCACCTGCCTGCTCCATCTTCCTGCAAAGCACCGAGAGGTCCGCGAAGGAGCGCCTCAGATACGGGAGCGCCGCGCTCTCTCCCTCACGCACGATGCCGAGCACGATATGGCGCGGCTCGACCGACCGGTCGCCCAGGCGCGCCGCCTCGGCGCGAGCGAGTTTCAGCGCGCGCCGCGCGTGGTAGTTGAGAGGAAAGGAGTGGTTGGCTGCCATTGATGGACGTTGCGGTTCCGGTTCCGACGCATTCCTCGCATCGGCAATCTGGCATGCGGGATCGGCATCGGTTAGCTTCAGGCGTCCTTGGGGCCCTTAGCTCAGTCGGTTAGAGCAGCGGACTCATAATCCGACGGTCGCAGGTTCGAGTCCTGCAGGGCCCACTACCACGCAGTCCATTGCAGAGTTAAAATTGAAGTCTCTTTCGCCCGGCTTTCAGGGCGAACGGTCGCGTAGCTCAGCTGGTTAGAGCGCTGGTCTCACATACCAGAGGTCCGGGGTTCGAGTCCCTGCGCGACCA
>JBIQLU010000047.1:20383-23943 GCA_044463985.1 Gemmatimonas aurantiaca | reverse complement strand
CGCAGTCGAACCCTCTTCTTCATGAACCCGATCCCTACTCCGTCGCGTCACCAGGCGCCGCGCGGGAAGGTCGGCCTCACTACCGCCACCGGGCTGTCGAAGATCACGCGGGTTCCGCCGCGCGGATGGCGTTCGCAGTGGTCGTCGTCGCCGATGGAGCCGCCGCGAATTATCACGCCGCCGATCGTGCCGATTCCGCCACCGCTGCGTCCCGGCATCGGCATCCGGCCGGTGGGCTCGGGGAAGTTGACGGGATTGGGCGTGGGGCGCGGACCGGCCGTTGGAGTTGCCACCGGCGCTGGTGCCGCTGCCGGCTCGGCCGCAGGCTCGGCGGCCGGCGCGCTCGCCGCCACTACCACCGGCTGGGGCGCGGCCTCGATCCGGGGCTCGAGCTCCACCGCCTTCACCTTCGGCGCGGCAGCGGCCACCCGCGGCGCGGCACGTTTGGCGGGCGCCGCGCTATGGTCGTGCGTCGATGCGCCGACGGGCTCGCCGAGCTCGATCGCCGAGACCACCTGTGTGCGGTCGAAGCTCCTCGACGCCAGCGCCGCCGTGGGTGCCGACGCACTTTCGAGGTCGCTCATCAGCGCCGGGTCCAGTGCCCGATCGTGCGACTGTTCGGAGCGGCTGCACGCCACCGCGAAAACCGCCAGCGCAACCGACGCCGCCATTCTGAAAGCGCTCATGGAATCCCTCCGTGGTAGAGCGCAACGCGAGCTGCCATTCCCACCGACCTTCACCCTATCGGATTGCCGTCGCGAATGCGAGTGCTTCCCCGTGCGATGTGGGCACACGCACAGGCGCAGCTCCTGAACGCGGCGGCATACATGCCGCAAGGCACTTTACGCGCCAGCGCGAGATCGCGTCCAGGGGGCGCGAAGCAGCGCCTTCGCCCGGATTGCGTCCACTCGCGGTGACGCGCATCGTCCACCGGCGGTGTCACCCTCATCCCGGAAGAAGAAATGCCACGGCTCGAGTTCGCTGCAGCAAGGGTTCGTCTGGCGTGCGCGGCGGTCGCGATCGTCGCGTTCGCCGCCTGCCGTCCCGCCACATCATCCACGGCTTCGACGCTCAGCGCGGCAGAGCGCGAAGCGATAGCGGACACGATCCGCGCGCGCATCACCACTGCAGCGAACCTCTCGGCCGGCGATGTGGTCGCCAGCCTGATGAGTCTCTACCCCGACACCGGCCGGGTGATCTCCGCGAGCTCCGGCCGTGTGACCACCACACGCGACACGCTGTCGCTCGACATAGCAGCGTTCTGGCAGAACATCGGTCAGAACATGCGCCAGCCGCGGTGGGAGTGGGGTCCGATGTACATCGACGTCCTGGCGCCCGACGCAGCGGTACTCACGGCCACGTACCGCATACCGCACACGACACCGCAGGGGAATCCACACACGGTCGGCGGGGCGTGGACGGCGGTCTTCCAGCGCCGCGGCGGCAAGTGGGTGATCATCCAGGAGCATCTCTCCGACTTCATCCCGATAGGGTGAGCGGTCCCCGCCGTTTGTCGTCCACACCGGCCCGGTAGATGCAGCGGTGTCCGATCGAAGATCGGTAGGAGCTGCGTCAGGACAATGCGCTGGTTCGGAGGAAGGAAGTCAAAGTCGAGGGTGCGCTTTCGAGACGGACGGCTGCTGACGGACTGTGCGGTGGCCGTAGGGCTGGGTACGCTCTTCGGTCTCGTTGCCGCGGCGCAGGTGCACCTCTACGGCCACGCAGTCGGCCGCGACATCGGGATGGCGCGACTCATCCCGATCTACCTGGCGCGCTGGTACATCTGGGTCGCGCTCACTCCCTTCATCTTCGCGGCGGCCAGGCGCTGGCAGCTCGGCGGCGAGCAGCGGCGTGGTACGCGCGTGCTGAATGCGGGCATGCTCGCGCTCGCCGCCGCGCTCTTTGCGCTCCTCCATTCGACACTCTCCGCCGTTGTCGACTTCGCACTGGTGACCGGTCGCGTGCCGATCCCGCTCGCCGTGACGGAACACGTGGGAACGTTCTTCGTGTCGGGGCTGGTGATCGCCTCGGCGATAATCGCCGTGCACCACGCGCTCGACTACCACCGCCGCTACCGCAACCGCGAGCTCCGCGCGATCCATCTCGGTGCGCAGCTCGCGCAGACCAGACTCCAGCTCCTCAGGATGCAGCTTCGGCCGCACTTCCTGTTCAACACGCTGAACTCGATATCGTCGCTCATGCACGAGGACATCGAGGCAGCCGACGCCATGCTCGCCGCGCTCGGCGACCTCCTGCGCGCGGCGCTTCATGGTGACGGCTCCGAGGAAGTACCGCTCCGCCAGGAGGTGGAGCTCGCGCGCTGCTACCTCGAGATCATGAAGCTGCGCTTCGGTGGCGATCTCGCGGAGTGCATCGACATCGCGCCGGACACGTTCGACGCACTCGTGCCCAACATGATACTGCAACCGCTGGTCGAGAACGCGGTGCTCCACGGCATAGCGGCGCGGAGCGGAGGCGGCGGGAGAGTTCAGTTGCGCGCGACGCGCGCCGGAGGATCGCTGCTCATCGACATACTCGACGACGGCATCGGCCTTCCCCACGACTGGGATGAACGCCGCGGCGTCGGGGTCGGACTCGGCAACACGCGCTCGCGGCTGCGCCGGTTGTACGGCGCGAACCACGATATCGAAATCGGCAACCGGGACGAAGGCGGGGTACGGCTCGCAATCAGAATCCCGTTCCACACCACGGCAGTCATCGCGCTGCCCGCGGCCTGAGGAAGAGCAGGTGACCATCCGAACCCTGATCGTGGATGACGAACCGCTGGCCCGCTCGCGGCTCCGAAAGCTGCTGGCCGCGGAGGAAGGAGTCGAACTTACGGACGAATGTGCTGACGCGCGCGCGGCACTGGAGTCGATCGAGAGCGCACCCCCCGATCTCCTCTTCCTGGATGTGCAGATGCCCGGGATGGACGGCTTCCAGATGCTCGCGCAACTGCAGCGCTCCGCACTTCCCGCCGTCATCTTCGTCACAGCGTACGACGACTACGCGCTTCGCGCCTTCGAAGTGCATGCACTCGACTATCTGCTGAAGCCGTACTCTCGCGCGCGCTTCCTCGATGCATTCCATCGAGCGCGCGAACAGCTCGAGCGCCCGAACGCGGCCGAAGTCGACCGCAGGCTGCTCGGCCTGCTGGACGAGATCATGGCGCGCGAGAACGGGGATGCCGCAGTACACGCTCCGCCGCCAACGACTACACCCTCCCATTCACGTGGGCGACTGATGGTGAAATCCGACGGACGCATGTACTTCGTCCGCCCGACCGACATCGACTGGGTCGAAGCGTCAGCCAACTACGTCCGCCTGCACGCGCGCGGCGCGTCGTACCAGTTGCGCGAGAGCATGAAGCGGATGGAGGAGCGACTCCCGCCCGACGTCTTCGTGCGCATCCACCGATCCGCGATCGTGAATCTCGACCGCGTCCGCGAGATGCAGCCCTGGTTCCACGGCGAATACGTAGTGATCCTCGCCGACGGCACCAAGCTCACCGCGAGCCGGGCATATGCGGGGCGGTTGAGGGAGAGGATTTTGTAGAAGGA
>JBIQLU010000047.1:10597-20283 GCA_044463985.1 Gemmatimonas aurantiaca | reverse complement strand
TCACCGCGAGCCGGGCATATGCGGGGCGGTTGAGGGAGAGGATTTTGTAGAAGGAGACAGGAGACAGGACACGGGAAACAGGAACTGCACACCAGTCCCTGTCATTCCCGCGCTCGCGGGAATGACGTGGAACGGCATGCAGTTCCTGTTTCCCGTGTCCTGTCCCCTGTTTCCTTCTCTCCTGCTCTTTCCGTCCCTCTCATCCCTCCCTCCGTCCCACTCGTCCCCGATCCGTTGCTGGTTCCGGGACCGGCCGGAATAGTTGGGGGCCAACGCTGAACCCGCGGCCGGACATCCGCCGAGATGCTCACGCATCGGGGCGGATCGTTGGTGCGGGGTCCGCAATGCGAAGGTCGTCGTACGGGGATGGGAGGGGTAATGCTGCGTGACGTCCTGCCGGTGATCAGCTCGAGCTCGGCGCGGTTCGCACCGCGCGCCGCGGCTCCGTGCGCCGGCAGGACGTTCTGCATCCATGGTCGACACTTGCTTCGCTGCCCTCGAACGCAGAGCTCCGGCAGCGAACTGCAGGGCAGTACACTCTCCACCGCCGCACGCACGTCCTCCGCAATTCGATCCACGACGACCGCAGCAACTCGGAGGAATCATGCGACGTCGGTTGTTGGAACTGAGCGCCTTGCTCGGCGCGCTGGCGCTTCTCGCGCCGGGCGCACGCGCCCAGCAGGAGGCGGTGATTACCGGACACGTCACGACTGAGGAGGGCACTCCACTCCCCAGCGCGAGCGTGTTCATCGAGCAGACCCGCGAAGGCACCCTGACGGGACAGGATGGTGCCTATCGCCTCGTCGTACCGGCCGCGCGCGCCAACGGCCAGCAGGTAACGCTGTCCGTCCGCCTCATCGGATACCGCCAGGCGTCCGACACGCTCGCTCTCACGGGCGGCACGCACACGCACGACTTCTCGCTCGTGGCGAACCCGCTGCGTCTGGGTGAGGTCGTGGTGACGGGACAGGGACTCAGCACCACCCGCGAGAAACTCGGCAACGTGATCAACACCGTCGACTCGGCGGCCATCACGCGGTCGAACGAATCCAACGTCGTGAACGCGATCGCGGCGAAGGCGCCGAACGTCGAGGTCACTTCGCAGGCTGGCGATCCCGGCGCCTCGTCGTACATCCGCATACGCGGCCCGAAGACCATCAGCGGCACGGGACAGCCGCTCTTCGTCGTGGATGGCGTGCCGATCGACAATTCCACCCTCAACACCGAGGGAAGCACCACCCAGGGCACCGTGTCGACCAACCGTGCCGCCGACATCAATCCCGACGACATAGCCTCGATCGACATCCTGAAGGGTGCGGCAGCAGCCGCCATCTACGGCGCGCGCGCTGGCCAGGGTGTGGTGCTCATCACCACGAAGAAGGGGCACTCCGGCCCGACGCGCTACTCGCTGCGCTCGAGCTATTCGTTCGACCAGGTCACGAACGGCGTTCCGCTGCAGAGCAAGTACGGACTCGGCAGCCTCGATGAGGACGGCGTTCCACAGAGCCCCACGTGCAACAGCCTGAACCCATCGGCGGGACTCGACTGCTATGCCGGAGTCACCGCGAGCTTCGGCCCGGAGCTCCCGGCGGGCACGCCGACGTACGACCACTGGAGCGACCTCTTCGACACGGGGCACACCTGGGACAACAACATCTCGATCTCCGGCGGCAACGACCGCACGCTCTTCTATCTCTCGGGCGGCCGGACGAACACCGACGGCACCATGGTCGGGCCGAACAACTGGTACGACAAGACCACGGTACGCCTGAATGCATCGCACCAGATCTTCGACAACCTGAAGGCCGGCCTCGACATCTCGTACGTCGACACCCGCGGCCACTACACGCAGATGGGATCCAACGTGGACGGGCTGCTACTCGGCTCGCTGCGCACTCCGCCCGAGTTCAACAACGCGGAGTATCTCGACCCCACGTCGAACATGCAGCGTTCGTACAGATTCCCGTTCCCCTCGCTCGCATCCACGACAATGAGCCGCGGATACGACAACCCGTTCTTCGTGCTGAACGAGGACCTCAACCAGAGCAACCTCTCACGCACGTACGGGAACCTGAACCTCTCGTATGATCCGTTCGACTGGCTGAACATCAGGGAAGTCTTCGGCGCCGACTACTACACCGATCAACGCCTGGAGGGATTCCCGCTCACCAGCTCGGGACAGCCGACCGGGCAGGTGTTCCGGGCCGACTTCATGAACTATCAGCTCGATCAGAACCTGACCGCCACGGCGACGCACACGTTCAACCCGAACTTCGCCGGTTCGCTGACAGTCGGGCAGAACATCAACGCACGCAACTTCCAGCAGGTACGCGTTCAGGGCGTCACGCTCGTAGCGCCGCAGCCCTTCAACCTGCTGAACACCATCAACTGGACGCCCGACGACTTCCAGAGCCAGGTACACGGCGAATCGTACTTCGCACAGGCCACGGCCGACATCTTCGATCGGCTGCACCTCACGGCGGCGATCCGCAACGACGGCTTCTCATCGTTCGGCTCGAGCTCGCGCAGACACTGGTTCCCGAAGGGAAGCGCGGCGTTCACGGTGCTCGACAACACCAGCGAGGCGAACCCCGGCATCCTCTCCTTCCTCAAGCTCCGCGCGGCATACGGCGAGACTGGTACCGAGCCGCCGGTGTACTCCACCGACCAGGTCTACCTCGTCGGACAGTTCATCGCCGACGCGGGCTGGGGCTCCGAGCTCTTCGCCAACCAGAACGGCAACGGCGGACTGCTCGCCGGCTTCACCAAGGGACAGCCTGACCTCGGGCCGGAGCGCACGAAGGAAATCGAGGCAGGTGCCGATTTCGGTCTCTTCGGCGCGCGCGCCGATGGCTCGTTGACGTTCTACAATGATCGTACGGTGGGCGCGATCTTCCTCGCGCCGCTGGCCAACTCCACCGGATTCGGCCAGCAGGAGCAGAATGCGGGAACGATCCGCAATCGCGGCGTGGAAGTGGCGCTCAACGTCCGACCCATCATGACCCCCGATCTCACATGGGAGATCGGTTTGCAGTGGGCGCGAAACCAGAACCAGGTGCTCGACCTGAGCGGCCAGCAGTTCGTGGATCTGCCGACCGGCGGATACTTCACCGGCGCCATCGCCACCGCCTGGCAGGGTTCGGGACTCGGCGTCATCCGCGGCGCGGACTTCGCGCGCTGCGGCCGCGGCCTCACCATCGATGGCGTGAACATCGACCAGGCGTGCGGCAACGCCGCGCACGGTGCGCTGTACATCGATTCCACCGGCTTCCCCGTCCCCGATCCCACGAATCGCGTGATCGCCGACGGAAACCCCAAGTGGACCGGCAGCGTTCGCACGGCGCTCACCTGGCACAAGTGGCAGCTCTCCGGACTGCTCGACGTCCGTCACGGCGGCGACATCTGGAACGGGACGCGCGGCGCACTGACGGCGTTCGGCACGAGCGCCTTCACACTCGACCGCGGCGTCGAACGCACTTTCGGGAAGGACATCATGGCCGGCCCGGTGGGCGGACCTGGCGCGGGCAACCCGGTGGTCATCGATGAGAACTGGTACGCCGGCAACGGTGGCGGTTTCGGTACCGTGGCGTCGCAGTTCATCGAGGACGCGAGCTTCGTGAAGCTCCGCGAGGTATCGCTCGCCTACTCGTTCGACGAACCATGGGTCACGCAGAACCTCGGCCTGTCCAGCATCGATCTCAGAGTATCCGGCCGCAATCTGCATACGTGGACCGACTACACCGGCATCGACCCGGAAAGCAACCTCGGAGGCGCGGGCGTTCTGATTCAGGGAATCGACTACTTCAACAACCCGCAGACACGCTCGTTCGTGATCTCGCTGGGCCTGAACCGCTAACCCGAGCCGAGAGCGATACAATGTCAAACAGATATACGAAGTTGGCGTTGAGCGCCCTGCTTCCGGCGATGCTCCTGGCCGGGTGCAGCGACTGGCTCACCGCACCGAAAGCGAAGTCGGACCCGAACAACCCCACCACCGCGGGACGCGATCAGCTCCTCGTCGGAGTGGAAACCGC
The DNA here is from genome assembly GCA_044463985.1 of Gemmatimonas aurantiaca. Classification (GTDB taxonomy): domain Bacteria; phylum Gemmatimonadota; class Gemmatimonadetes; order Gemmatimonadales; family Gemmatimonadaceae; genus JADGGM01. Next base: position 16,249 of record JBIQLU010000047.1, on the reverse strand, counting down.
GCAGACCACTCTGCAGACCGGCGACCTCGCGCGTACGCTGAGTCTCTGGGTGCAGTCCATGGCGGGAACGCAGCGCCAGTATTCGCTGCTCGACAACTACCAGTTCGACGAGGACGCCTACTCGGCCGACTGGAGCCTCGTGTACACGGGCGGCGGACTGATCGACATCCGCACCATCGAATCGCAGTCTCTCGAAGCCGGCGATTCGGTGTACGCGGGCGTGGGCTACGTCATCGAGGCGTTGACGATGGGAACCGCCGCGGATGCGTGGGGCGACATCCCGTATTCGCAGGCGGTATCCGACAGCATCAACACCCCGGAGCTCGACCCGCAGCAGCAGGTGTACGCGATGGTGCAGGCGAAACTCGATACCGCCATCGCGTTCCTGAAGTGCACGGCATCCACCTGCACCGGTCCGCGCGAGGTCGACCTCTGGTACGGTCTGGATGATGACACCGACGACGCCGCGCAATGGGCGGAGCTCGCGCACACTCTGAAGGCGCGCTACTACATGCACACCGCCGAAGTCGATCCCGGCGCCTACGCGCTCGCGCTGGCACAGGCCGACTCGGGGATATCGTCGCCGGCGAACGACCTGAAGTCGTACCAGAGCAACGATCCGAACGAGTGGAATCTCTGGTACCAGTTCATGGTGATCCAGCGCTCCGGCTACACCGGAGCGGGGCAGTATCTGGTGAACCTGCTGAAGAACGACGACGATCCCCGCCTGCAACGCTACTTCGCGCCGAATTCAGACGGTGTGATCACGGGCGCTCCGCCAGGCGGCGGTGCGGTGAGTGCGTCGGAGATCAGCACCACCCGTCTCGCGCCGAACTTCCGGCAGCCGATCGTCACGTACGCCGAGAACCAGCTCATCCTCGCGGAAGCTGCGTTGCACGAAGGCGAACCTGCGATCGCGCTCGCGGCGTACAATGCCGAACGTACGTCACAGGGAGTGCCGACTGCAGGGAGCGTCACATTGCAGGATGTGATGACGGAGAAGTACATAGCGCTCTTCCAGCAGATCGAACCGTGGAACGACTACAAGAGAACGTGCATCCCCGCGCTCGACCCGGCGGGCAACGCGTCGGCCGTCCCCGGCCGGCTTCTGTATCCGCTCTCCGCCGAGCGCAACGCGAACCCCAACATCCCGGCGCCGAGCGATCAGCCGCTGCGGAACTGGAACGACCCGAACCCGTGTCCGGCGCCATGAAGTCCGCCGAGTGACACGCACGAGATGGGGTCGGACCCTCTCTGGTCGCGTGCGCCCAGAGAGGGTCCGACCCCATCTCGTGAGACGCCGATTCGACTCGAGACTCCCGATTCCTCTTTTGTTTTCGGGAGACTTGCACATCTGCACGACGGCGCGAGGGCGCCGGTCTGCGTCAACTGGACACAGCAGGATGTAGCGTGGAGTCGGCAGAGCGTAACGATTCGTTACCGCCTCATCCACGCTTTCCCCTCACAACAGGCATATCGACCGCGACGGCGTCAACTTTGCAATCGGGTGACGGCCCGGATGTCTCCACGGAGCAGTACGGACCTTCGCACCCAGGCCGTCGCGATCGAATGCACGTTCACGATACTACCCCCGCACTCGCCGCGTTTTTCCTCTTCTGCGGAGGGTCCGCAGTCCAGGCGCAGATTACTCCCGCCACTGTCGCTTCCCTTCGGCGAGACACGTCGAGCGCTGCAGTCGGCGAGCACGTGGTTCGCTCGAGATCGGCCGCAGCCGATACGACCCAGATCGACCTTCGCGCCGGGGAGCCCGACGTCGATGGCGGCGGGCTCTGGCACCCCGACTTCCTGGAATTCCGTCTGCTCACTTCGCGGCATTCCTCCATCCCATCGCGGACCAGCACCACGCAGTATCGCGACATGTACATCCTCGACCTGCACGCTGCCTGGACGCTGACGTCGAACGGTTTTCTCTCCGTGGAGTACGCGCCCGGCGTGGTGCCGCTGGCGATCAGCACGCGCAATCCACACGCGTACGCGCCGAAGGTGAACGCATCGTGCGCGTACGGAACCGAGTGCGAAGCTTTCAGCTCGCTCTCCGTCAGCAGCGTACCGCTCTTCGCCACCACGTATGGATTCGGGCTCACTCCGGTCGGCTTCCGGATGCGCCTGTTCCGCTCCAGCCCCGTGCAACTCGTCACCTACGCGAACGGTGGTGCGCTCTGGTTCACTCGCCGCATACCCGACCCGGAGGCCACGCAGTTCAATTTCACCGCGGAGCTGGGCGCGGCACTGCAGATAAATCTGCCGGACCGGCTCGCGCTCGCGGTGGGTTACAGTTGGCACCATACGTCGAACGGCGGCACCGGCGAAGTGAACCCCGGCCTCAACTCGCGCGCCCTCGCACTCGGTATCGTCGCGCGGCGCCAGTGAAGCACGGAAGTGTAGGCGCATCAGGTCATCCAGCGAGAAGGGCTCGCGAGCGACGCTCGCGAGCCCTTCTCGCTAGAGACCCGGCCGCGTCGGTCGTATGACAGCCAGCGCCGGCTGACCCGCCTTCTTCAGGATGGCGTTCAGCTTCGGCAGATCGGAGGCTAGCACTCGCTGCAGCGCCATGAGCTGCACGTTCAACTTCGCGGTGAGGGTATCGAACACCGCGTAGCTCTGATCGGTAGGTCTGAAGTCCGCGCTTGCTACGACGCCGCCGAGCGCGGCGATCTTGTTGTTCAGGCGAATCGGATAATTCAGCGGGTCCTGGCCGCTGCGGTTCTTCGTCTGATAGATCGAGTCCTCGATCGCGCTCAGGCGCGCCAGCATCGGAGCGGCGGCTGACGCGAACGACTTCGGCGTTTTCGCCCGCCGCTCATCGATCTGGCGTTTCACGTCACGGATCGTGACGACCGCACCGTTCGCCGCGCTGAGCGTGTCGCGGATCTTCATCAACAGCGCGAACTGCTCCTCGAGATCGTGCTGCGAAGCCGAGATGCGCGGGTCCGCCAGCAGCTCGAAGCTCTGGGTCTGCGACTGTCCGTTCACGGTGAGGCGCACCGAATACTTCCCCGGTACGGCAGTAGGGCCGCGCGTGCTTCCAGCCCACATGATGAGATTCTCGAAACCCGTTGCGTCCGGGTAGCGCAGATCCCACACGAAGCGTTCCAGTCCCTTGCCGTTCGGAACGCGCGCGCGGCCGCCGCGACGACTCTCGCCTGCCGCGCGCACGCTGTCAGCGCGACCGGCGCTGTCCAGCTCACTCGAAAAGGACCTGATCACCTTGCCGCTCCCATCGAGGAACTCGAGCTGCACTTTCTCGTTCGCTTTCGCGAGCGTGTAGTACACCACGGCACCGCTCGGCGGGTTCGCGCCCACCGGACCCGACCCGCCGCCGAAGCCGCCGCCCCACTCCACGCGATGTACGTCGCGCGGCTGGTACAGATGCGTCCCGGATGAAGCCACGTCGCGCGATAGCTGTCGCAGCGCCGAGAGATCGTCGAGTATCCAGAACGACCTGCCGTGCGTTGCGGCCACGAGATCACCCTGCGTCACCGAAAGATCGTGCACAGGAACCGGCGGGAGGTTGCGCTGCAGCGGCTGCCAGTCGGCGCCGTCATCGAAGCTCACCCACACTCCGCGCTCGGTTCCCACATAGAGTAGACCGCGGCGCGCCGGATCCTCGCGGATGACGCGCGTGAACTGATCACGTGCGATCCCCGCGTCGATCCGCGTCCACGACTTTCCGAAGTCGGTCGTCCTGTACAGGTACGGTTCGTTGTCGTCGAGCTGGTAGCGGTTGGCGGCGACGTACGCCGTGCCCAGGTCGAAATGCGACGCCTCGATTATCGAGATCCGCGTCCACGGCGGCAGATCCTTCGGCGTGACGTTCTCCCAATGGGCGCCGCCGTCGCGCGTGACGTGTATCAGGCCGTCATCCGAGCCCGCCCAGATCGTGCCCGCTCCATCCGGCAGCGGGGACTCCGCGATCGCGAAGACGGTGGCGTAGTACTCCACCGAGGTGTTGTCCTTCGTGAGCGGACCGCCGGACGAACCGAGCGTGGCCGGATCGTGCCGTGTGAGATCGGGACTGATCACGTCCCAGCTCTGTCCCTCGTCGCGCGTGCGGAAAACTCCGTTCGAGCCGATGTAGAGGGTGTTCGGATCGTGCGGCGAGATGAGGATCGGGAAAGTCCACTGGAAGCGATAGCGCAGATCCTTCGCCGCATGGCCCATCGGATTGTCGGGCCAGGGGATGATGTCGCGCTGCTGGCCGTTCTCGGTGTTCAGCCGCGAGAGATAGGCGTAGCTGCCGGCATAGATGATGTTCGTGCTGTCCGGACGGACCTGGATGTAGCCCGACTCGCCGCCGCCCGCGTCGTGCCAGTCGGCGATCGAGATCCCGCCCGGCGCGGCGCTCGGCCCGCAGACGGTGGAATTGTCCTGCTGCGCACCGCACACCCTGTACGGGAAGTCGGTGGTGGTGGTGACATGGTAGAACTGCGCAGTGGCGTAGTCCTGCGCGCTCCAGGAACGTCCGGCATCGAACGAAACGTTCGCGCCGCCATCGTTCCCCTCGACCATCCGCTTCGCATCGTTGGATGCGATCCAGAGATCGTGGTTGTCGCCGTGCGGCACGCGGATGGACTCGAACTTCTTCCCGCCGTCGGTGGAGCGCCAGAACCCGACGTTCAGCACGTACACCGTGTTCACGTCCTCGGGGTCGGCGAAGATGCGCGTGTAGTACCAGGCGCGCTGGCGCAGACTCCGATCCTCGTTCGTGCGAGTCCACGTCTTTCCGCCGTCATCCGAGCGGAACACGCCGCCGGAATCAGCTTCGATGTTCGCGTAGAGGACGTTCGAGTTCGCCTTCGAGACCGTGATCCCGATGTTGCCGATGATCCCCTTGGGGAGGCCGGAATTGCGCGTGATCTCGGTCCAGTGCTCGCCTGCGTCGGTGCTCTTGAAGATCCCGCTCCCCTCACCGCCGCTGACGAGCAGCCACGGCTTCCGCCCGGCCTGCCAGAACGCCGCGTAGAGCGTATTCGGATCGTTGGGATCGAGCACCAGATCCGTGATTCCGGTGGAATCGTTGCGGAAGAGAATCCTCTTCCACGACTTCCCGCCGTCGGTGGTCTTGAACACGCCGCGCTCGGGGTTCGGCGCCCATACGTGGCCGAGCGCGCCGACGTACACCACGTCGGGATTGCGCGGGTCGACTTTCACGCGCGCTATCTGGCGCGTGTTGGCGAGTCCCACGTGCGTCCAGGTCTTTCCGCCGTCGGTGGTCTTCCACACGCCGTCGCCGTGCGACACGTTCCCGCGGATGTCGTACTCGCCCGTACCGACGTACACGATGTCCGGGTTCGACTCGCTCACGCCGATCGCGCCGATGGTGCCGCCGAAATACCCATCGCTCACCGGCGACCAGCTATGCCCGCCATCGGTGGTCTTGAACACACCGCCGCCCGTGGTACCCATCCAGTACTCGTAGGGTCGCGAGTCCGAGCCTGCCACGGCGACCGATCGCCCACCGCGATACGGCCCGATCTCGCGCCACTGCAGCGCGCCGAAGAGCGAGGTGTCGTACGGCTGCGCGCGCTGCCTCTGCGCGGCGAGCGGAGCGGACGTGGAGGCGAGCGTCAAGGCGAGCGCCAGCGAAATCGACGAACGTATCGAAGAGTGTGTCATGGCAGTTGGTGATGA
>JBIQLU010000047.1:0-10497 GCA_044463985.1 Gemmatimonas aurantiaca | reverse complement strand
GATGACTCCTTTCGCGAGGATGACTCCTTCACACGCGGTCCGGCGCCGCCTCGAGCAATACCGTGCCCGAGAAGCGACGATATTCGGCGCGCCGCTTCGCGGAAGAGAAGATGGACATGAATCGCCACAACCACATCATGCGCATCTCGCGATCGAGCCTGCGCGCATCTTCCATTGTGGAGCGGAATTCCACTTCGCGCCACCCGAACGGCTCGAAGAACTTCGTCCCCTCCTCCGGCGCGAACCTGAACGGAGCGGCACCGAGCCGCACGTCGCGCCCCCAGTATCTGGTCATGATGTCGAGCAGACGCGGGCTGGCGAGATCGATCAGCCACTGCGCGAACGCGGGCACGGCGCGCAGATCGCTCGCCAGTTCGCCCACCTGCTCGCTCGAGAGATAGATCAACAGTCCTTCGGTCACCACCAGCGCCCGCCGCGATTCGTCGCCGAGTCGCGCGAAGAGCGAGCGACGCTCGCGCGCAACGCGCAGATCGGCGGCGACTCCCTCGTAGCGACAGTTGGGAGACTCGTCGCGAAGTGAATCGGTCTTGTACGCGAGGATGTCCGGGAGGTCGACGTCCACCCAGTGCAGCTCGCGCGGCAGCGACAGCCGCCACGGCCGCGCATCGAGACCGGCGGCCAGATTCACTATCATGTCCACCCCATCGCGCTCGACCGCGCGCATGATCATCTCGTCGAACACCGCGGTGCGCACGATCATCGCCCACGCCGTGGCGCGACCGCGCGGCATCCGATCGACTATCTCCTCGCCACGCTCGCCCGCGAGGCGGGCCGCGAACGGATCGCGGAAGATCGCGTCGGGACGCGCCGTCTCCATCGCGCGATAGACCGCGACCCAGCGCGCGGTGTCCGATATGTGCTCGATGGTCATGGCCCCCTCTCCCCGCGACACTCTTCAGTGTGAAGTTCACCCGGTAAGCGCATCAACACTCGTCTCGCGCGCGTCTTCCCGCCAGTATTCGTGAACGACTCCGGAAACGAGGCCGACATGAAGCTCCAGCACCGTGCCATCATCGCCCTGCTCGCAGTCGGGGCCGCCTGCAAGCCGACCGAGCAGCGCGCCGCGGCGGGCGACACCGCCCAGGCGGGAACGCAGGCCACCGCGGAGGCCACCGCCGCCGCCGCGCCAGAACCCACTCCCGCCAACCCGAAGGGGAGCGAAGGGTGGGAGCTCGTCACCACGGTGAAGGGCTTCGATCGCCCCGAATCCGTGTGGTACGACTCCACGCTCGACGTCTACTTCGTTTCCAGCACCGGCGGGTCGAATGGCAGCGACTCGCACGGCTACATCAGCCGGGTGAAGATCGACGGCAGCATCGACTCGCTCCGCTTCATCACGGACGCCAGGAACGACATCACGCTCCGCACTCCGCGCGGCCTCGCCATCGTCGGCGACACGCTGCTGACGGCGGATGGAGAGTCGCTTCGCGCTTTCGACAAGCACACCGGCGCCAGCCTCGGCGACGTGGACCTCGCACAACTCGGCGCCGAGCTCCTCAACGACGTTGCGCCGGGGAGCGATGGCTCCATACTCGTCACCGATACGCGCGCCCGCGACGGAGCGGGCGCGATCTTCCGCGTTCCCACGAAGGGCGAAGGGAGCGCGCGCACGCCGCAGCGCGTGAGCACCGACGCCACGCTCAATGGCCCGAACGGGATCACGTGGGATCGAGTGCGCGATCACTACCTCGTGGCGTCGTTCCTCGGGAACGAGATCTACTCGTGGATGCCGGGGTCTGACCCCAAAAGCCTGGCCACGGGACCTGGCCGATTCGACGGGATCGCGGCGCTCGGCGACGGCCGGATACTCGTCACGAGCTGGAACGACTCCAGCCTCATGGTCGTGCGCGGCGACACCGTCCGCACGGTGATCAGCGGCCTCCCCCATCCGGCCGACATCGGCATCGACGGCAGGCGCCAGCGCGTGGCTATCCCCCTCTCCGCCACCAACGAAGTGGTGATCTTCACGATCCCCCACGCCACGGCGGGGCGGGAAGTTCCGCGGAAGGTGACGCGATAGAAAAGAAAGAGGGCAGGAAGGAGGAGGCAGAGAGAAGGAAGTGCGGCGCCGAGGGCGGAAACCGCGGCGAGGAGCCGGGCGTAGTTCAGAGGTCGCTCTCGCGGAGGCAGGGACTCATGTTTCGTGGAGTGACACGGATGCCCGCTTTCGCGGGCATGACCTCAGTGGGTGTGCGGTCCCTGCCCTCTGCTTCCTGCTTTCTGCCCTCTCGGCACTTCCCCCTTGACGATCGGCCGCGATGATTCAATTTCCACGAACTTCCCCGCCCTTCGCCTCCTCCCCTCCTTCGCACCGGCCGTCACCCTTCACACCCGGGTTCGCCGGGCCTGATGCATGAACGCTCTCCCCCGATCTGAGCGCGCCGCTTGAAGCCCTCTCGCTGGCTGCTTGCCATCGTCTCGTTCAGCGCGGCGATCGCGGTCTCGCTGTACATCGTGTTCAATAGCTGGCCGCACGGAGAAAAGGTGGTCAGCGTATCGCTCGGCGCCCACGTGGTGCTGCTGGCGGTCGCGCTCCTCGAGCTCGGGATGCGCGGGTGCAAGGTGGCGCTCAGCGCGGCCTCGCTGCGCATCCCGATGCGATTCGACACCGCGCTGCGCGCCAGCGCGGGCGGCGACTTCGGCGCCGCGATCACCCCCGCGCGCACGGGCGCGGAGCCGGCGCGCTACCTGATCATGGGCGAAGCGGGTATGGCGTCGGCCAGCATCATCCTCGTGATCTTCGCGGAGCTGTTCCTCGAGATGGTGTCGCTCGCTCTGATCGCGCTCGCGATGTTCATCGTGTTCCGCGACTCGGGTGCGATGATCATGGGGATGGTGGGACTCGTCGCCATGTACGCCACCTTCGTGCTCGGAACCGGAGCTCTCGGATTCGTGCTCGCGAAGCGTGGCGCGGTGGGTCCGCCTCCGCGCTGGCTCCAGCGGATCGGGATGAACGCCGGCCGCTGGCGCGCCGTTCAGCGCTCGCTGCGCCAGCTCCGCACGGGGATCGAGGAGATGAAGCACATGCGACTCGGTTTCGCATCGCTCGCCCTCGGTGCGTCGATCCTGCACATCCTGCTCAGGCTCGCGATCCTTCCGATCATCGTCTATTCGTTCGGCGTCAAAGTACCCGTCGCACCGCTGATACTCTGGCCTGTCGCGCTCACCTACGGCAGCGTAGTCGTGGCGGTCCCCGCCGGCGGTGGCCTCATCGAAGTCGCGTTCAAGGAAGCACTCGGCAACGCCATCCCCGCCTGGATCTTCGGCGCTTCGCTCATCTGGTGGCGCTTCTACACCTTCTACATCTACATAATCCTCGGCGCCATCGCCGCCGGCGGCACCGTCATGCGCGCCCTCCGCCCCGAAGGCGAAGCCGAGATCCAGGGGAAGCTGGAAAAGGGAGCAGAAGGCAGAAAGCAGGAGAGAGAGGAGAGGAAACAGGACACAGGAAACAGGGAACAGGGTACTGCACACTCGTAGAGTCGACTTGGCGAGCGCCGGCCGACAGTGAACCGTGTGCATTTGCTGTTTCCTGTTTCCCGTGTCCTGTTTCCTTTACTCCCATGGCACTCCCCTTGCCCCCGCCAAGCGTACTCGCCCGTCCCCGCCCCGCCCTGCACTGTTGACGAAGGCCCGTAACGCGCCATTTTCGTTGACGAGACCATTCTGCTTTCTGCCTTCTGCTTTCTGCTCTCTCTTTTCTCGCCCCCATGCCCCGACTCCGCCGCCTCCTCTCTCTACTCGCTCTCGCAGCGCTCACGCCTGCCGCGCTCGGGGCACAGCAGGAAGGAGGGAGCAAGCTGCGCAAGAGCGACCTCGTCAGGGTGCTCACAGGCACCACGTATTCGAAAGACGAGATCGCGTCGATGGTCCGGCGCACCTGCCTGGCGTTCGTTCCCACCGCGCGTGACCGCGCGGATCTTCGCGAGCTCGGCGCCACGCAGGCGATCTTCGATCAGATCGATGTCTGCGTGCGGAAGGGGAACAGGCCCGATGCACCCACTCCGCCCGCGCCCAGGCCGCTCGAGTTGAGCGTCGTGGATCGCACGGCGTCGGCCGCCAGCGGCACCGTGGCGTACCTCACCGTCAACCTCCGCCGCGGCGATGTGCCGGTGCGCGGCCAGCGACTGCTCCTGCACGGCGCCACGTCCATTCCGGGCGGCGCGCGCGTCGACCCGGCCGCCGTCACCGACGCGGATGGGCAGGCCGTGTTCGCGGTGCCCGCCGGCACGCGTACCGGCAGCTATCAGCTCACCGTGGCGATGGCCGATGGGAGCGTGGTTCGCGGTGACGGTCAGATCACGCTCACCACGCTCCCGGCCGGAAGCTCGCTCGCGACAATCTCGCCGCGCAGCATCGCGATCGGCCGCGGTTCGAGCGGCAGCTCCGCGATCACGGTTCGGCTCACGGATCCATTCGGCAATCCCGTAGCCGGTACGGCGGTGCGGCTGCAGCCTTCCACGGAGCGCGGCTCTCTTCGCGCACAGTCCCTCTCCACCAACGACAGCGGCGTCGTGCACTTCTCGGTGCCGGCGAACACGCTTCGCTCGGGCGACAGTCTCGTCGTCAGCTCCGGCGAACGGAGACTCGGCGTAGTCGGCGTTTCGGCGGCGGCAGAGATGGCGTCGCAACTGGTGGAAGCGGCGCGCCTCGCCGCGGCTGGCGACCCCGGCGCCGAGGATGCCTACGAGCGCGCGCTCGCGCTCGACCCGTCGAACCCCGACGCGCTGCTCGGCCGCGGCTACCTGCGTTCGCGCGCGGGCCGCTACGACGAAGCCCGCGCCGACTTCGAGGCGGCTCTGAAGAACGGAGCGCCGAAGGCCGAAGCGTTCACCGCGCTCGGCTACGACGCGGCGCGGCGCGGCGACTTCGCCGAAGCCGCCAAACAGTTCGGTGCGGCTCTCGAGGCGAGCCCCGGCAACGACGCCGCTGCCACCGGTCTCGCCTACGCGCAGCTCTGGCAGGCCGATCCGCATCAGGCCGAACGCCGCTCCGAGATCACCGACGCGGTGGTGCCGCCCGACTATCCGGGCGGAGCTGCCGCCGCGTTCCGTTCCGGCATACACCAGCTACGCGCGCGTGACATGACCGGCGCCGCGAATGCGCTCGGCGCCGCCGTCGACTCCGCTCCGAACTGGGCCGACGCGTACTACAATCGCGCTCTGGTCTACGAGGAGCAGGGACGTACCGGCGCCGCTCGCTCCGACTTCGAGAGCTACCTCCGGCTCCGCCCCGGCGCCGAGGACCGTGACGAAGTAGTGAAGCACATGGGCGCACTGGGACGCAGTCCGGGCCAGGCGTTCGTCCGTGGAGCGATTTTCCCGGGACTCGGGCAGTTCTACACGGGCCGGCCGGTGTTCGGCGCGCTCGTGACGGCAGGCGTGGCGGGAAGCACGGTGTGGGCACTGAAGAAGGAGAAGAGTGTCGAGATGCACATCTATCCCGGCCCATTCGGCGGTTCCGACACGGTCTACGTCAATGTCGAGAAGCGCCCGCACCTAGGCGTGGGACTCGCGGTGGCTGGCGGTATCTGGGCGCTCTCGGCGCTCGAGGCATCGCTGCACGCGAAGAGCGCGCGCGGCGGAATCCCGCTCCCACTCCCACTCGCCAAATCCGCCGACGGCGGGAGCGGCGCAGCGTCGGACGAACGGGCACTGCTTCGCCCAATGGTCGACATGCGACCGGACGGACCGGCCTACGGAGCCGCAGTCTCGATTTCCTTCCGGTAAACGACGGGGTCAGGTACTCAATTGTAGAGGTCCCAGCCGCGACGCGGCTGGGACCTCTACAATTGAGTACCTGACCCCGTCGTTTACTCAGGGAGCGAGCAGAACCACCGTCACTTTCGCGCTGCCTGGGGTCCCCTTCGTGCTCCCGGGTTTGGTGGCGGTGATGGTCGCGGAGCCCATCAGAACCGCCTGCACCAGCCCCGCCCCATTCACTTGCGCTACCAGGGTGTTGTCGGAGTTCCACGAAAGACTGTTGTCGTCCCTTGCCACGCCATCGCTTCCGACCACCATCCCATGAAGAGTGTACGCCTGCCCCACTGCGATCGTGGTGTCAGCCGGTAGGACCACCACGTTCCCCTCCGCCGCCGATGTGACTGTGACGTCGGCGGAGCCGCTCACACCCTCGGATGTGGCGGTGATCTTCACCACACCGGGTTTCATACCCTTCACCTCTCCGGTGCCGCTGACGGTGGCGACGGTCTGGTCGGCGGACTCCCACGTTACGAGACGACCGTCGAGGATGAGCCCTCCCGACGCGTCGGTCAGCTTCGCGCCGAGCTGTAGCACCTGCCCTTCCACCACCGTGAACGGATTGTCCGGGTGCTGCGAGTCGACCACCGTCACACTCGCCACCGGCTCCAGCTTCACCACGACTTTCGCGCTCCCGCTCTTCCCCTCGCTCGTTGCGGTGACCGTCGCGGCGCCCGGTGCGACAGCGGTTACCACGCCGCTATTGGCATCGACGGTGGCGATGGCGGTCTTGTCCGACTTCCACGTCACCGCGCGGCCCGTCAACGTGTTGCCGCCCGCATCCTTCACCGCCGCGGTGAGCGTGCTCGTCTTGCCGACAATCACGGAGATGCTGTCGGGCGACACGGTCACGGTGCTCACGGGCGCTATCACGGTGATCGTGGCGTTGTCGCTCTTTCCTTCACTGGTGGCGGTGATCGTAACCGAGCCGGGCGCGAGCGCGGTGACCTTCCCGGAGCTGCTCACGGTTGCCACGTCGTCATTGCTCCCCGACCAGGTCACGGTACGGCCACTCAGCTCGTTGCTGGCCGCGTCGTAGGTCTTCGCGGTGAGCGTGACCGACTTCCCCACCACGAGCGTCGCCGTATCGGGCGTGACCACCACGCTCGACACCGGGATGTTGGCCACCGTCACCAGTGCCACGCCGGTCTTCCCCTCGCTGATCGCCTGGATGATCGCGGCGCCCGCGGCCTTCGCGGTGACGACGCCGCTCTGATCGACGGTCGCGATGGAAGTGCTGAGCGACTTCCACTCCACGTCGCGGTCGGTGAGCGGCGTTCCATCGGACGCCTTTGGCGTAGCGGTGATCGTACCGCTCTGTCCGATCTGCAGCCGCAGCTCGGTCGGACTCATGTCGACCGATGCCACCGGCACGAGTTGAACGGTGATCGTGGACGTCCCGCTCTTCCCCTCACTCTTCGCGGTGATGGTAGCCTTCCCCGGCGCCTTGGCGGTTACCACGCCCGAACTCGAAACCGTGGCCACGCTCGCGGCACTCGTAGACCACTCCACCGGCCGCCCCGGGAGCGGGTTGCCATGCGAGTCCGTGACGCTGGCCGTCAGCGTGACCGTCGCGCCCACGAAGATCGTAGCCTCGCCGGGCGACACCACGACAGCGTTCGCCGGGACCGGCGACACCGTGACTGTCGCCTCTGCACTCACGTCGCCGGCGGTAGCGGTGATCTTCGCGTTCCCCTGGGCGACGCCGTGTACGAGTCCGTCGGCATCCACCGTGGCCACGCTCGCGTTGCTCGACTTCCAGTCGACGGGCGCGTCTGTGAGAACGCCGCCGTCATCATCGCGCACGGTCGCCTGCAACCGCGATTCCTGACCCACGGTCAGCGCGAGCGTGTTCGACGAGAGGGAGATCGCGGAAGGCGGCTTCTGCAGTACCGTGATGTTGGAGTAGCCGGGTACGCCCTCCACGCTCGCGGCGATGCGAACCGCACCGGGGAGTATCCCGGTCACGACTCCCTTGTCGGAAACGACGGCGATGTCGCTGTGTTCGCTGTGCCAGAAGATCTCGCGTCCCGAGAGCGGATTCCCACTCGCATCCTCGGGAGTGGCTTTCAGCGTGGTGCTGGCGCCGATGTAGACGGTGTCCGCTTTCGGGGTTACCGCGACCGAGGCGACGCCGCCAAGGTCGACGCCGGTGGAATCCCCGCCGCATGATGTGAGCGTGGCCGCGAAGGCCGTGCAGAGGAGAAGGACTGTACGAACGGTGGATGCAGGAGCACGCATTATCACACACCCGGTTCCTGGTGCGATTCCCCACGAGTCGGGGGCCGGAAGGTCAGAGCCAGCTAAGATAGCATCCCTACTCGACGCCCGATTTGCAAGCGCCGGGCCGGGGTCGGGCCTTGCACAGCCCGCTCTCCTCATCTACCCTCATGTCACCTGCCGGTTACTCCATGCGGCTCGAACCAGAGGGGACATGGTACGCGGAGCGGAGGGGACGAAGGAACGGCTGATCGACGCCGCCGAGCGGTTGCTCGTGCGAGGTGGGCACGGCGCCGTGGGTGTGAACGCCGTGGCGGCCGAGTGCGGCGTGGACAAGGTTCTCATCTACCGCTACTTCGGCGGCCTGCCGCAGCTTCTCCAGTGCGTGGGCGAGCGCCGGCGACTGTGGCCCGAGCTCAGCGCGCGAACCGACGGATCCGCGTCGCTCGGCGCCGCGCTCCGCGATCCGCTGCTGGCGATCGCGCGCGAGATGCGCGAGAATCCGGCGCTGCGCGAAACCACGCTCTGGGAACGAGCGGAATCCAACCCGCTAACGGAGACGCTGGCGGCGGAGCGCGAGCGGGCGCTGAACGAGCTGCTCGAATCGCTGCGCGAGCGCTTCCGCGTGCCCGCCTACCTCGACCTCCAGGTACTCTTCGCGATCCTCGCTGCCGGACTCGTGCACCTCTCGACAAGGCGCCAGGAGAGCGCGAAGCTCTTCGGCATCGATCCCGACTCCGACGACGACTGGCGCCGGATCGAGAAGATGATCACCTCCATCACCCGCGTACTGACGGAGTGAGGATCGACTCTCGAGTCGATGCTCCCCCCGTCCCCGAATCCCGCACGAAGTCGGCTCAGAGCCGTCCGCCCAACCAATCCAGTGACCACGCCAACCACTCCCACAGCCGGAATCGAAGTCAGCTCGCTCACGAAGCTCTACGGCGATTTCGTGGCGGTGAGCGGGCTCTCGTTCAGCGTCGCGCCGGGCGAGGTGCTCGGCCTCGTCGGCCCGAACGGCGCGGGCAAGACCACCACGCTCCGCTCGCTCTGCGGCATCATCCGCCCAACGAGCGGCGAGATTGCCATCGACGGCCACGACCTGCTGAGCGAGCCGGTGAAGGCGAAGAAATCGCTCGCCTTCATCCCCGACGAACCGCATCTGTTCGAGTACCTCACGGTCGAGGAGCATCTGCACTTCACGGCACGCGTCTACGGTGTGACCGACGCGGCCGAGCGCATCCCGCCGCTGCTTCACGAACTGGAACTGGTGGAAAAGAAGCGCGCGCTTCCGGGCGAGCTCTCGCGCGGGATGCGTCAGAAGCTGGCCATCGCGTGCGGCCTGTTGCACGAGCCGCGCGCACTGATGTTCGACGAGCCGCTCACCGGGCTCGATCCGGCGGGAATGCGGAAGATGAAAGCGACGATCACCGCGCGCGCCGCCGCCGGATCCGCCGTGGTTCTGAGCTCGCACCTGCTGCAGCTCGTCGAGGAGCTCTGCACGCGCATCCTCATCATCCAGAACGGGCGGCTCGTGGCGATCGGCGCGATCGGTGACATCATCGCGGAGCAGCCGCAGCTCGCCGGCCGCGGCCTCGAGGACATCTTCCTCGCACTGACGGGCGGATGATCGGACCGTTCCTCTGGCTCACGTGGCGCGGCATCCGCAACCGCACCATCCGCCAGCTCCAGCGCGTGCGCCAGCCTCGCTACGCCGTGGCGATGCTCGCCGGACTCGCGTACTTCTGGTGGATCTTCTTCCGTCCGGACCGACCGCGCCCCATGGCGAACGCCATCGCGGGAGGGGAGTCCGCCGAGTTGATGCTGACGATCTTCTCGCTCGGCCTCGCGCTGATGGTGGCTGCATTCTGGCTGCTGGGCAGCGGCAAGGCGCCGCTCACCTTCACGCAGGCGGAAGTGCAGCTCCTCTTTCCCGCGCCCATCAAACGGCGCGAGCTGGTGGAGCTCAAGATCTTCCAGGCGCAGCTCGCGATCATCTTCAGCACGATCATCTGGGTGGTGCTCCTCGGGCGACGCGGCGAAGGCGTGCTGCAGAGCGGGATCGCGCTCTGGATTCTCTTCACCACGATGTATCTGCATCGGATGGGATCGTCGCTGGTGCGCACGAGTACATCGGGACATGGACTCGCGGGCGCCCGTCACAACCGCTGGACGCTGCTGGTGCTCGGCGCGGCGCTGGTGGCCGTGGTGTGGAGCGTCGTGACGGCTCTGCCATCGCTTCGCGCGGCCGCGAACGGCGGCGATTTCGTGGGCGCGCTTTCCGATCTGCTGCACGGCCGCGCGATGGCTGCAGTGCTCTACCCGTTCCGACTCGTGCTCGCACCGATCCTCGCGACTTCGTCGGGCGAGTGGCTGCGTGCGCTTCTCCCGGCGCTGCTGATACTTCTGCTCCACATCCCGTGGGTGCTTGGCACTGACGCCGCGTTCGAGGAGGCAGCGGCGGAAGCTGCGGCGAAGCGCGCCGAGCGTGTCGAGG
>JBIQLU010000046.1:1779-24367 GCA_044463985.1 Gemmatimonas aurantiaca | reverse complement strand
CCTCCCCCATCAGCCACCACAGTTGCCCGATAAGCAGATGCCCCGTCCACGCACGAAAAACCCGACTCCAGCACCCGCCCTCGCACAGGCCAGGAGGGCGGCGGAGCTCTGCATCGATCTCAAGGCGAGGGACGTCACGCTCCTCGATCTCACGCACATCTCGGACGCGACGGACTACTTCGTCATCGCGAGCGGATCATCGGACACACATGTGAGGGCGATCGCGGAGCACGTGCTGGATGAGCTCCGGAAGGAAGGGGTACGCGCGCATCATGTGGAGGGGCTGCAACAGGGGCGGTGGGTGCTACTTGACTACGTCGATTTCGTGGTGCACGTCTTCCATCCAGTCCTGCGCGAGTTCTACCAGCTCGAGCGACTGTGGAGCGACGCGAAGACGGTAGCTATCGAACGGGAAGGGGCCGGTGTATGAGCATCCGTTGGACCTGGCTCGCCGTCGCCCTGGCGGCGACGACGTTGGCGGCGAGCCCACTGGGCGCGCAGGCTTACTTCGGTAAGAACCAGGTCCAGTACAGGCACTTCGACTGGAAGGTGATCGAGACCGAGCATTTTCTCGTTCACTACTATCCCAGCGAGCGCGCCGCCGCCATGGATGCGGCGCGGATGGCCGAGCGCGCGTACACGCGCCTCTCCCGGATACTCGGCCACGAATTCCGTGAAAAGAAGCCGATCATGATCTTCGCTTCGCGCGCGGACTTCGGTCAGAACAACGTGACCGGCGACCTCGGCGAAGGCACCGGCGGCGTGACCGAGCCGATGCGCGACCGGATGCTGCTCTTTCTCACCGGCGACTACCGCGGCTTCGATCACGTGCTCACGCACGAGATGGTGCACGAGTTCCAGTTCGACATCTTCCAGAGCGGCCAGAGCGCGGGGAGCGCGCTCTCCGGGCTCATGCGGGTGCAGCCGCCGCTCTGGTTCATGGAGGGGATGGCGGAGTACCTCTCGATCGGGCCCGGCGACCCGAACACATCGACAATCATCCGCGACGCGGCGCTGAACGGCCATCTGCCGACCATCGAACAGATGACCAGGCGTCCCGATCTCTACTTCCCGTACCGCTACGGCCAGGCGTTCTGGGAATGGATCGCCCGACGCTGGGGCGATGAGATCGTCGGCCAGATCATGGCCGACGTTCCCAGCATGGGAGTGGCGGACGCGTTCGAGCGGGAAACCGGCACATCGATCGACGATCTCGGCGACGAGTGGCGCGAGGCGATGCAGGACCGCTACCTCCCGGGAATCGCGAACCTGGACCGGCCACGTCGATTCGCGCGGCCGCTGCTCACCGAGCGACACAGCGGAGGGCAGATCTTCATCGCGCCGTCGCTCTCGCCCGATGGCAATTACATCGCCTTCCTGTCGAATGGCAGCTTCCTGAAGGGGGAGGTCTTCATCGACCTCTGGCTGGCGGACGCTCGCACGGGGAAGCGAATCACGCGCCTCATCAAGAGTGCGCTCGATCCGAACTTCGAGGAGCTGCAGCTCCTGTACTCGCAGAGCGCCTTCTCACCCGACGGGAAGCGACTCGCGTTCACCGCTCTGAGCGGCGGGAGAGACATCCTCTACATCCTCGATGTGGCCAGCAGAAAGCAGGTCGAGCGGCTCGAGCTTCCGCTCGATGGAGTCACGGGTCCGAGTTGGTCGCCCGATGGACGCCAGCTCGTGTTCAGCGGGAATCGCGGCGGGATCACGGATCTGTTCGTGGTCGATGCGGACGGCGGCAACCTTCGACAGCTCACCAACGATCGCTACGGCGACGTGCAGCCGCAGTGGTCGCCCGACGGTTCGACCATCGCGTTCGCTTCGGAGCGCGGAGATGACGCCGACATCTCGCGGCTCACCTTTCCGAAGATGCGCATAGCGCTCTACGACCTCGCGACCGGGCGGATCGAGCTGCTCCCGAATCAGGACGGCCTCGACATCAACCCGATGTGGGCTCCGGACTCGAAGTCGATCGCATACGTGAGCGATCGGACCGGGATTCCGAACGTGTTCCTCTACGACCTGCGCGAGCGCGAGCAGTACCAGCTCACGAACGTCACCGGCGGCGTCACCGCTCTCACCGCGATGAGCCCGGCGATAACGTGGGCGCGCGGTGCGGACCGGCTGGCGTTCACATACTACGACGACGGCGACTACGCCGTGTGGCAGATAGACGATCCCCGCCGCCTGGCGCGCACGCCCTACACTCCGGCGCCGTCGGTCGACCCGACGCTGGCGAAGAGCTCCGATACGGATACCGTTGCGGGTCCGTCGCAGCGCGCCGATGCCGCCGACACGGTGGTCGCCGCCGCGGATGCTGGTTCGACCAACTCGTACTATCGCACACCAGCGGGGATCCGCCCGTCGGCGCTCACTCCTTCTGCGTCGGAGGAGCAGCGCCCGGAACTCAGCGTCGCGGAGCTGCTGCACAGCGCCGAGCTCGAGCTGCCCGACACCACGCGCTTCCGCCTGTACGACTACCGTATGCATCTCTCACCCGACTACATCGCGCGCCCCACCGTTGGCTACGCGCGCGACAATTTCGGGAGCGGCGTCTTCGGCGGCACGGCGATCGTACTCAGCGACATGGTGGGCAACCAGCAGCTCGCCTTTGCCGGTGCAGTCAACGGACGCATCCAGGAAGCGCAGGTATTCGCGGGCTACACGAACCTCTCGCGCCGCCTGCAGTATTCGACCGGGCTTTTCCAGACGCCCTACTACTTCGGCGAGAATCCCTACTACGTCGAGACTCCCGACGGTTTCGACGAAACCCAGGTCATCACGCGCTACATCGTGCGCCAGGGCTTCGGCGTGGGGATCTATCCGTTCGACCGCTTCAGCCGTGTCGAGGTCGCGGCGCGCGTCACGAACATGGATCGCACCGACCTCGTGTACACGCGAATGCTCGACCCCGGCGGAGTTCAGGTCACACCGTACGAACGTGAGAAGATCCGGTCGCACAGCGTGAGCTTCATCCAGCCATCGGTCGCGTACGTATCCGACAACGTGATCTGGGGGATGACGGCTCCGATCTCCGGACGCCGCTACAGAGTACAGCTCCAGCCCTCGGTAGGAAGCTACGACTGGATGAACTATCTCGCCGACTACCGGCGCTATGATCCGATTCTCTTCAATTACCTGACGATCGCGACGCGGTTCACCGCGAACATATCGAGCGGCGCCGACGCCGACTCCACTCGCCAGTATCTCGGGTGGGGCGACATGCTCCGCGGCTACGATTCGCGCACGTTCCTCTCCGATGAGCGGAGCTGTCCCGTGCAGTCGGTGACGCGAGCATACCGTTGCTCGCCGCTGCAGGGGAGCAGTCTGCTGTATGCGAGCGCCGAGCTGCGCTTTCCGCTGATACGCGGTGGCAGCATCGGAGGAGTCGTACCGATTCCATCGATCGAGGGGGCGCTGTTCTACGACGCTGCCACCGCGTGGTTCAGCGGTCAGGACGTCTCGCTGCGGAGGCGCCGCGTCGACGATCCGTCGACTACTCGCGGACTGCTCACCAGCCACGGCTTCGGAGTACGCATCAATCTCTTCAACTACATTGTATTGCGTTGGGATTACGCCATCCCGCACGACGCACCGCGGAAGAAGGGGTTCTGGCAGTTCACGTTCTATCCGCCCTTCTGACACAATCACCCTTCCGACACAAGGAGAACACCATGGCAGGTTGGTACGAGCTCGCCAGGGGCGCCAGCGGCAGCTTCAGCTTCGTGCTGAAGGCCGGCAACGGCGAGGTGATCCTGCGCAGCGAACAGTACTCCTCGAAGGGCGCTGCGGAAAACGGCATCGCCTCCGTCCAGAAAAATTCCGGCAGCGCCGAGCGCTACGAGTCGAAGGAATCGTCCAACGGCAAGTGGTTCTTCAATCTGAAGGCCGCGAACAGTCAGGTGATCGGAACGAGTCAGCTCTATGCGTCCGCGCAATCGCGCGACGCAGGAATAGCATCCGTGAAGACGAACGGTTCGTCCACGACCGTGAAGGATCTCAGCGCAGCATCCTGAATCGGCATGCTGCACTCGTAATTCTCCTTCTCCACACGTCGGACACGCGGCTTGCCTCCGTGACGCGGGCCGCGCGTCCTCTCCACCGACCACTCATCGCTCCAGCGAGGCGCGGGCGCGATGCTTGCCACCTCCCCTGACCGGAGGTGCGCCAGATGACTCAGAATCGACAGAGCGGAACTTCGAACAGGAACGAACGTCTGCCCACCGCGCCGAGCGCGGAAGCGGCGGGGAGAATGACCCTCGGCGGCGACCTCACGGTGAACAGACTCGGCTTCGGTGCGATGCGTCTCACCGGAGAGGGGATCTGGGGCCCGCCTGCCGACCGCGACGAAGCTCTCCGCGTTCTCGTCCGAGCAGTGGAGCTCGGAATCGATTTCATCGATACCGCGAACTCCTACGGACCGCACCACTCGGAAGAATTGATTTCCGAGGCACTGTTTCCCTACCCCGACGACCTCGCGATAGCTACGAAGGGTGGGCTGGAGCGTGCCGGCCCGGGCCGCTGGCACCCGAAGGGCGAACCCGACTACCTGCGACGCGAACTGGAAGGGAGCCTCCGCCGACTGCGCGTGGACAGCGTGGACCTGTATCAGCTCCACAGAATCGATCCCGAGATCCCGGAAAGCGAACAGTTCATGGCGCTCCGTGACTTCCTCGACGAGGGGCTCGTGCAGCGCGTCGGTCTCTCCGAAGTGAACGTGGAGCAGATCGAGCGTGCGCGCGCCATTGTGCCGATCGCTTCGGTGCAGAATCGCTACAACCTCGAGGACCAGCACTGGAACTGGGTTCTCGAACATTGCGAGCGCGAGGGAATCGTGTTCCTCCCCTGGGCACCGCTCTCGGCGGGGAAGATAGGGGACGACAGTGCGCTCGCCCGCGTGGCGGAGCGTCACGACGCCACTCCGATGCAGGTTGCGATAGCGTGGCTGCTCGCGCGTTCGCCCATCATCCTCCCGATCCCCGGGACCTCGCGCGTGGCCCATCTCGAGGAAAATGTCGCCGCCGCTTCGCTCGAGCTCACTCGAGATGATCTCGAGGAACTCGCCCGTTCCACCACGCGCAGCATACCCGACTAGCACGCCGGCGCGCTCGCGTGGTGCATCCATCCCTCGTGGAAGCGAGCGCTGGCGCGCCTTGAGTCTCCCTCCCCGTTCCGGTAGTTTTCGCCCGTGCGAAAGCCGTTTATTGCGTTGGCGCTGATGCTGGCGGCCTGCGGGAAATCAGACCGCGCCGCCACTCCTGCCGTCTCCGAGGGGTCGACCGCCAGCACCATGCGCGGCCCCGATCAGATCGTCCTGCGATTTCCGCGCGACGGTGGAACGGTGCGCGCTTTCGCATATCCCCGCCTCGACTCGGCCGTCTGGGTTTCGAGCGCGCACGCGCCGGGCATAGAGCGCTTCCTCGGCTTCGATGGCGATGTGGGATCCGTCGCCGCGGTCGACGAGAAGGGAGCGCCAGTGCGCGTCGATCTTCGAATGGGACGCATCAGCCGCGACGCGAAGCCGAAGCTCACGGATCTCGCCTCCGACGATGGCGCAGCCATTTACGGCATCGATGACTCGGGCAGCGTGGTGCGTCTGACGCAGTCGGGAAGCTGGAAGTTCGATCCCCCTTCCCCGGTGCGCGACATCGTGCCCGAACCCGATGGCTCGCTCCTCGTGCTCGCGGACCGGGATGACGGAAGCATCCTCTGGAAGATCCATCCACCCGACCGGAGCATCTCCGACAGCGCCTCGCTTCCGAGGGTAGGTCGCGCGATCGGCACGCAGCTCGGCGACCGCGTGTACTTCACGGTCGACTCGGGACTCGTAGGACTGCGCACTCGCGACCTCGAGCCGGTGCCGAGCGTGAAGCTCGACGACTCCGTGCAGGCGATCACCACCACGCCGAGTGGCGACAGGCTCTACGTCGCGACCGGTTCCGAAGGTGAGCTGGTGGTGTTCGATCGATATACGCATCGCACGGAGGCGCAGCTCCGTGCGCCTGGGAAGATCACCGCGCTGCGCATGGATCCCATGGGACGCTACGTGCTCGCGCGCGCGGCCGATGGCGATTCCGCATGGGTGTTCGCCGTCGGAACCGACAAGCTTCTCGGATCGGTGCAGACCGGTTGGCGCGCCGATCTTCCCGCAGTCACGCCCGACGGAAGCATCGCTCTCCTCGATGGGAACGACGTTCGATTCGTGAACGGTGAATCGCTCAGCGGCACCGAACGCATCGCCAAGGGTGGGAGCGACTCCTGGCTCTTCGTCGCGTGGAACGGCTTTCGTCCTCGCTCGCCGGGGCTCGACGAACCGGTCACGTTCGGCTACGACACGGCGGTGGACATCCCCGACTGGAGCACCGACACCGGGAGCGCCATCTCCGAGGGAACGCTCGCGCAGCGCGACAGCGGGCGCGCACGCCGGCAGGCCGACTCTGCGCGCGCCGCTTCCAGCGGAGCGGCGACCGGCAGCTCGGCGTCCAGGGCGAGCGGCTTCACCGTGCAATTCGCGGCGGTGCGCTCGGGCGAAGCCGCGCGTGACGTGGCCGGCAGCATCGCCGGCGCCGGCTCCTCCAGGGCTCGCGTGATCACGACGGAACGAGCAGGCGTCACCATCTACCGGGTAGTCATGGGTCCCTTCCCCACACGCGACCAGGCGGAACAGGCCGCGCGCGCTACCGGGAAGCCTTACTGGATCTACGAGGGAGAGCCCTGAGTGGCCGTCCAATTCGAACCCTCCGCCCCTGGCATCTGGGAGTACGAGGGTGAACGCATCGCGTCCGATGTCGATCGGAGCGCGGCGGTTCTCGTAGCAGGCAGCGACGCGCGCTCCGCTGCACGAGTGGCGCTCGCCATCGCTCGTCGACAGGCGCGACGGCGGCGGGTGGTGCTGGTGGATGCCGTCGGTGATCTCGAGCCCATCCAGCGGGTTCTTCCCGACGGCTCCGCCTACGGACTCGTCGACATGCTGGAGTACGGTGTGTCGCCGGCGCGCGTTGCGGTACCGGTGGATCGTGCGGGGAATCTTTTCATCGTGCCGAGCGGCGCGGCGCCGCTCGAGCAGACGGAGCTCCTCTCCAGCGCCGCGTGGGCGCGCCTCGTGTCGAGCTCGCGCAATGCCGGTGCGCTGCTTCTCGTCGTGACGCCCGAGCGCAGCATTCAGCTCGAGTCGCTGCGCGAGCAGTTCGACGGTGCGGTACTCGTCGGAGACGCGAAGACACCGGCGGGGCTTCCGGTGCTCGCGCGCGCACGCGACGAGGACGAGCGCGCGGGTGAACTGAAGCTGACACATCGCAGCGCGGCGCGTGCACACGCCACTCCACGCGCGCCGTTCCTGGTAGCGATCGCGGCCACCGTGCTCGCGATCGCGGTGCTCGCCTGGTGGGCAGTTCAGAGCTCCTTCACCGGCGTGCCCGCCACGGCTTCCGTAACGAGCGCGGGAGCGGTGGTGGATGGGCGGACAGCCGACGACGAGCCGGGGACCGACAGCACGGCGGCCGCACGCCCCTCCGATGCTCCAGCAGCGGCGGCACCCGCGGCGGCACCCACCGGCGCTTCGGCGGCTGCCGCAGTCGCGACCGTGGACTCGGCGGCCGTCGTTCCCTTCGGTGTGGCGCTCGCTCAGTACAACGACGTGACCGCGGCGCTCACGCGCATCGCGCAGGAAGCCGCGCGCGGCATTCCCGCGAGCACGTACGCGCCCTACTACGACACGAATCTTCGCAAGCAGGTGTACCTGGTGATTGCCGGCGCTTTTCACGATCGTGATGATGCCACTTCCCTCCTCCGCTCGCTGCGACGCCAGCGCGTGCTCGCAGCCGGTCAGGGTCACGTGATCGACGCACCCTTCGCTCTCCTGATGCAGACCGGTCTCGAGAGCGACGTCGCGAGATCGCGGCTCGACGACTATCGCGTTCGGGGACTGCCGGTCTATTCGCTGGTGCAGTCCGATGGAACCGTGAACATCTACGCCGGCGCTTTCCGCACCGCGAAGGACGCGGAGAGGGTCCTCTCCGACCTGGATGCCGCCGACGCGCAGCCTCGCGTCGTGCAGCGTGCGGGGAGACCGGCACAGTGAGACTCACCAGACTCGAACTGCACGGCTTCAAGTCGTTCGCCGACCAGACGGAACTTCTCTTCGAACCCGGGGTGACCGCGATCGTCGGCCCCAACGGGTGCGGCAAGTCCAACGTCTCCGATGCGGTTCGCTGGGTGCTCGGCGAGCAGCGCGCGCGCGCGCTCCGGGGAGCGAAGATGGAAGAGGTGATCTTTCAGGGATCGTCCGCCCGGCGCCCGGTGAACGTAGCGGAAGTCTCGCTCCACTTCGAGAATGACGATGGCGCCCTCGCCGTGCCGTTCCGTGAGGTGGTGATCACGCGACGGCTCTCTCGATCGGGCGAGAGCACCTACCTGCTCAACGGATCACCGTGTCGCTTGCGCGACATCCACGACATGGTGCGCGGCACCGGCCTCGGCGCCGACTCGGGCGTGGTGATCGAGTCGAAGATGGTGGATGCCCTTCTTTCCGATCGCCCCGATGATCGTCGGGAGCTCTTCGAGGAGGCGGCCGGCGTGGGACTCTATCGCGACCGGCGCCGCACTACCGAGCGCCGTCTCGAGGAGACCACGGTGGACCTCTCGCGACTCGACGACCTGCTGGGAGAGGTGCAGAGTCAGGTCCGTTCGCTGGCACGGCAGCGCAAGCGCGCGGAACGTTACACCGAGCTTCGCAGTCGCCGTTTCGACGTCGAGCTGACTCTCGCTTCGCGGGAGATGGCGGCGTGGAGCGACGAGCTGGTTCGACTCGAAGCCCGGCTCGTCGAACTCCGCGCGGGCCTCCCGACCTCCGAGGAGCGGGTGCGCGCGGCGCAGGCGGCGCGCGAGCAGGCACACGCAGCTCGCATCGCGGCCGAAACCGAGCGAAACGAACTTTCGCGTGTCGTGAGCGGGCGCAGGGAAGAGCTGATGCGGCTCGAGAGCGAGCTGCGCGTGGCGGAGGAGCGCCAGCGCAGCGCGAACGCGCGGCGGCAGCGTGCCGAGGAAGAGCGTCGCGTTGGGGAAGAGCTGGGCGAACAGCTCGCGCGCGAAGGCGAGATCGCGCGCGCGGAACGCGAGCGGCTTGCCGCGGATCTCGAGGCGAGCCGCGCCACACTCGCCGAGCGAATCGAGGCCGAGAGCGCAGCGCGCCAGGCACTCGCGTCCGCACGCGAAGAGCTCGACGCCAACGATCGGCGAATCAGGGAGCTGCGCGAGCGGCTGGGCCGAACCCAGCTCGATGGCCAGAGTGCCGAGCGCGAGCTTGGCGAACTCGGAGAGCGGATGGATTCGCTCGGCGCCGAGCGCGAGCATCTCTCCGCCACGCTGGAGACCGCGCGCAGCTCTCAGGCGCACGCGCGCCGGCACCGCGAAGAGTGCGAGGAGCGCGCGGCGACGGCGACCGAGCAGCTCGCCGCGTGCCGAGCGGCCGCGGAGAGTGCGCGTGGCGCCGAGGTCGCCGCCCGTCAGGAGCTGCGCCGCGCCGATGAACGGCTCGCGTCGCTCGAGGTCAAGGCGCGCGCACTCGAGTCGTTCGAGCGAGAACGCGTCGGACTCGCACCGGGCGCCGCGCACCTCCTCGAGGAACGCGACAGGTTCGGCGACGGCGCAGTGCTCGGGCCACTCTCCGATTTCATCTCCGCCTCCGCCGCCCCGGCGGCGACCGTGGAACGTTACCTGGGCGCCACGGTGCACGCGGTCGTCGTGCGCGACCGCGCGGCCGCGGAAGCGATCGGGGCGTGGCACGCCGAGGCCGATCCTGGCCCACTCCTCCTCCTCCCGCTGGACGCGATCGAGGCGCATCGATCCGGCGTCGAGGAGGGGACTCTGGCCGCGCTCGTGGAGGCGGCGGAGCCGGCCAGTGCATGGGTGGCCGAGCTGCTCGGCCGCGTCCGACAATCCGACGGCGGAAATGTGTTCGTGGACGCGCGCGGGGCTGTCTGGCTTCCCGGCTCTTCGGAGAGCCCGGGGCCGCTGCTGCGGCGCGCGGAGCTGCAGTCGATACGTGCCGAGTCCACCGAGGCGGAGGCGGCGCGAAGCGCGGCGGAGAGCGCCGCTGCTGCGGCGCGCTCCGAGCTCGCGCTCGCGGAAGCCAGGTTCTCCGCCGCCGGCGAGGAATCCTCGGCGTCGCACCAGGCGCGCCGTGAAGCCATCGCGTTGCACGACGAGAGCGAGCGCCGCACGCAGCGCGCCGAGCGCGAGATGGCGAACGCCGACGCACTCGCCGAGCGGCTCGCAGCGCGCCGCGAGGAGCTCGCGCAGCGTATCGAGACGCTCGATTCCGATCGTGCAGCGCTCGCGGAAACCCTCGGCGTCACCGAGGCGGATCGTGAAACGCTGGCCGCGCGTCTCTCCGAGCTCGAGCACTCGCAGGAGGCAGCGCGCGAGGCGCGCACGCTCGCGCAGGTGGACGAGGCGCAGGGGCAGGCCCGCGTTCACGCAGCTTCGGAGCGCGAGCGCCGCCTCGAGGGAGAGGTGGCCAACGCGCTCAGGCGGATAGACGCGCTCGTGGCCGAGCTCACGGACATCGAGCAGGCCGACAACGTACTGACATCGAGGATGGCTGAATGGCGCCTCGACATCGACGGAAAGACGACGACGCTCCGCGAGAGCGATGAGAAGTTGAGCGTGGCGGAAGCCAGGGTGATCGACACCGATGCGGCGCTCGAGGAAGCCGATGGGGCGCTCGCCGGCGCGCATCGCGAGGGGAGCCTACTGGCCGACTCGCTCCACCACGCCGAGCTGCGGTACACGGAGCTCTCCGGCCGACGCACGGCGATTCGAGAGCGCCTCGAGGCGGAATGGCGTCGCCCGCTGGACGAGATGCTCGCCGAAGTCGTTCACGTCGAGATCGGGGACGATGAGCTGCGCGCCGAGCTCGACGAGCTGCGCCGCGACCTGGAATCGATCGGACCTGTGAATCCGCTCGCTATCGAGGAACACGATGAGGAGACTAAGCGCCTCGAGTTCCTGACGGGCCAGCGCAGCGACCTCGCGGAAGCACGCGACAAGCTGCAGCAGGCGATACGCGAGATCGACGTGACGGCGCGCGAACTGTTCCTCGCAACGTTCGACCAGGTACGCGAGAATTTCCGTCAGATATTCATGACGCTATTCGGCGGCGGCGAGTGCGACATTCGCCTCGCCAATCCGGAGACGCCGCTGGACTGCGACATCGAGATCCACGCTTCGCCGCGGGGAAAGCGTACCCAGCGAATCCATCTCCTCTCGAGCGGCGAGCGGGCGCTCGTGGCGCTGTCGCTGCTCTTCGGGATCTTTCTCACGAAGCCGAGCCCCTTCTGCCTGCTGGACGAGGTCGACGCACCGCTCGACGAGCAGAACGTCGGCCGCTTCGTGCGCATGCTCAACCAGTTCAAGACCAACACGCAGTTCATCGTCATCACCCACAATCCGCGCACCACCACCGAGGCAGCCGATGCCGTGTACGGCGTCACCATGCAGGAGCCCGGAGTCTCCTCCTTCGTGAGCGTGCGGATGAAGGGACCGGCGGTGGATGAGGACGTGCGAGGGAGCAGGAAGCAGAAAGCAGAAAGCAGCAATGGCTCGCTCGGCGCTGCGACCGCTCCTTAGAGCGCGCACTGCTGCCTGCTTTCTGCGCTCTGCTTCCTGCTCACGCTCGTGCGACTCACCACGATAGGTACCGGCACCGCGGCGCCGTCCGCTGAGAGGGTGAACGCGGGGCACCTGATCGAAGCGGGTGCCGTGAAGCTGCTCATGGATTGCGGGAGCGGAGTGGTGCACCGAATGGCATCGCTGGGAGTGCGTTGGGAGAGCATCACGCATCTCGCGTTGACCCACTTCGATGCGGATCACGTGAGCGACATCCCCACGTTGATGGTGGCGTGGAGGTGGGGCACGCTGCCGCCGCGCTCGGAGCCGATCGAGATCATCGGACCGCCGGGTACCCGACGCCTGCTGGAGCGATTCGGAGAGCTCTTCGGGCACACCGTAGCGGCCCCGGACTACGGAATGGCGGTCACGGAGATCGTGCCGGGTGCACCGGTGGAGCTCGAGCGCGGGATTCTCCTGGAGGCACTGGAGGTTCCACACACCGAGGAAAGCGTTGCATATTCCATTCGGGCCGGTGAACGACGTGTCGTGTACACGGGCGACACCGGTCCGTCTCCCTCGCTGGGCGAGTGGGCGAGGGAGTGCGACGTGCTTCTGGCCGAGTGTTCGCTGCCGGAGGAGATGGCGATCGCAACGCATCTCACGCCGCTGCGTTGCGCGGAGCTGGCGGCGTCGGCGAGGCCGCGCATGCTCGTACTTACACACTTCTATCCGCCCGTCGAGCGCGTGGACATCCGCGGCATCGTGGGCGAGCTATATGACGGTCCGGTCGCGCTCGCGACCGATGGCTGGGCAATCGAACCAGAGGAAATCCGATGCTCGTAGTGATGAAGCACGGCGCAACACAGGCCGATGTGGACGCGGTGGTGCGCACGATCGAGGAGATGGGCTACGAGGCGCGGCCGATGCCCGGCGCGCAGCGTACTGCGGTGGGGCTGGTCGGGAACGACGGTCGCGTCGAGTCCTCCCGTATCGAAGGGCTTCCCGGCGTCGCCCAGGTCATCCACGTCACGCAACCGTACAAGCAGGTCTCGCGCGAGTGGAAACCCGAAAACACCATAGTGAGCATCGCGCCCGGTGTGAACGTCGGCGGCAACGAGGTGGTGGTGATGGCCGGTCCGTGCTCCGTGGAATCGGAGGAGCAGATCGTGGAAACCGCCCGCATCGTACGCGCCGCTGGCGCCGTGTGCCTCCGCGGCGGCGCGTTCAAGCCGCGCAGCTCGCCGTATTCCTTCCAGGGACTCGGGAAGGAGGGGTTGAAGATGCTCGCAGTCGCACGGCGGGAAACGGGCCTCGCCGTGATCACCGAGGCGATGGACGAGGAAGGCGCCGATCTCATCGCCGAGTACGGCGACTGCATCCAGATCGGCGCGCGCAACATGCAGAACTACTCGCTCCTCAAGTTCGTTTCCCGCCTGGGCAAACCGGTGCTGCTCAAGCGCGGCCCTGCGGCCACGATCAACGAGCTGCTGCTCAGCGCGGAGTACATCCTCGCTGGCGGCAATCCGGACGTGATCCTCTGCGAGCGCGGCGTTCGAACCTTCGACACCGCCGTGCGGAACATGTTCGACCTGACAGCGATCCCGGTCGTGCAGGGACTCTCGCATCTCCCGATCGTGGCCGATCCGAGCCACGGCACAGGCGTGCGCGACATGGTGATACCGATGGCGCGAGCCGCGGTGGCTGCGGGCGCGAGCGGCGTACTAGTGGAGGTACATCCCAATCCGGAGCGTGCACTCTCGGACGGGGCGCAGTCGCTCTATCCCGATCAGTTCGCACAACTGGTAAGTGAGCTTCGTCCCATCGCCTCCGCGATCGGCCGCACAGTAGCCTCCGCCCCTGCGTACCACGGGACCGTGGCCGGGGTCGCGGGGTAGGAAGCGGAAGGCAGAGAGCAGGAAGCAGAAAGCAGAGAGCAGGAACTGCGGTGGAGGCGAGCACCGTCTCGAATCGCGCGTGCCGTTTCTGCGTTCTGCTCTCTGCTTTCTGCGGCCATGGTCGTTTCCCCTTCTCTTCGATCAAATGCGCATCACTGTCCTGATAACGGCAATCGTGATGGCGGCGGCGCCGGTGGCGGCGCAGTCGCCCGAGGCTACCGTGCAGCGGGCAGTGAAGGCGTACGCGAAGATCGAAACGATAAGAGCGACCTTCACACAGAGCATCACGAATCCGCTCACCGGGAACGACGTCGAGTCGAAGGGGGAGATGCAGCAGCGCATTCCCGGACGTCTCTCCATCGAATTCACCGAGCCGGCGGGCGATCGCATCGTGGCCAACGGCAGAACGGTGTGGCTGTATCTGCCCAGCACGACGCCCGGCCAGGTGATCAGGGCCCACCTCGCAGAGGGAGCGCGCGCTAACGTGCCCGACGTCACGTCGTGGTTCCTGGACTCTCCGGAAAAGCGCTACCGGATGTCGGATGCCGGTACCGCGACCGTCGCCGGACACGCCACGCACGCGGTGGCGCTCGTCTCCGTCGATTCCACCATCCCGTTCCGGAAGGCCACGGTGTGGATCGACGACGATGATGCGCTCATCCGTCAGTTCCAGACCACCGATGCCAACGGGCTGACCCGCCGGATCACGATCACGTCGATACGGCCCAACGCGAAGCTCGACCCGAACGTTTTCGCGTTCGTGCCGCCGAAGGGCGCACGAGTGATCGACCAGTGACGAACCGACCGATCGCCGGGGAGCACGCGCAGCGCCGCCCGGCGATCTCGCCTCAACTCGCGGTGCGGCTCTCGCTCGTGGTGGAGAGTGCGCGGAGGAAATCGCGGCTCCACGCCGCAACGTCGTTCCGCTCCACCACGCGAGAGAGTCTCACCAGCCGCTGGCGCCTCTCCTCCTCGGGAAGATTCAGGGCGCGATACAGGCCGTCTCGCAGACCCTCGATGTCGTAGGGGTTGGTGAGCAGAGCGCCGTGCAGTTCCGCCGCTGCTCCCGCGAACTCGGAGAGTAGCAGCACGCCGGCGCCGTCCACAGCCGTCTGCGCCACCACGTATTCCTTCGCGACGAGGTTCAGGCCATCGCGCAGCGGGGTTATCCACGCCACGTCCGCCGCGGCGCTGTACGTCACGACATCCTCGAACGGAAGACTTCGAAAGAGGTAGTGCACGGGCGCCCAGTCGAGCGTTCCGAAGCGACCGTTGATGCGCCCCACCACCGCGTCCACCGCGCCCCGGATCTCGTCGTAGACTTCCATTCCCGGCGCCGGCGGAGTGGTCACCATCACCAGCACGACCTGGCCGCGTAGCTCCTCGTGCGCGTCGAGCAGCGCCTCGAAGGCCTCCAGCTTCTGCAGCGGCCCCTTCACGTAATCCAGTCTCTCGACCGAGAGTACCAGCTTTCGACCCGCGAAGCGCTCGCGGATCCCGGCGAACTGTTCCTGTGCATCCGGCGCTTCGAGTATGGCGCGTATCGCGCGTGCGTTCACTCCCACCGGATGCGCGCCCATTCTCACTTCCCTGCCGCCGGCTCGCACACGCGTGGGCATCTCCGTGAGCGCCATCGCCATCCCGTGTACCCTGAATCGCGGCGCGCACGGCACCGTCTCCAGCACCTTCACCGGCACGTGCGACTGCAGCACGTCCACGAAGTTGGCGACGTAGCGCGGTATGTGAAATCCCACGTAGTCGCACTGCGCGAGACTCCCCGCCACCTGTCCGGCCCACGGGATCACGTTGAATACTCCGGCCGGGGGAAATGACGTATGGTGGAAGAAGCCGATTCTGAGATCGGGTCGTAGCTGACGCAGGTACGCCGGTACCATCCAGAGGTTGTAGTCGTGGATCCACACCAGCGCGCCTTCATCCGCCTCCGCCGCCGCACGCTCGGCGAATATCCTGTTGATCTCCAGGTAGTGCTCCCAGTCGGCCGAGGAGAAGCGGGCACGGTCCACGAAGGAGAAGATCACCGGCCAGAACGCTTCCTTCGAGAAGCGCTTGTAGAAACGCTGCACGTCCTCGTCGCTCAACGGCACGCGCGCCGCCACGAGATTCGGGTAGCGCTCCTCGTCCACCAGCTCGTGCGACGGAGCGGCGAGAACTCCCTTGCGGTCGATCGACCACGCCACCCACGACCCCTGGCGGCCTCCCTCGAAGCAGCCGAGCAGCGTCGGGATTATCCCATTGGGGCTGCCGTGTCGCCGGCGAACCGTCCGCCCGCCCACGACACGCTCGTCGAAGGGAAGGCGGTGGTACACGACCACGAGCTGCGCATCGCCGGAAAGCGTATCGGTCCCGGAAGCGGTCGCGATCGGCTCTCCATCCAGCGCGCGCACCGCCTCGAGTATTCCACCGGCGCCCGGCGAGCGGGCGTGCAGTACATCGGGAAGGTCGGCCGTTGCCTCCCGGAGCGCAGGCTCCGCGTGGCCCACGACCACTCCACGAAATCCCTCGGTGAAGAGCGATTCGTCGTTGAGCGTGTCGCCCGCTACGAGCACGTCGTCCGCAGGCACGTGGAGATGCTCGGCGAGACGCCGCAGCGTGCTCCCCTTTGAAACACCGCGCGGCAGTACGTCCAGATAACGGTCAGCCGAGTACAGCACCTCGCACTCCAGGTGCTCGAGCCGGCGTCGCACTTCGTCGACCAGTGCCGGGTCGTCGAGGAAGAAGGAGCAGCGCCGCTCCTGCGGCACTCGCTGCCGCTCGAGTCCCGGCACGCCGCTCAGCGCGCGCAGCACGGGTTCGGTTCCGATCCAGCGCTGGTCGATTTCCCATTGCACCGGCTGCACCGGTTGCAGGCCGTCGCCGTGCACCACCGTCGCACCGACGTCGGCGATGATGAATTCGGGATCGGGAATCAGCGGATCGCTGAGGAGAGGAAAGACGGTCTCCACACCGCGGCCGGTGACGAAGGAGAGCCGTACTTCCGAGGAGTCGCGCAGCAGTCTGTAGAGCGCGAGCCGGTCGGCCTGGCGGCCGCCGAGGAACGTTCCATCGAGGTCGGTTGCCAGAAAGATAATTTTTGGTAACTCCTTGTGGATATTTACGATTAACCTGACATGATAAAGTACATTATTACATGTGCCCTGCACCGGTACTGGCCGTGGAGGCCATGATCATGTACCTCAGCAAGGTAGTCGGTCCAGGATCGCGCGGATCTCCGCCACCCCTTCCCCGGGCGCGCCCGCATCGGCGGCGAGCGCGAGCATCGCTCGCGATAGCGTGGCGTAGACGGCTAGCGCTTCGGGGTCCGACTGCAGCGCCTGCACGTGCTTCGCCACGGTCTCGGCGTCGCCTCGCACGATCGGACCGGTGAGCGCACTCGCCGCGTCGCGCCCCTCGACGTTCTGGACCGCCTGGCGCTGGAGCGCCCGCGCGGCTCCCGCTGCATCCTCCGGCTGCACTCCCGCCTCACGCAGCACCCGCTCCGCCGTGGCCAACAGCACGACGGGAAAGTTCGACGCGATCACTGCCGCCGCGTGATATGCCGCGCGCGCGCCGGCGGGAATCTCCAGCACGTGGGCGCCGAGCGCCGCAGCGAGCGCGCGCGAGCACGCCCGCGCCCCGAAGTCGCCATCGATGCCGACGTACGCGCCACGCAGCGCCTGGGACGCCAGCGCAGGGTCGGCGAGTGGCACCAGCGGGTGGAACGTTCCCGCCGGGTGCCCCGCCGCTCGCACCGTCTCGAGCATCGCCGGCTCGGTGCTCCCGCTCGCGTGCAGCACCACTGCGCCCGGCGCAGCGCCCGCCTCGAGCAGCTCGCGGAAGGCGGCGTCGAGTTGCGAATCCCGGACCGCGACGATCACCACGTTCGCGCGTCGCAGCGCAGGGGGCAGAGCGCCCACCGTCACGTGATCGGGGCCGCCAGGGTTCCGCCGCCCGTGCAGCCCGGCTATCTCCACTCCGGCCGCACCCAGGGCGCGCGCCAGACTCGTTCCCGCCCGGCCTGCACCCATCACGAAGACGGGGCCGTAGCTCACAGTTGCGGAACGTCCTCGCGTCTGGCCGCCCGCCGCTCCGTAGCTCTGGCGAGAAGTTCGTCCTCCGACTTCGCGCCGTTCGCCAGCTCGAGCGCCGCGCCTATCACGCGGTCGTCCCGTACCTGCCGCAGGAATGCGGCTTCGCTACCGTACACGAACCTGGCGATCTCCACGCCCAGGAGATCGTCGAGGGCCCGCGCACTGGCGTCACGGTCGACGGAATCCACCACCACTCCCCGCACGCGCGCCTGACGCCAGAACGCTTCGCGCATCGCCGGCGTCACTACGAAGTCAGGCGATGCTACCTCCCTGCGTGCCTTCACGGAGATCGCGTACTTCGTGAGCGCGTCGCGGAAGGCGGGGATGTTCCCGCCCACCTGACGCCAGAGCGCCAGCATCGCGCTCGCCGAATCGATGTTGGCGACGATGAGATCCGGCGTTATCCCGCCGCCTCCATACACGCGGCGCCCGCTGTCCGTACGATACGCCTTTCGCTCGGAGAGCGGCTTCTCCACGAGTGTGTCGGCCTGCGTGGAACCGTCGGCGTCGGCTGTATCGGCCAGCGGCTTCTGGATGCTGCGCCCCGACGGGGTGTACCAGCGCGCCGTCGTCAGCTTCAGTGCTCCAGCATCATCGCCGAGCCTGAACACCGACTGTGCACTTCCCTTTCCGTAGGTGGTCGAGCCGAGTATCACGGAACGGTCGTGATCCTGCAGCGCACCGGCCACTATTTCCGCCGCGCTCGCCGAGTGCCCATCCACCAGCGTGATGAGCCGCAGACTGGGCCACAGTTCCCGCGACTCGTCGGCGAAGGAGTGATCGGTGCCGGGAGCGCGGCCGCGCATCGACACGATCGCGTCGCCCCGGTTCAGGAAGAGATCCGAAATCGCGACGCCCTGCTCCAGAAGTCCACCGGGATTGGAGCGAAGATCGAAGATGAGCGTCTTCATCCCCACGCGCCGGAGACTGTCCACCGCCTCACGCAGCTCTCTGTCGCTCGACTCGCTGAAGACCGTGAGGTCCAGGTAGCCGACATCGCTGGCGAGCATCGTGGCGTGCCGCACCGACGCGACGTGGATCTCCGCGCGCGTCAGCGTGAATGGGAGAAGAGCGTCGACCCCTGGCCGATCCACGGTGAGCGAAATCGTCGAGCCCTTCGGTCCGCGAAGCGCCTCGCGCGCCTCGTCCGATGTGTAGCCCTCCGTGGATTCGCCATCCACAGCCACGATCCTGTCGCCCGGCTGAATCCCGGCGTGTTCCGCCGGCGTGCCCGGAAGCGGCGAGATGATAGTGATCCACCCATCACGCACATCGATCTGGATGCCAAGCCCGGCATAGTTGCCGGTCGTGGTCTCGGTCAGCGAGCCGAGTCGTTCGCCAGTCAGGTACACCGAATGCGGATCACCAAGCTCGTCGACCATTCCGGCCGCGGCCTTCGTGTACAGATCCGCGACCGGGATCGAGTCGACGTACTGGTTCGCGACGTGCGCGAACACGTCGTCGAACAACCTCGCGCCGACGTACGAGACGCTCCCGTGCTCGATGCCCTTCTGCAGGAGCCATCCGCCCGTACCGAGCGCCGCGGCCAGAACCGCGATCGCTATCACCGCACGCGAACGCACATGCACCTCGTCGAACGGTAGAGAAGTCCCGCGCTCATCGATGCGACTCGTCGAATGCGGGAAATTCAGCGGGCCAGCGCGAGGCCAGCACGCTAAGCACTCGCTCCATCACGTCCTGCACCGTGCCCGAAGCATCCACCGACTCGATCGGACCGCACTCGGGGTGCGCGCTCTGCCAGTCGGGCGAGAGGTACTCCGCGAAGGCGGCTGCCACGCGCGCGTGAAACGCTCCTCCCTCGCTCTCGATCCTGTCCGGGGCGCCGCGCATCCGCTGCCGCTGCTCACGCTCTCGAGCGGGCGCGGAGAAGAGCAGCGTGAGATCCGGAACGATGTCGCCCGTGGCCAGGCGATTCGCGGAACGGATCTCGTGCTCGGAAAGTCCGCGACCGGCCACCTGATACGCGTACGTCGAGAGGAAGAATCGATCCACGAGCACCAGCTCTCCGCGCGCGATCGCCGGCGCCACGACTTCGCTCACGAGAGCCGCGCGCGATGCCATGAAGAGCAACGCCTCAGCTCGGGAATCGATCCGGTTCGTCGATTCCAGAAGCAGTCGTCTGATCTGATCGCCCAGTGGAGTACCGCCTGGTTCGCGCACGCGGACGTGCGCGATGGCGCGGGCGGCGAGCCACTCGCTCACGAGCCCGAGCTGGGTGGTCTTTCCCACCCCTTCGGGCCCGTCGAATACGATCAGACGGCCGCGCGTCATTCTCAGCCGAGCGTGATGATCGGGCTGGCGGAACCCTTCCGGATCCCCTCGAGGATCCAGTCGTTCACGCCGAGCATGACCTTGTCGAAGTTCTCCTGAGCGACGGCTACACCCTGGTAGAGCGGATTCCCCTGAACCTTGCCGAGGAGTTCATCGAGCTCCTGTTCCATGGCTTCGGTGGGTTGCTCGCCGCGCGCGATCATGCGCTGCGCGTTCTGCCGGAGATCTTCCATCTGCCGCAGCACCGTCACCGCATCGCGATCGTTGTTGAGCGCATCATTGGCGCGCTTCACGGCCTGATACTCGGCGCTCTGGCCGATGATCCTTCCCAGCTCCCTCGCCTTGTCTTCCATCTGACTCATTACGCTCGCCTCGCAATCAGGATTCTCTCTCGACCCGCGAGATCGAGTCTCACGGCGACGTCGGTGTAGTGACCATCGGCGAGCGCGAGCTCGGCCGCAAGCGCGGCCCGCCTGGAGTCGACCTCGAGAGCCAGAACGCCTCCGCTCTCGAGTATTGCAGCCGAATCGCGAACTATCGCGGCGGTGGCCGCCATCCCGCCCGAGCCCGTGAAGAGCGCAACCGAGGGTTCCCAGTCGCGCACCGAGCGCGGGAGCTCCGCCGCCTCATCATGTGCAATGTATGGCGGATTCGACACGACTACCCGCGCCCGCACATCACGGACCGGCGCGAGAAGCGACCCCGTGCGAAACTCCACCGTCGAGCGCAGCGATGCTCCGTTCCGATCGGCATTCTCGCGCGCCACCCGCAGGGCGCCGAGCGAGACATCGGTGGCGATCACGCTTTCGAAGCGCCCCTCCATCGCGAGCGCCAGCGCGATCGCGCCCGAGCCGGTGCCCACATCCACCGCGATCCCGCCGGCTTCGCTCACGGTATCGAGCACCGCCTGCACGAGCAGCTCGGTCTCCTGGCGCGGGATCAGTACGCGCTCGTCGACCACGAGCGTGAGATGGCGGAACGCGGCGCGCCCCACGGCATACGCGAAGGGCGCTCCCGCGGCGCGCTTCACGGCGGCGCTGCGCGCCCGCCCTGCATCGATGGCACCGAGCGACTCCCCCGCGTTCAGACTCGCCCAGAAGCGCGGTGCGTCCACCACGGCGGCGACGATGTCGCGCGCCTCGCGGGCCGGCTCTTCGATGCCGCCCGCATTCAGCGCGTCCGTCAGCTCACGCACGAGCGAGGCGACCAGCACCACGCCGGCTCCGTTGGCGAGTGCGCCCGCCACATCGCGCGAATCGCGCGCCGGCAGCGCGGTCGCCGCACTCGACGCGCCGCGTCCGGACTCACGCATCGAGTCGCTCCTTCACGTCGGCCAGAGCGAGACTCTCGATGAGCTCATCGAGCTCCCCTTCGAGCGTGCGGGAAAGCTCGTGCAGGGTGAGGTTGATCCGGTGATCCGTTACGCGATTCTGCGGAAAGTTGTACGTGCGAATCTTGGCCGAGCGATCGCCGGTGCCGACCTGCGTGCGACGCATGCGCGCGCGCTCGGCCTCCCGCTCCGCAATGCGCAGATCCAGAATCCGGGAGCGGAGGACCTCCATCGCCTTGATCTTGTTCTGAAGCTGCGACTTCTGATCCTGCTGGCTGACCACGATACCGGTGGGGATGTGAGTGATCCGCACGGCGGAGTCGGTGGTGTTGACGCTCTGACCACCGGGGCCCGACGAGCGAAAGACATCTATCCGGATGTCCTTGTCCTCGATCTTCACATCGACCTCCTCGGCCTCGGGGAGGACGGCGACGGTAGCGGCGGATGTGTGGATGCGCCCCTGGTTCTCGGTGACCGGGACGCGCTGCACGCGGTGCACGCCGGACTCCCACCGCAACTTACCGTAGGCTCCTTCGCCCCGCACCTTGAAGATGACTTCCTTGATCCCGCCGATGGCGCCGTCCGAGTGCGAGATCGGCTCGATGCGCCACCCATGCGCCTCGCAGAAGCGGGTGTACATCCGGAAAAGATCGGCGGCGAAGAGCGCTGCCTCGTCGCCGCCGGTGCCGGCCCGGATCTCGACGATCGCAGGGCGGTCGTCGAGCGGATCGTGCGGGATGAGAAGCGGTTCGAGCCGATGCTCGGCGTCGCGGATCGCTTCCGTGAGGCGCGCCTCCTCGGCGCGCGCCTCGGCGGCGAGTTCGGCATCGTCTACATCGAGGAGCTCACGGGCCTGCGCCAGATCATCCTCGTACTTGCGCAGCCGCGCCGCGAGCTCCACGAGCGGAGCGAGCCGGCGGTGCTCGCGGCCTAGCTCGGCAATTGCATGGGCGTCACGAGACGCGCGCGGCGTGGCGAGCTCCCGCTCCACCTCGTCCGCGCGCGTGAGTGCTTCCTGAAGACGGTCCCGGAGGCTCAGTTCTCTCTCGCGGTGCCGTACTTCTGACGGAAACGCTCCACCCGGCCGGCCGTGTCGACCAGCTTCTGCTTGCCCGTGTAGAAGGGGTGGCAGTTGGAGCAGATATCCGTGGTGATCTCGCCCTTGGTGGAACGAGTCGTGAACGTGTTGCCACAGGCGCATTTCACCACGGCCGTGGCGTATATGGGATGGATGTCTTTCTTCACCGTAGCCTCGAATTCGAGTTAGCCTGTAAATATATCGGCTTCGGCCCCCAAGACACAAGCTGACAACAATTTGGAGCGTTTGACAGCCCGCGCCCACAGCCCATAATTTGGAACCAGCTTCCCCC
>JBIQLU010000046.1:0-1679 GCA_044463985.1 Gemmatimonas aurantiaca | reverse complement strand
AGCGGGCTGGACGCCGCCGAGATCGAACGATTCGCGGAAATGACCCGCGAACGCAGCTACCCCAAGGGGAGCGTCATCGTATTCGAGGATGACCCTGGCGATTCACTGTTCATCGTCCGGCGCGGGCGCGTGAAGGTCGTGCTGATCGGCGAGGACGGGCGCGAAGTCATTCTGGGAATCCTCGGAGTGAGCGAGCACTTCGGCGAGCTCTCGCTGATCGACGGGCAACCGCGCTCCGCGCACGTGATCGCCATGGAGGACTCGCAGCTCATCGTCCTGAGAAGAGAAGACTTCCGACGGCGCGTCTACGAGTCGCCCGCCGTCGCCTGGGCGCTGCTGGTGGAAATGTCCAAGCGCCTCCGTCGCGCGGATGAGCAGATCGGAAACCTCGTCCTCCTCGACGTGGATGGACGTATCGCGCGACTCCTGCTGGAAGTCTCCTCCGAGAACGAAGCGGAGTCGCCGGTGATCCAGAAACGGCTCACCCACCAGACCATCGCGCAGATGATCGGGGCGAGCCGGGAAACCGTTTCGCGGGCGATGCGCGATTTCCAGGAACGTGGCCTCATCACGGTCGAGCGGAGGCAGATCTCCATCGCCGACCGGAGCGGTCTCGAGCGACTCGCGCAGGTCAGGGTGTGACGGCGGTCACCCGCGCCGAGTGATCGTCTCACTGTCGCACCGGCGTCCATCGCGCCACCTTGCGCCGTGACCGCGCGCCACGACATGAACCGGAAATTCACGTTCACATTCTGGGGCACCCGGGGATCCGTCCCATCGCCGGGGCCATCCACGGTACGCTACGGCGGCAACACGCCGTGCGTGGAAGTTCGTGCGCCCGACGACTCGCTGGTCATCCTCGACGCCGGCACGGGGATCAGAGCGCTGGGCGATGCGCTCGCGAAACGCGCGGCTGGCGCGCCCGTGACGGGCGACATCTTTCTCAGTCACGCGCACTGGGACCACATCCAGGGACTTCCCTTCTTCGCGCCGCTCTACGGGCGCGGCAATCGCTTTCGCATCTGGGCCGGTGCCGCGGCAGCGGAGGAAGTCGAGCGCGCCGTGCGTGCGCAGATGTCCAGCGGAGTGTTCCCCGTCCGATTCGATGACCTCGAGGCGACCATGGAGTTTCGCACACTCGACGGGTCGCACGAGGCGCGGTCGTACATCATCGACACCATGGGCGTCAGCCATCCCGGCGGAGCACTCGGCTTCCGCCTGCGGGCGCCGGGTGATACGGCGCCGCGACTCGTATACGTGCCGGACAACGAACTGACCGCGGGCGATTCAGCGAGCGACTGGCCCGCGCGCCTGGTTTCCTTCGCGCGCGGCGCGGCGTTGCTCGTGCACGACGCCACGTTCACGAACGATGAATACGAGTCGCACCGCGGCTGGGGACATTCGCGGCTTGACGATGCCGTGGCGCTTGCGAGCGAGGCCGGCGTGCAGCGGCTGGTGCTGTTCCATCACAGTCCCGACCGAAGCGACGATGAACTCGACGCCGAGCTCGCACGGCTGCGCGGCGCCGGCCATCCTTTCGAGATCCTCGCCGCCACGGAGGGGATGGCGCTCGCGGGATGAACGCCGGAACCGCCGGGGTCAGGTACTTCAAGTAGAGGTGCCGGCAGCTTTGCTGCCGGCACCTCTACTTTTAGTTCCTGACCCCCGCTACTTCCCCT
>JBIQLU010000045.1:19041-24756 GCA_044463985.1 Gemmatimonas aurantiaca | reverse complement strand
ACCTCGATGACCAGATTCTGAAGATCGCTCGGACTCACACCGGGGATGCGCGAGGCCTGCGCGAGTGTACGCGGCTGGATCGATGCGAGTTTCTGGCGCGCCTCGAACGAGAGTGACTTCATTCCCGCGTACTCCACTTCGTCTCCCAACGCGAAGTCGCCCATCCGCTTCAGCTTCTCGGCCTGTATGCGCTCACGCTCGAAGTAGCCGGCGTACTTGATCTCGAGATCGGCTGTGATCAGCGCGTCGCCGTCGAGTTCCTCGCTCGCGCCGCTCGCGAGCAGCACTTCGCGAAGCGTCACGCCCTGACGACGCGCTACTTCCACGACTTTCATCGAGTGCGCGAGCTGCGCGCTGCCCGCCGCTTCGAGCAGCGCGTGCACCTGCTCGGGACGCACGCTCGTTCGCTCGGCGAGCTCCATGGCGCGCGTCTCGTTCGCGAGTCTCTGCTCCACTCGCGCACACTCCTCGTCAGTGAATGCGCCGAGCTGCATCGCGATCGGCGCGAGTCGACGCAGCGCGTTGTCCTGTCGCACCGTGAGCCGGAACTCGGAGCGCGATGTGAACAGTCTGTACGGCTCGTCCACTCCTCGAGTCACCAGGTCGTCGATCAACACGCCGATGTACGATGTCTCGCGACCGAGGATGAGCGGCGCATCGCCGCGCACCGCGAGCGCGGCGTTCAACCCCGCCACCACTCCCTGACCCGCCGCTTCCTCGTAGCCGGTGGTGCCGTTGATCTGCCCCGCGAGATACACGCCGCCCAGCGCCTTCAACTCGAGCGAGGGATGCAGTTGCGTGGGCGGGTAATAGTCGTACTCCACCGCGTATCCCGCGCGCGTCATCCGCACGTTCTCGAGACCCGGCACCGCTCGCAGGAATTCCATCTGCACGTCGGCCGGCAGCGATGTCGAGAGTCCGTTCACGTACAGCTCGGATGTGTCGTGACCCTCGGGCTCGAGGAAGATCTGGTGACGCTCCACGTCGGGGAACTTCACGATCTTGTCCTCCACGCTCGGACAGTACCGTGGACCACGACCGGAAATCGCGCCGCCGTACATCGCCGACCGCGCGATGTTGCGCGCGATTATCTCCTTCACCTCCGCGCCGGCGTGCGTGATCCAGCAGGGAAGCTGCACCGGATGACGCGTCTCACCGTCGTGCACACGCGGCGTCTTCCAGAAGTGCGACCACGAGTAATCGAAGTCGTCTATCTCGCTCTCCTGCCGCTCGAGCGTCGCGTAGTTCACCGAGCGGCCGTCGATGCGCGGCGGCGTGCCGGTCTTGAATCGCTCGGAGCGCAATCCCAGTCGCTCGAACTGCTCGGCGAGGTGCACCGTCGCGGAGTCACCCGAGCGGCCGCCGGCGATCTGCGTGTCCGTGCCGATGTGCATCCGGCCGCGCAGGAAAGTCCCCGTGGTGATCACCACGGCGCGCGCGCCGAAGCGACGCCCCTCCAACGTCTCGACGCCGCGCACCGTGCCGCTCGCTTCATCCAGCAGCAGCCGGGCGACCGTGCCCTGGATCGTGTGCAGCAGCGGATGCTCCTCGAGCAGAGTGCGCACCGCGCGGCGATAGAGACCGCGATCGCACTGCGCGCGCGGTGCCCACACCGCCGGCCCCTTCCCGCGGTTGAGCATCCGGAACTGCAGCGTCGCGAGATCGGTCGCGCGCGCCATGATCCCGCCGAGTGCGTCCACCTCGCGAGCGACTGTGCCCTTCGCCACTCCACCTATCGCGGGATTGCACGACATCTGCCCGATGGTCTCGAGCGCGCTTGTGACGAGTCCCACACGCGCACCGAGTCGCGCGGCAGCCACCGCGGCTTCGGTGCCTGCGTGGCCGGCGCCCACCACTATGACGTCGAGATCGAGCTCGTTGCGCAATGAAGGCGGAGCGGGAGATGCGGATGGTGCGACGTGCGATGGTGCTGAAGAATCGGTCATGCTCGAAAGCTACATCGACCGGTGCGTCAGGTCCCCACGTTCCGATGCGACTCGTCGGCGCGCAGCGCGCCCGTGCCGTCGGTGGTCACTCCCTTCCGAAGAAGTCCTTCCCAGTGGCAGTTGTAGCACCAGCTCGTCCGGAACCACGGCATGAGCAGGTTCCACCCCTTCGACTGCACGCGGATGGTGGGCGTGTCGCAGTTGGGACAACGCCCGTCATCGGGAAGCATGATGTAGAAGAAGATCGTCGCCGCTACCAGACGGATGACGACGAATGCGACGAACACGAGACCGAAGATGAGGGCGTCCGACATCTTTACCACCTCGACAGCTCCAACGCGCGGCTCCGTCGGGAGTCGCCAGACATGATCCCGCTTTTCCCACTTCCCCCCCGCTTCATCATCCCTCCCTTCGTTCCACGACGCAAGAGCGAAGCCCGCGCGCCGCGAAGCGCTCAGCCCGCCGCGTCCCGCTCGTCGCCGGCTACTGCGGGAGCTTCAACTGCTGCGCGATGGTGCTCCACAGCTCGACGTAGGCCACGCCGTCTTCCACGCGCTCGATCACGACGTCGGCGCCCTCCGCCACCTCGCGTCCATCCAGCCCGCGAGCCGCGAGCGTCTGTTGCAGCCCTTCGTGCTCGAACTCGATCTCACCAGGCACGTCGGCTGTGATGGCGCGCACCACGTGCGCGAAGTGTCCCTGCAGGATGAACCGGGCGTCCTCCACCTCGCGCGCAGCGCTCGGTACCGCCCAACCCGCGATGAGGAACATCACACCGGCCGCAGCCACCAGCGCAGCCGCGATCGCGATCCCCAGCATGGCGAGCGCGCTCAGCGAACTGTACTTCGCCAGCGGATACCCTACGAGCCCGAAGAGCGTGGCGGCCGCGCCTGCCGTGGGAAGGTTGATGTACCTGATCCATCGGCCGTGGCGCTCGTCACGGTCGATCCCGGCGATCATGCTGATCACGCCGAGCCCGAGTCCGATGATGAAAACCGCGAGAAAGAGAACGCGCATGTGTGGTGAAACCGTATTCTATGCGGCGCGAAAGCGGAGCGGAATGTGTTCGCTCAGCATCTCACTTCGTCGTCACGTCGTCGCAGCGCCGAGCCCGACCAGCTCGAGGAGGGCGAGCGCGTTGGCGGATGTCGCGAGACCGGGGCGAAGCCTGTAGTCGAATGTCATCTCCGTGCGACCGTCGCTGCGCTCGAACTGCTCGGTGAAATGCACTGCACGCGCCGCGCGCTCCAGCTCACCCGCTGACGCGAGTGAGAGGTCGTGCGTCGTCACCGCGCCGATCGCCCCCGCGTGCAGCAGGTGTCCGATCACTATCCGCGCAGCGATCTGACGCTCGGCCGTGTTCGTTCCATGGAGCATCTCGTCGAGCAGATAGAGCACGCGCCGTCCTTCCCCCGCCGGCGCCGCACGCGCGGCGTCCACTATCGAACGAAGCCGCTGCAGCTCGGCCATGAAGAGCGAAATCCCCCGCTCCAGCGAGTCCTGGATCCGGATGCTGCTGCGCACTTCGACGATCGGCGTCCGGAAGCGCGCCGCGCACACCGGCGCACCGGCGAGCGCCAGGACCACGTTCGCGCCGATCGCACGGAGCAGCGTGCTCTTCCCCGACATGTTCGAGCCAGTGATGAGCAGGAAGCTTCCCGGGGGCCCTACCGTAACGTCGTTCGAGATGCGTGCGTCGGCGGCGAGAAGCGGATGACCCACCTCCGCTCCCTCCACCACTGCGTCGCTCTCCCCGCTTCCCGGGTGCGTGTCATCTGTGATCTCGGGGAAGCACCACGTGGGATTGTCGTGCGAAAGCGTGCCGAGCGCGGCGAGCGATTCGACGTCGCCCAGCGCCGCGAGCCAGGCGCGGACGTGCACGCCGCTCTCCGCACGCCAGCGCTCGAGCGCGGCGGCCACGTGCACGTCCCATACGAAGAGCCACTGCAGCGCGAGGTGCAGCATGGGCGAATGCCTGACTTCCGCGAACGCCACGATCCGCTCGAGCCGCGCGAGCTCACCGGCGGCATCGTGTCCCGAACTTCGCAGAGCCTCCCGCAACTGACCGAGTTTCCGCGATTTCCAGGAAGCGCCGAGGATGAGCCGGAGCATCGCTGCGTGATGCCTGAGTTGCTCCGACGGGACGCCGCCCACCTTCACCGCATCCGCCAGTCCGCCGCGGGCGGCGAGTATGAGGAGAAGTCCCAGCGTCGCGGTCACCGCCCAGAGCGGCCAGCGGATCACGCCCGCGCCCTGGAGAATGAAGCCGAGGATGGTCAGGGCGGTGATCAGCCGCCCGGTCCAGAGCAGCGCTGGCCGCTTCACGAGCCACGGCGGCGATTCGCACCACTCCACGAAGCGCTCCAGCGTGCGCGGCCCCACGCCGCGCGACATCCGCGCGAGCACTCCCAGCTCCTCACGGACGTCGTCCCGCCCGGCCAGCTCCCGCGCTGCTTCCTGCCTCTCCCGGATCTCCTCGGCGGCAGGCGCGCTCGCGAGGAGCCAGCCGAGCAGCGTGGAGCGGCCCGGCGCCCGACTCGTCACGTCGAGCAACTGGATCAGCGACACGCGCCCGGTGACGTCCAG
Organism: Gemmatimonas aurantiaca; assembly: GCA_044463985.1. Classification (GTDB taxonomy): domain Bacteria; phylum Gemmatimonadota; class Gemmatimonadetes; order Gemmatimonadales; family Gemmatimonadaceae; genus JADGGM01. The sequence goes on along the minus strand of JBIQLU010000045.1, from coordinate 20,224 downwards.
GTCGCCCGCGTACGGGTGCCCGGCGGCGAGCTCCGATTCGGTTGCCGCCGACGGCGATTCGGCGAGCGAGGTCCACTCGCGTGCCACCCGATGCGCGCCGAGCGTGTGGTATTCGCGCGCCGCGGCGTGCCGGTCGCTCGCCTCTCGCGCCCGACGGTGGATCCGGACGAGCCACGCGAACAGGACGACCGCGGCGGCCAGCAGCGCCGCCGCCCACGACCGCTGCGGAGGAGGCGCAGTTACCAGCCAGATGAGCGCCAGTAAGGCAACGAAGAAGACGGAGAGGCGCAGAGCGCCGATACGCCCGGCCCTCTGCGCCGTCTGATCGGCGAGCGCGCCGCTGCGGAGGGCGCGCTCGCGGTACCAGCTCAGTACGTCCACGTCATCGGAATCGAGCGACTGGCTCAGCGCAGGTACTTCTGGAACCACGCGACGGTTCTTGGCCATGCATCGTTTGCTGCCGCTGCATTGGCGCCATCCTGTCCGTCTTGTGCGCGCAGGAATCCGTGGCCCGCGCCATCGAATACGAAGTGCTCGTAGGTCTTGCCGAGCGATTTCATGGCGGAGTCGGTGGCCGGGACGGTGGAGCTGACGCGATTGTCGTTACCGCCGTAGAGGCCCAGGACGGGGGCGTGGACCTTGGGGAGCTCGCTGGCTTCTGGCGGGGTGCCGTAGTAGACGACGGCGGCGCCGAGCTCTGGGGATCCGGCCACGGCCTGGGCGAAGGAGACGGAGCCGCCCCAGCAGAAGCCGACGATACCATAGTGGGGCTGAGCGGAGGGGAGCGACATCCCGTAGCGGGCGATGGCGACGAGGCGCCGCTGGACGTCGGCCTGGTCGAGGGTGCGGATGAGGCCGCGCGCCGAGTCGGCGGAGATGGTGTCGTTGGGTGAGGAGACGGCGTACTTGCCGGTGAGGAGGTCGGGTGCGATGGCGATGAAGCCATCGGCGGCGAGCTGGTCGGCGACCGAGCGGATCCAGGTACTGAGTCCGAAGATCTCGTGCACGACCAGGACGACGGGTGCCTTGTCGCTCCGTTCGGGGTAGACGACCCAGGCGCGGACGCTGTCGCCGGCCCCGGCAGGGATCATGACCCATTCGCCGTGGCGGGGCGAGGCATCGAGCCTGGCGCGCGCGGTAGCGGCCGAGGGTGCGATGGTGGAGTCGGTGCTGGGAGTGGCGG
>JBIQLU010000045.1:6383-18941 GCA_044463985.1 Gemmatimonas aurantiaca | reverse complement strand
GGAGAACAACCTACGGTCGGGCGGCCACTCCTTCAACACGTCGGGCGATGTGTGAGGCGACGAACGCCACGGATCGTTGCTCGGCGTAGTAGCGGGGGCGCCAGGGAAGTCGGCCGCCGACGAAGCCCACGTGGCCGCCGCGCTCCACGAATTCCGTGGTGATGAACGGGTTCGCGTCGGCGTGTCGGGCCACGTCTTCGAGGACATCGGACGGAAGGAACGGGTCATCGCGCGCGCTCAGGAGGAGCGTGGGGGTGCGAATTCGTTCGAGCCAGGCGATCGAGCTCGACTGCGTGTAATAATCGTGCGCGTCGCGGAAACCGTGGACGGGTGCCGTGACGCAGTCGTCGAAGTCGTACAGCGAGCGGGCGCGGTCGACCGCGGCGGGGTCGACGATCCCCGGGAAGCGGGCGAGCTTCGCGTGTGCCTTGCGACGCAGCGTCTTCAGGAAGCGCGCCTGGTACACGCGCGCGAAGCCCTGATCTATATGGCGCGCACCGCGCTCGAGGTCGAATGGTACGGAGATCGCCGCGGCAGCGATGACCTGCGGTGGGACTTGGTCGCCGCGTTCGCCCAGCCACTTCAGCAGCACGTTTCCGCCCAGCGATGTTCCGACTATCGCGAGCGGGGTGTCGGGGTCGCTGTCGGCCAGCGAGCGGACGACGAACTCGAGATCGGTGGTCTCACCCGAGTGGTAGAATCGTCTCGCGCGATTCAGCTCCGTGCCGCACGACCGGAACACGATCACGTCCGCGGCCCACCGGCGTCGCGTGGCTTCGGCGAGCAGGCCGCGCACGTAGTGGGAACTCGGCGAGCCTTCGAGACCGTGGAGGATCACGAGCCGAGGATGCGGACGTGGGGCGGAAGGCGGTGCGTCGAGACGATGAATGTCGAGGAAGTCATCGTCGGGCGTGTCCCAGCGCTCGATGCGGGTGGGCGCGCCGCCCGGACGCGGTACGAATTTCCCCCAGATCGTCTGAAGGTGCGGCCCCGGTAGCCACCATGCCGGGTGGTAATAGATTTCCTGCACGGCTTCGAATCTCACATCCTCATACGGCGGCATGGAAGTCCAGATCTTCGGCGTGAAAAAGAGTGCGGACACAAGAAAGGCGTTGCGATTCTTCGCCGAACGTCGCATCAGAACGCATTTCGTGGACCTCACCGAGCGCGCTGCATCAGCCGGCGAGTTGCAGCGCTTCGTGCAGAAATTCGGTGTCGGTTCGCTCATCGATTCATCATCGAAACGATTCGCCGAGCTCGGACTCGCACACGCACGGCTCGGCGATCAGCACTGGTTAGACAAGCTGCTGGACGAGCCGCTGCTGCTGCGCATGCCGCTGGTGCGCGAGGTGGGGAAGGGCGCGAAAGGATTGAGCGTGGGCGCGGCGGAACCGGAGTGGAAAAGCTGGGTGGCACGCGGATGACGCAGATCTCGGTTTCCAACGTGGCCGTGGAATTCGGCGCGACCACGCTGCTGAAGGACGTGACTTTCACCGTGGCCGCGGGCGAACGGTGGGGGATAGTGGGGCGCAACGGGAGCGGGAAGACCACGCTCTTCCAGCTCATCACCGGCGAACGCGCGCCCACCCGCGGTGCCATCGCGCGACAGCAGGGGCTGCGCCTCGCCCTCCTCGAGCAGCATCGCGATTTCGGCGATGCCACCACGGTTTGGGAGGCGGCCGCCGGCCCCTTCGCGCAGCTCATGGAGCTCGAGATCTCGCTCGCCGAGCAGGCGGCAAGGTTGGGCGAGCTCGGCGAGCGCGCCACGGAGAGTCACCTCGATCGCTACGCGCGCGACCTCGAGCGCTTCGAGCGCGAGGGCGGCTACACCTTTCACGCGCGCGTGGACGCCGTGCTCCACGGACTCGGATTCGATCCCGAAGATGCACGCACACGGTCGCTCGAGCGATTGAGCGGCGGCGAGCGTGGGCGGCTGGGGCTCGCGATCCAGCTCGTGGCGCCCGCCGACGTGCTGCTGCTCGACGAGCCCACCAACCATCTCGACATCGAGACCACGGCGTGGCTCGAGGAATATCTGCGCAACGCGGGCGAGACTGTGATCGTGGTGAGCCACGACCGCGCCTTCCTCGACCGCGTGGTGGATCACGTGCTGCACCTCGAGGCGGGAAGCGCGTTCGCGTACTCCGGGAGCTACTCCGCATTCGTGCACCAGCGCGAGGAGCGGAGGCTCACGCAGCAGCGGCAGTTCGACCAGCAGCGGCGCACGATCGCGAAGGAGGAGGATTACATCCGCCGCAACATCGCGGGCCAGAACTCCCGCCAGGCGAAAGGGAGAAGAAAGCGGCTCGAGCGGCTTCCGCGTCTGAGCGCGCCGTCCGGCGAGGAAGGCTCGATGTCGCTCCGGCTGGAGACCGCGGAGCGCGGCGGCGATCAGGTGGTGGTGGCGGAGCGCGTCACGGTGAAGGTGAACGATCGCCCGCTGGTGAAGGACTTTTCCTCGACCGTGCGCCGCGGCGACGTGGTGGGGCTCGTGGGTCCCAATGGCGCGGGGAAGTCGACTCTTCTCCGCGCACTCATGGACGAGCACGCGCTCGCCGCCGGCGAGTTGCGCATCGGCGGGAGCGTGACGCCGGCGTACTACCGGCAGGATCTCAGTCAGCTTCCCACCGACCGCTCGCTCTTCGACATCATCAACGATCTGCGCCCCACCTGGGGGCGCGGCGCAGTGCTCGGCCATCTCGCTCGCTTCGGCTTCACCGGCGATTCGGTGCAGCGCACATCGGCCACGCTCTCCGGCGGCGAGCGCTCGCGCATGGCGCTGGCGATGATCATGCTCTCGCGGGCGAACCTGCTGCTGCTCGACGAGCCGACGAACCATCTCGATGTCGAATCGATCGAGGCGCTGGAAGATGCGCTCGAGAGTTACGAGGGGACTGTCATTCTGGTGAGCCACGACCGCGCGCTGCTCCGCGCGCTAACGACGCGCGTGTGGTCGCTGCGCAATCTGCGCATCACCGATTACGACGGTGCCTTCGATGAATGGGAGGAAGTGAGCGCCGAGCGTGAGCGCGAGGCCGCTGCAGCCGCGAGCGCGGAGGAAAGCGCGCGGCGCGAACGGGAACGGCGGAAGGCGGAGCAGTCGGCGGTGAAGAACGGCGGCGGTACCAGCCGCGACGATGAGCGCGCGGCGCGCAGGGCGGCGCGCGAGATGGAAAACGTGGAAGCCGAGATCACCCGGCTGGAAGGTCGGGTAGCGGAGCTCGGCGGCGCGCTCGAGGATCCATCTCTCTACGAGAGCACCGATGGCACGCGACGCGCGACGCAGCTCGGAGCAGAGCTCCAGGCGGCGAAGCGCGAGCTGGAAGCAGCGCTCGCCCGGTGGGAGGAGCTCGCTGTGTGAGCGGGAGCGTGATGAGAGAGCCCGCGACGGCGACGTTTTGCCGGCCTCGTGTCCAGTTGGGAACTCGTCGCCACTAACATGATTGTAGTCTGGAACGTACTTTCGGATCGAGGATTCACATGCGGCGCGTATCGGTAACGGAAGTCGCCCGCAACTTCTCTGGGTACCTCAACCGGGTCGCTTTCCGGGGCGAGCGCTTCATCCTCACGAGAGGCGGCACGGAGGTGGCCGAGCTGCGGCCACGCCGCCGCGGTGTTCCACTGCGTGAGCTCCTGACCGGGCTCGCCACCGGTGGGCATCTCACCGCGGATGAGGCGGAGGCTTTCAGGTCGGACATCGAAGACTCCAGACGTCGGGCTGGCGCCATGGATCGCGGCGACCGCCATCGCCAACGGCTGCGCACTGATGACCGGAAACGACGATGAGTTCGACCGCGTGGCCGGCCTGACGGTGATTCCCCTCCGCCCGACGGGGTGACGGCGCCGCGGCTGGATTCGCATCATGAGCGAGGGCGACATGGACCATCCGGTACAGTCCAGCGAATTCACTTCGCTCATCGCCGGCCTCAACGCCGGCGATGCGAACGCCCTCGATCGCGTCATCACTCTCGTGTACGAAGAGCTGCGACGCATCGCGCATCGCCAGCTCGCCGATGAGCAGAGCGGTCACACGCTCGACACGGGCGCTCTGGTGCACGAGTCGTATCTCGCGCTCCGCCGGATCGACCGCATGCAGTGGCGCAGCCGCGAGCATTTTCTCGCCATGGCCGCGCGCGTCATGCGCCGGGTGCTCGTGGACTACGCCGAGGCGCGCCGCGCACTGAAGCGCGGCGGCGCTCGGATTCCGGTAACGATCAGCTCCGTACCGCTCGCCGCCGACCAGCCCGGAGAGGAAATTCTCGCGCTCGACGAAGCGCTGCGGCGACTCGAGGCTATGAACGAGCGGCAGAGCCGGGTCGTCGAGTGTCGCTTCTTCGCCGGCATGAGCGTCGAGGAAACCGCCGCGGCGCTCGATCTCTCGCAGGCCACCGTCAAGCGCGACTGGGTGGCAGCGCGTGCGTGGCTCAATCGCGAGCTCCGCAGATGACCCCCGAGCGCTGGGAGCAGGTTCAGGCGCTGCTCCACGAGGCGATCGCAGTCCGCCCCGAAGAGCGCGCGCATTACCTCGACATCGCGTGTGGTGACGACCGGTCGCTGCGCGGCGAGGTGGACGAGCTTCTTCTGGCGCATGACCGACCCGGCACGCTCGACTCGCTCGCCAGCGGGAATATCGCGCCGTACGTGGCCGAGCTCCGGCGGCCGCGCAGCGAGCCCGCCGACCCGATCCCGAAGCCGCCCCGCTTCACCGATCTCGAGCGGCTCGGCGGTGGCGGGATGGGAGTGGTCTATCGCGCGCGCGACTCGATGCTCGATCGCACCGTGGCGCTCAAGTTCCTCTCACGACAGCTCGGCACGGACGCGGAGGCGAAGGCGCGCTTCATCGCCGAGGCGCAGGCGGCAGCGGCGCTGGAGCATCCGAACATCTGCACCATCTACGAAATCGACGAGACGCGGGACGGCCAGCTCTACATGGCCATGCCGTTCTACGAAGGCGAGACGTTGAAGGAGCGGATCGCGCGTGGACCGCTCCCGGTCGCCCACGCGCTCGCGATCGCTCTGGAAGTGGCGCGCGGACTTGGCAAGGCGCACGAGCGCGGCATCGTGCATCGCGACATCAAGCCTGCGAACGTGGTGATCACCACGGACGGACTCGTGAAGATCCTCGACTTCGGGATCGCCAAACTCGGCGGCGCGAACGTGACGCAGCCCGGCGCACTCCTCGGAACCGTGGCGTACATGAGTCCCGAGCAGGCAGCGAGCGAGGTCGTGGATCAGCGCACGGACGTGTGGGCGCTGGGTGTGGTGCTGTACGAGATGCTCGCCGGCGTGCGTCCATTTCGCGGCGAAGACTCGCGTGCCGTGATCTACGCCATCCAGTCGAGCGACCTCGAACCGATACGCGCGCAGCGCGACGACATACCGGCGGCGCTCGATGCCGTGCTCGCGACGGCGCTCGCGAAACGGCCGGCCGATCGCTTCCAGTCGATGCGCGACTTCATCGACGAGATGACTTCGCTCGAGTTCCTCCTCGCGCCCGCTGCGCTCGCGACTCCGCTGGATTCTCCACGGCCGCCCGGCGGCCGTGTCGGCACCTCGCTCTCGCTGGATGACGAGCGTCGCGAGGTCACCGCGCTGGTGTCGATCCTCTCCGGCTACGCATCGCTCATAGAACGCTGTCCGCCCGACGAAGTCGAGCGCGTGACGAGTCGCGTTCGGAACGTCACGGTCGACGTGATACGCCGGCACGGTGGCCACATCGAGGAGCTCGACGGCGATCGGCTGCGCGCCATCTTCGGCGTTCCGGAAGTGCACGAGGACGACGTGGTGCGCGCCACGCGCGCGGCGCTGGCGCTGCATCACGCAGTACGCCAGGTGGCCGCCGCCGTAGCCGACGGTCCCGCCCACGCGATCCGGATGCAGTCGGGCGTGCACACGGGATCGGTGGTGGTGCAGCGGCTGCGCCGGCCCGGACACGATTACCATGTGGCCGGCACGGCGGTGGACGGGGCCGCTCGCCTCGCTGCGCTGGCGATGCCCGACGCGATCCTCACCAGCCCCGAGTGCCAGCGCCTCGTCGCTCCGTTCTTCGCCACGAGCGAGTGCGCGCCGGTGCTGCTCGATGCCGGTACGCCGCCGATCACGCCGTACGTCGTTCAGGGAGAGTCCGGCTTCTCGACCCGGCTCGAAGCCGCGATGCAAACCGGCCTCACGCCGTACACCGGCCGTGGCATGGAGCTCACCACGCTCGAGGGTCGCCTCGATGAAGCGCTGCGCGGCGAGGGAAGATTCGTGGTGGTGGTTGGAGAGGCCGGTGTGGGGAAGAGCCGTCTGCTGTACGAGCTGCGTCGGAAGGTCGCCGATGGCGGTGCGCGTCTGCTCGGCGGGCGCTGTCAGTCGTACGGCGGTACCACGCCGTATCTGCCCTTCATCGAGGCGCTGCGCCAGTTGCTGGGAGTCGGCGTGCACGATCGCGATGCGGAAGCTGCGGACGCCCTGGCCGAACGGACACGCGCGATCGATCCCTCGCTCGAGAGCTGCATCCCGCTCTACCTGCATCTGCTCTCGATACCGACTGACGCGTACCCCCTGCCTCGCCATCTGCAGGGCGAACGCTTCCAGGCGGCGATGCTCGATGCGCTGGTCGCGATCTTCACGATGTGCGCCAGGGAGAGGCCCACGCTCATCCTCTTCGAGGACTGGCACTGGGTGGATGTCGCCTCGCGCGATGTCCTTCGTCAGCTCGTCGCGATGCTGCCGACCTGTCCACTGCTGGTGGTCGTCTCCTGCCGCCCGGACGATGCCATGGAGTGGGGGAGCGCGGAGCATCAGACGACCATCCATCTCGGTCCGCTCGAGCCAGATGCATCGATTGCCATCATGCGCTCCGTGCTGCACGCCGAGCAGATCTCGCCGGCGCTCGCGCACCAGCTCCACGAGCGCACCGGCGGGAATCCGTTCTTCCTCGAGGAGGTGTGTCAGACGCTCCTCGAGGAAGGCGCGTTGACGGTTTCGGATGGTGTGGCGGTGGCAGCCGATGCATCGGGCGTGGTGCACTTCCCGGCCACGGTGCAGGCGGTGATTCGCTCGCGACTCGATCGCCTCGAGCGCGACGAGCGGGAAGTGCTGCGCGTCGCGTCGGTGATCGGGCGGGAATTCTCGCGCGACGTTCTCGAGCACGTGCTGGCTGGCGCGATGGATCCATCCAGACCGCTCGACCGGCTCGCGCGCGCCGGCCTGATTCAGCAGACGAGCGTGGTGCCCGAGCAGAACTACCGCTTCAAGCACGTGCTGACGCAGGAGGTGACGTACGAAACGCTCCTCGAGCATCAACGGAGGACGCTGCACGGCGCGGTCGGCCGCGCACTGGAGAAGCTGCGTCCCGGTGTGGGGACGCGACTCGAGCTGCTGGCGCGGCACTTCAGCGGTGCGGAGCTCTGGCGCGACGCCGTGAGCTACGGACTGCGAGCTGCCGAGCGCGCTACCGCGCTGAGCCAGTTCTCCGATGCACTCGGCACTCTCGAGCGTTCGCAGTCGTGGCTTCTGCATCTCGCCGCCGACGACGAGCGCCGCGAGCTGCTCGCCGGGATCCTGCTCAGGCAGGAACGGCTCTGCGAAACGCTCGGCCTCCGCGGCCGGCAGCAGCAGCTCGTGGATGATCTCATAGCGCTCCTCGTGCCGGCCGGTTCCTCGGCCATGCTCGCCGAGGCGTACCTCCGTCAGGGAGACATATATACGCTGCTCAGGCGCTTCGACGCCGCGGATCGCGCTCTGGGAACTGCGCTGCGCATGACACGCGAACGCGGCGATGCGGCGGGCGAGCGGAATGCCCTGCGCAGCATCGGCCTTTTGCGCTGGCACGAGGGGAACAACGCCGAAGCGCTCGCGCTCGCGGAAAACGCGCTGGAGATCGACCGCGAGCACCGGGACGAGCACGCGGTGGCAGGCGATCTCGCGAACATCGGGATCATCCTCAAGAACATGGGAGAGCTCGACGAGGCCCGCGAAGTGCTCGAGGAAGCGCTGGAAATGACGGTGGTCAACGAGGATCCGCTCAAGCGCTCCTTCGTCTTCCACAATCTCGCGAACGTGCACCGCGCTCTGGGTGAAAGCGAGAAAGCGCTCGCCTACCTGCAGCGCGCCAACGAACTGGCGGCGGAGCCGAAGCTGCCGATCCAGCGCTCCTTCCATCTCACCGCCATCGCGCACATCTACCTGCAGCAGGGGATGGTGGACGAGGCACTGCGCATATACGGCCAGGCGGTGGAGCTGAGTCGAACGGCGCACCACGCTGATGGACTCGCGCAGGAGCTGCGCATGCTCGGCGAGCTGCTCTTCGGACTCGGGCGGTTCGCGGAGGCGCTCCCGCACTTCGCGGAAGCGATCGGCCTGTTCGCGCAGCTCGAGGATCACCGGAGCGAGGCCGCGATGTGGACACGCGTCGCCGACATCCACGAGCGGGATGGCGCGTTCGAGGAGGCCGGTGCGGCGTGGCGTACGGCGCGATCGCTTCACCGGCGCATGGAGAACTCCAGGGCGGAGCTGGACGCGCTCGAGGGGATGGCGCGCAGTGCGCGGCGGCTTCACGCTGCCGAAGCGATCGCGCTCTACGAGGAGGCAGCGGGCCTCGCGGCCACGAGCGGCGATCTGCATCGCGAGGGCTCACTCCACAATCAGCTCGGTATCGTGCATTGGGAGGGCGGACACTACGCCGGAGCGCTCCGGCACTACGAGACGGCGCTGCGTATCTTCCGCGACCTCGACGACAGGGTGCACGAGGGGCTGATGCTCAACAGCATGGGCGCCACGCTGCAGCGGCTGCTCAGGTACGAGGAGGCGCGCACGGTGCTCGAGCAGGGACTCGGGATCAATCGGCAAACGGGCGAGCGGCTGCTCGAGGCGCACTCGCTCGCGGCACTCGGCGACGTGTATCGCGCGATCGGCAGGCTGGATGAAGCCGAAGCGCAGTACACGAGCGCGCTCGAAGTGCGGCGCGCGATGCACGATCCAGCCGGTGAAGGATGGATGCTGCACAACATCGCCCGCCTGTACAGCGAGCGCGGGGCACCCGACGCGGCCGCGCGATATTCCTCGCTCGCGATGGAGAAGGCGGAGCGCTCGGGCAACGCCAGGCTGCTGGCCGCGTGCGCTGCGGTGCCAAACGAGAGGGTGCGCGCGCGAACGTAGAGACCAACGAGGGGGTGAACGGTGCCACGATACATCATCGAACGGAACGTGCCCGGCCTGACGCGAGAGCAGCTCGATGCGGCGGCCCGTCGGTCGAAGCAGGCACTCGCCGACATGCCCGGGGTCATCTGGATCCGGAGCTACGTCTCGGACACGGAGGGGAAGATCTACTGCGAGTACGACGCACCCGACGCCGCCGCGATAGTGGAACACGCGCGCCGCGCGGGACTCCCGGTGGATCGGGTCTCCGAAGTGGCGTTGGAGATCAGTCCGGAGATGTTCGTATGAACGCCGGGGTCAACGGGGTCAGGTACTCGATGTAGAGGTCCCGGCAGCAACGCTGCCGGAACCTCTACATCGAGTACCTGACCCCGGCGGTTCACTTCACCCCCAGCGCGGGGTCTCGTCGGGGTTGATACCGAGCAGCGTCTTCGCCACCAGTTCGTGCGTGAACGCGCTGTTGGCTGGATGCATCCGGCCGACGCGTGCATCCCTGAAGAGTCGCTCCAGTCCCGAGCGCCGGAAGATGCCGAAGCCGCCCGCGAGGTCGAGCGCGTGGTCGATCACACGCCACGCGCCTTCCACGGCGTGATACTTCGCCGCGACGATCTTCGCCGGCCAGCCGTGTCCGTGATCCACGCCATTGGACCAGTCCGCGGCAACACTCTCGAGGTGCGGCCCGATCGACTCCAGCTCGAGCCCCATCTCCGCGATCGCATGCTGTGCCTCGGCGTGGTACGACATCGGGCGCGAGAGCGCTATCGATTTCTTCTTCTTCAGCGTCTCGACCGTGCGGTCGAGCGCGTACTGCGCCATTCCGTAGTACACGTTGCCGAAGCCGATCAGAGCCCAGGCGAAAATGGAAAGTATGAAGAAGTCCACGCCGGCCGCGCCGGCGGGAAGCACGCGCACGATGTGACTGTCGGGAACGAACACGCCATCGAGGATCGTGTCCTGACTGCTCGTGGCGCGCATGCCGAGTACATCCCACGTCTCCTCGATGCGGCAGCCGGTCGCACCGCGCGGAACGAATGCGTGAACGATCTTCGGCGCCGCGGGATCGCTCACGTCCATCGCGTGGAGACCCATGAAAGTCCACACCGGGGTGAGACTGCCGAATGACTTGTGCCCGGTGATCCGGTAGCCGCCGTCCACCCGCTCCGCTCTCGACGTCGAGAGGAGCAGGGGGATGTCGTTGCCGCTCTCCGCGTGGCCGGCCGCGAACACGGCGCCCTTCGAAGCTTCCTGCAGCAGCCACTCGAGCGAGCGGTCGCCGTTCTGCAAGAGCCCCGCGGCGACTCCCACCCAGTAGAGGTGCATGTTGAGGCCGAGTGCGGTGGCGGGGGCGTAGTAGGCGAGCCGCCGCTGCGCGCGCGCCACTTCGGCGAGGGTGCAGCCGGCACCGCCGAACTCCTTCGGAAGCGAAAGATTCAGGTAGCCCGCGTCGCGCAGCTCCTCGAAGTCTTCCATGAAGAAGCGGTTCTCGGCGTCGTACGTGGCGACCCGATCGCGACAGCGCTCGAGGAGCGCATCGGTGAGCACCGAGGACGGTTCCGTGTGCTTCGGAGCAGCGGGTGGAGCAGAAGTGGTGGTGGCCATGAGATGAACTCTCCGTGTTGGCAGCGCCCGCCGTGGTGCGCACACGGAAGGATCCCGGTCGCGCGCGGCAGGCGCCATTCGGTAAGTCGACATCTCGAACGGCGGGAAAGCGGCTCCGGAGAGCTCACGGATGCTGGGAGGGGCATCACGGCGAAGGGGGAGTCGATGGCGTCGCCACCGACTCCCCCGCGCCATCACGGCAGCACCCGATCGATTCTAGAGTCCCGACCCCGACAGCGCATTCCAGAGTGCCGGGTCGAGCTCGGCGGCGAAGCTGGACGTCGACGTCGACGCGCGCGCGTTGAAGAACGCCGCCCAGGTGTAACCGTTGTAGGCGCGTACCACGAGCGTGGTGGTTCCGGGAAGCGAACCATCGTGCCACCAGTTGGCGTCGCCTCCCGAGGGACGAACCAGCCATCCCAACCCGTACCAGGAGGCGCTCCCCTGCCAGAGCGGTGCGGGCGGATGCGCCAGCATCGCCGCGGTGGTGGCGGTGGAGAGGAACGGAGTCGGCGCGGTGCGCGGGTCGATGTGCTTCACGAAGTTCAGGAGATCGAGCGTGGACGCGACCCAGGCGCCGTGTGAATCCATGGCTTCGATGTAGAACCCGCCGTACGGCCAGGGCACCATCCCCTCGCCGGGGAAGACCGACATGACGTTCCCCGCCGTCTCGTAGTACTTCACCTCGCCGTCGAGGCGTCCACTCAGACGCGTGGCGCCGATGGTCATGCGCGTGATGCCCATCGGCTGCAGCACGTTCGTCTTCACGTACTGCTCGTACGACTGGCCGGTGATCTTCTCTATCACCCTGCCGAGCACCGCATAGCCGAAGTTCGAATACACGTAGCGCGAGCCGGGATCGAAGTCGAGCGGCTGGCCTCGCATGTAGCGGATGACGTCTTCCACGCTCGCGGGCGCGTCGGTGCCGAGCGCGCTGGCGATGCTGGACGACATGAACATGGGATCGCCGCTCGCATCGCGATCCCAGCCGCCGGCATGCTCGAGGAGATGGCGGATGGTGATGTCGGCGAGGCGGGGATCTTCCGTGCTGCCGTCAGGGGCCGCGAGGTCGCTGAGGATGTCGAAGGGGTGGTCGTCGAGCGAGAGCTCGCCATCATCCACGAGCTTCAGGATCGCGGCGCTGGTGATGGGCTTCGAGACCGAGGCGATGCGGAAAAGTGCATCGGCTGCCACAGGCACCTTCGCATCCACGTCGGCGTAGCCGTAGCCGCGCGAGAAGATGACGACACCGTCCTTCATCACGGCGACCGCGCCACCCGGGATCTGCCACTTGCCCATGAGCGCGGGGATGATCTGATCGTACGGCTCCATGCTCGGCACGCGGGCACCGCTCCCGACGTGCGAGGTGACGGTGCTCTTCGCGGTGACGCCGTTCGAGGAAGCGGAGATGTCGGTGTTACCGGCCGCGAGTGCGGTGACGAGGCCGTCGGACACGGAGGCGACGCTGGGATTGCTCGAGCTCCACTGCACGGTCGCGCCGGGGACGACCACGCCGTCGTCGCCACGGACGGAGACGGTGAGTCGCACGGTGTCGCCGGTAATGAGCGTGACGGCGGAGCGGGAGATGTTCACGGCCGCCTTGGAGCCGGAGCCATCGGGACCGGAGGGCGATCCGCCGCCGCAGGCGGTGAGTGTGAGAGTGAGCGCGAGTGTGGCGAGCGTGGCGGGAGTGGCGATGCGGAGGTAGTGGTGCGCGGCGCGGTTCACGTGGAGGTCCTCCCGGTGGGCGCGGGTGGGCGGTGAGGCGGGCTCTTCGAAATTGTACGCTTTGTGGGCTCCCATATTTGTATACCG
>JBIQLU010000045.1:0-6283 GCA_044463985.1 Gemmatimonas aurantiaca | reverse complement strand
GCGATCGCGATCAGCTCCTTCACATCCTTCGCCGTCGCGCCGCCCAGGTTCACCATGATGTTCGCGTGCAGATGCGAGATCTGCGCATTGCCGTGTCGGAATCCCTTGAGCCCGCACTGATCCACCAGCCGTCCCGCGCCCACTCCCTCGATCTTCTTGAAGATCGAGCCGGCGCTCGGATGCCAGTCGAGCCACGGATGCCGCGCGCCGCGCCAGCTCAGGTTCTCCTGCATGATGCGATGCATCTCCGCCGGATCTCCCTTCCGAAGCCCGAACGTCACCGCCAGCGCGATGTCGTCGCGATGATGGAACACGCTGTCGTCGTAGCCGAAGTTCACGTAGTCCGCACCCACCGTCTTTCGCTCACTCTCCGCCGTGAGGATGTCGCACGACTCGAATACTTCCGCTATGAACACGGTGCGCTCGCGCTCCGGCGCGGGCGAGAGAAAGTGCAGGTTCTGCCAGACTGCGCCGCCCACCGTGCTCGGGATCCCCACGTAGTGCTCGAGTCCCGACCAGCCGCGGCGTGCCGACTCGAGTATGAGGTCGCGCATCACCGCGCCGCTCTCCACCCACAGTCTGCCGTCCTCTCCCCACTGCGTGTGGCTCGCGCGGTTGCGGATCACGAGTCCGCGAAAGCCGCGGTCGCCCACCAGGATGTTGGCGCCGAGTCCCAGCACGAAGTACTGGATGCCAAGCTGGCGCGCCGCGATCACCGCGTTCGCGAGATCGTCGGCCGACGCGGTTTCGTAGAAGTAGTCGGCGGGCCCGCCGATCCTGAACGTCGTGAACGGCGCCAGCGGTACCGAGAGCTGCAGCCGGTCTGCATCGAGGCGCTCGGCCAGGAGCGCGAAGGTGGCGCGGGAGGGAGGAGGGGGTGGCGGAGTCATCGTGTGGGTGTAGCGATCGCCGAGCGGCGCGTGAGCACTTCCTTCACATCCTGAAGCGATCCTCCCACCGCGCGGAGCGCCACGAGCGCGTGATAGAACAGATCCGCCGCCTCTTCCACCGCCCGATCGCGATCGCCGTCGGCACAGGCTGTGACCAGCTCCGCTGCCTCCTCACCGAGCTTCTTGAGACGGAGGTTGCGATCGCCGAGCAGTCGGGCCGTGTAGCTGGCTTCCGGCGCCAGCACTCCGGCGGCGGCGCGCGCGGCTATCGTGGCGTCCAGCCTCACCAGCGCCTCGGGTCGCTTCTCGGCGGCGCTGGGCGCTTCCATCGACCAGTCCTCCACCACTTCGCCAACGACGAAGCACGAGCGCGTACCGGTGTGACAGGCGACGCCGGTCTGCTCGACCAGTGCGAGCACGGCGTCGCCATCGCAGTCGGGAGTGAG
This sequence comes from Gemmatimonas aurantiaca, assembly GCA_044463985.1. GTDB lineage: Bacteria > Gemmatimonadota > Gemmatimonadetes > Gemmatimonadales > Gemmatimonadaceae > JADGGM01. Next base: position 4,947 of record JBIQLU010000045.1, on the reverse strand, counting down.
CGAGACCACTCGCTGCCGGTTGCCGCTCGTGGCGCCCTTGTGCCAGAGGCCGCGCCGGCGCGAGTGGTAGTGCATCTCGCCCGTGGCGATCGTGCACTCCAGCGCTTCGCGATCGGCGTGCGCGACCATGAGAAGCTGGCCGGTGTGCACGTCCTGGGTCGCGACGGTCACCAGTCCTTTTCCGCGGCGAAAGTCGAGCAGATCGAGATCCAGCATCGTTCACTCCATCGAAGTTCCGGACGCATCCTCGGCGTCGCTCGCGCCGAGGAGACGCCGTGCGGCCGTGGCGATCGCGGCGTTCGTCGCGATCGCGTTCCCCCCGAATGCCGTGTGCTTCCCCGTCCAGTCGGTGAGCACGCCTCCCGCCTCGCGTATGATCGGGAGGAACGCGGCCGCGTCCCACGCCGAGAGAATGCCGTCCACCATCACTTCAGCACGTCCCGTGGCCACCAGCAAGTAGCCGTAGCAGTCGCCCCAGCTACGACTGAAGAGCGCACGGCCGGCGAGCGCGTTCCACGCATCGCGCCGCTCGGGCGCGTGGCGGAACTGCTCGTCCGTTGTGAGGACGATCGCCTCCTCCATTCTTTTCACCTGCGAGACCGAACAGCGCTTCCCGTTCCACCAGGTGCCCGTGCCCGTAGCGGCGGCCAGCGATTCGCCGATCGCTGGGAAGTACGCCGCACCCGAAATGACCCGATCGTCGTCGCCGTCCCGTTCCACCAGCGCCACCAGCGTCCCCCAGAGCGGCACGCCGCGCACGAAGCTCTTCGTGCCATCGATGGGATCGACTATCCAGCGGCGCGCCGCATCCGCGCGCACCTCGCCGAACTCCTCGCCGAGTATACCGTGGTCGGGGAAGCGCTGCTCTATCCACTCGCGCGCGGCGCGCTCCGCGGCGCGGTCGGCGATCGTGACTGGCGAGCCGTCGGACTTGGTTTCGACCGACAGCGCGGTGCGGAAGTGGCGCAGTGCCACGTCGCCCGCGACGCGCGCGACATCGAGCGCGGCGTGCATCAGTGTGGCGGCTGACGTGTCGCTCATGGCTGCTGCGCGCGTGGGGGAACATGGATCCCCGCTTTCGCGGGGATGACGGGCGCGGGGATGACGGACGCGATGTCGTCATCCCCGCGAAAGCGGGGATCCATTTGCACGCCCGGGTCGCCGCTGGCCCGCGCGGCGATCCCCGCTTCCCGCATCGCCTCCTTCAACTGCGCGACGGTCGTCACTCCATCGTGCAGTATCCCCGCCACGAGCGCGGCGTCAGCACCGCCCTCGCGGAACGCCGCCACCACATCCGCCGCACTCCCCGCGCCCCCCGACGCCACCACCGGCACGCTGACCACGCGCGCCACGGCGCGAGTGAGCTCGATGTCGTAGCCGCCGCGCACGCCATCGCGATCGATGCTCGTAAGCAGTATCTCGCCCGCGCCGCGCACGGCGCACTCGCGCGCCCACTCCACCGCGTCGAGCGTGGTGCCCGATCGTCCGCCGCGCGTGCGTACCAGCCACCCATTGCCCTCGCGCTTCGCATCGATGCTCGCCACCACGCACTGCGCGCCGAAGCGTTCCGCGCACTCGGTGATGAGCTCGGGTCGTACGACCGCGGCGCTGTTGATGCTCACCTTGTCGGCGCCCGCCTGCAGGGCGCGCGATACGTCCTCCACGCTGCGCACACCGCCGCCCACCGTGAGTGGAATGAACAGCCGCCGGGCCGCGCGACTCACCACGTCGAGCAGCGTATCGCGCTCATCGGCGCTCGCCGCGATGTCGAGAAACACTATCTCGTCGGCACCCTCCGCCTCGTAGCGCTCCGCCAGCTCCACCGGATCGCCCACGTCGCGCAGCGACTCGAAGCGCGTTCCCTTCACCACGCGTCCGCCCTGCACATCGAGACACACGACGACTCTGCGTGTAAGCGTCACTCCGCCTCCAGCGCCACGGCGCCCTTGGTGCTGAACACGGTGTCACCCTCCACCAGCGCCTGCCGCAGCGCGAGCCCCAGCGCCTTGAACGCCGCCTCGACCACATGATGCCGATCGCGCCCGCGAACCACGCGCACGTGCAGCGTCATCCGTGCGTGATCGCTGAGCGAGCGCATCCAGTGGTCGTACAGCGTGCTGGGAAGCGGGCCGCGATAGAACGGCCGGCCGCCGAGGTCGAGCGCGACCTGCACGAGCGCATCGTCCATCGGCACCACGCGCTCTCCGTAGCGGGCGGCACGCTCCGGTATGAAGCGCGCCAGCGCATCGCCGAGCGTGATCGCGACGTCCTCAACGAGGTGGTGCCGCAGGTCGCCGCTCGCCTTTACGGCGAGCCGCACGCCGGCGTAGCGCGCCAGAGTGTTCAGCATGTGATCGAGAAACGGCTCGCCCGTCTCGATCGCGGGCGCCCGCACGCCGTCCGATGCATCGCCGCGCTCCAGTTCCACCCGTACCCGGGTCTCGCGCGTCTCCCGTACTACCGTAGTCAAGTCAGCTCCTCCGTTGTCAGATCGAGTACTCTTCCGCCACGACCCGCGCGTCCAGCGCTCCGGTGTAGAGCGCCATCCCCACCACCGCCGCCGCCACGCCGCGCTCCGCCAGATTTCGCAGATCGTTGGCGCCCGCGATGCCGCCCGACGCGATCACGGGATGCGTCGAGCTCTCTACCACGTCTTCCATGAGGAAGAGATCCGCGCCCTGCATCCGCCCCTCGAGGTGCACCGCGGTCACCAGCACTCCCGCCAGCGGGAGATCGTTGAGCTCCTCGATGCAGTCGATCACGTCGCGCTCGCCCGAGCGCGACCAGCCGTGCGTCACTATCGCGCGCCCGCGAACGTCGGCGGCCACGATGATGCGGCCAGGGAAATTGGACGCGACTTCCTCCAGCCACCAGGAATCGGTGAGCGCGCGCGTGCCTGCGACCACCCACTCCGCGCCATCGTTCAGAAGTCGTTCGATGTCGTCCGATTCGCGCACGCCGCCGCCCGCCTGGAAAGTAGCGTCGACCTCCCGCATGATCTCGCTCACGAGTGCGGCGTTGCTTCCGCGCCCCGTGGCCGCGTCGAGGTCCACCACGTGCAGCCGGCGAAATCCCTTCCGCGTCCACTCGCGCGCCACCTCGACCGGATCGTCGAGCCGTATCGGCTCGGCGTCGTACGAACCGCCCACGAGCTGCACGCACTTGCCCGCGCGCAGATCCACTGCCGGTATCACTATCACCGACGCGCCTCCTCGAGAAATGCACCGATGAAAGCCACGCCCTCGGCGGAGCTCTTCTCGGGGTGAAACTGGACGCCCACGGTGGTGCCCGCGCGGACCACCGACGGGAAACGCTCCCCCTCGTGCGTGGTCGTGGCGCGAACCACGGACCCGGCGGCTGGCACGCACACGTAGCTGTTCGCGAAGTACGCGCAGTCGAGCGCCGACGCATCGAGCAGCGGATCGCATCGCTCGTCGAGCGTGTTCCACCCCATCTGCGGTACACGCGCCGCACGCAATCTGCGCACGCGGCCGGGTATCACACCGAGTCCTTCTCCCGCCCCCTCCTCGCTCGAGTCGAAGAGAAGCTGCATGCCGAGGCATATGCCGAGACACGGAAGACCGCTCTCGAGAGCATCGCGGATCGCCGCGCGCGCCGGAGCGATCTGCCGTGCCGCGGCGCCGAACGCGCCAACGCCGGGGAGCACCAGCACGTCGGTGTCGAGCGCACGCAGGGCATCGGGCTCGGCGCGCACGCTGGTGTCGGGTGCATCCAGCGCCTTCAGCAGCGAGTGGAGGTTGCCCACACCGTAGTCCAGCACAGTCACACGCAAGATACGGCCTCCTCGATTTCCCGCAGCGCCGCTTCGAGCACTCGCCACGGACCGATGGTGATGCGAATCGCATCGCCGATTCCCGGAAGGGCGACGAACGGCCGCACGGCCACTCCCTGCCCGTCGCGCCGCATCCGCAGCGCGAGCGCCCGCGCATCCTGCACGGGTACGAGTACGAAGTTCGCGTCGGAGGGGAGCGGAGCCAGCCCGAGTTCCCGGAGCGCATCCATGAAGCGCGCGCGGTTGGCGCGTACCTCCTCGATCCGCCCGACGATCCAGTCGCGGTCCTCGGTGAGCGCGGCGAGCGCCGCGCGCTCGGCGGTGGCGCTCACCTTGTACGGGCCGCGCGACTTCTCCACTGCGCTCACGAGCGCCGCGTTCCCGGTCGCGTAGCCCACGCGCGCACCCGCGAGTCCGAACGCCTTCGAGAGTGTGCGCACCACCAGGAGATTCCCGTACGTGGGCGCCGCGCGCAGGAAGCCGCTGCCCGCGAACTCGGCGTACGCTTCGTCCAGGATCACGAAACCGTGCGTCTCGCGGATCACCCGCTCGATGCTCTCCGCGTCGAACGAGTTTCCGGTGGGATTGTTGGGCGAGCAGATGTAGATGATCTGTGCGCCGGTGCCGAGCAGCGCGTCGGCGTCGAGGGAGAAGTCGCTCCGCAGGCGGACGCGGTCCACCTCGAGGCCGTTCATCCGCGCGAATCGCTCTGCCATCACGAAGGTGGGCTCGGCGAACGCGACGCGCCCACCCGGCTCCGCCATCGCGCGCATCGCGGAGTCGAGTACGTCGTCGGACCCGCAACCGGTGACGACTTCGTCGCGGCCGACACCGGCGTACTCCGCCAGCGCGTCCTTGAGGCGACGCACGTAGACGGCGGGATAGCGAGTGATCTCGCTCTCCGTGAAGTCGCGCAGCGCCCGCGCCGCCGCCGGCGGTGCCCCCCAGAGGTTGGTGTTGTCGCTGAGGTCGACCGCGCACGGCTCGCGCATCGGATCGTACGCATCGAGCCCCTCGAACCTCCGCGCCGTTCGCGGTGGGAGCTGTGGCCCGTCATCCCCGCGGAAGCGGGGATCCAAGTTCGATGAAGCAACGTGGATGCCCGCTTCCGCGGGGATGACGTGGATCCCCGCTTCCGCGGGGATGACGGATGC
>JBIQLU010000044.1:23607-24858 GCA_044463985.1 Gemmatimonas aurantiaca | reverse complement strand
GTGGGCTTCACCGGCAACGCCGCGATCGGCGTCTCCTCGCAGATCTTCATCGTCGTCATCTCCTTCATCATCTCGCTCTTCATGGGGATGAGCGTGCTGGTGTCGCGCTTCGCGGGCGCGGGCGACGAGGAGAAGGTGAATCGCACCGTCTATCAGGCCTTCCTCACAGCGATCGGGATCTCGTTCCTCGTGCTCGCGCCGGCCGGCTATTTCCTGGCGCCGTACCTGCTCGACATCATCAACGCCGCGCCTTCCGTACAGCGCGAGGCGCTGCCGTATCTGAGGATCATGTTCCTCTTCAGCGGCGGGATGATGATCTACTTCATGATGAGCGGCGCGCTTCGCTCGGCTGGCGATGCACGCACGCCGATGCTCATCGGCCTCGCGATCACGCCGCTCAACGTCATCTTCAACGTCGTGCTGATAGCCGGCCTCGGTCCGGTGCCGGCGTTCGGAACCGCGGGCGCCGCGATGGGAACCGTTCTCGCCATGGGTATTCTGGCGATCTACTCGCTCTACAAGCTGTGGCATGGCGGCTGGGTCGTGCGCTTCCCGCGTGGGCAGGGGTGGGGACCCGACTGGTCCATCATCCGCGCTCTTTTCCGCTTCGGGCTTCCGACGGGGATCCAGGGGATCGCGATGAACGTGGGTGGCGTGATCCTCCTCTCCTTCGTCGGCTCGCTCGCCGAGAGCGCAGCGGCGCAGGCGGCGTACTCGGTGAGCTACTCGCAGCTCTTCTCGTTCATAACGTGGACGTCGGTGGGCCTCATGGGCGCGGCCGCGGCGGTCGCCGGGCAGAACCTCGGTGCGCACAAACCCGAACGCTCGCGCGAAGCCGTGCACGTCGCAGCGCGCATCGCGGCGTCCGTGGCGGTGTTCGTCGGAATCTTCTTCCTCTTCTTCCCGCGCCAGCTCCTCGCGATCTTCGGGATGCACGAACCGACTGTCGTGGAGATCGGCGTGCAGCTCCTGCGCGTGCTCAGCCTCTCCGGCCTCTTCATAGCGGTGGCGCTCGCGTTCACCGGCGGGCTGCAGGGAACGGGCGACACGAAGAGCCCGCTGTACATCTCCATCGTCTCGCAGATCATCGTCCCGCTGGGCATCTGCTTCGTGATACAGCAGACAGGGACGCTCAGGCCGATGCACATCTGGTTCGCCATCCTCACCGGCCACATCACGCGCTGCCTGCTCAGCGTCGCCCGTTTCGGACAGGGGAAGTGGCGCGGCATCGAGGTCGACATCGGCGGTTGA
>JBIQLU010000044.1:20091-23507 GCA_044463985.1 Gemmatimonas aurantiaca | reverse complement strand
GCGCAACTCCACCCGCGCCCTCTACTCCACTGCAGGCACGAGCCGCGCCTGCAGCCGCACGGATGCGGGGTGCAGCGCCGATGCTGCGCTGGCCGAGCCAGTGCACGCGTCTCATATTCCAGACGCAATGCAGTGAAGCATGCGCTCCCATACGAATGGAGACGATCCTCGTGCGTCGAACTTCCTCCGAGCCAGTCAGCTCCCGCCGCCTTTCCAGCTCGATTCGATTCGCCGCCGGCGTCACGACGCTCGCCATAGCCGTGCTGCCGCTGGCGGCGCTTCCTCCATCGGCGCGCGCACAGCAGGATGACTCGCGCCTCTACGCCGAGATGCGCTGGCGCGAGATCGGCCCGACGCGCTCCGGTCGTGCACGCGCGCTCGATGGTGTGGCGAGCGAGCCGAACGTCTTCTACGTCGGGTTCGACAACGGAGGCGTATGGCGTTCCACCGACTACGGCTCGACGTGGCATCCGCTCTTCGATGCACAGTCCACGGGCTCGATCGGCGCGATCGCGGTAGCGCAGGGCGATCCGAACATCATTTACGTGGGCACGGGCGCGGGGATCATCCGGCCGGATCTCGCAACGGGGAACGGCATGTACAAGTCCACCGACGCGGGGAAGACGTGGACTCACCTCGGGCTGCGCGAGACGCAGATGATCGCCGAGGTGGATGTGGATCCGCGCAATCCGAACCGGCTCTTCGTCGCGGCGCTCGGACATCCGTACGGCCCGAACGAGGAGCGCGGCATCTTCCGCTCCACCGATGGCGGCAGATCGTTCGAGAAGGTGTTGTACAAGGACGAGTACACGAGCGGCAACGACGTCGTCATCGATCCACGCAATCCGGATGTCGTTTACGCCGCGCTCTGGCAGCAGCAGGAGTCGTTTCGAGAGGGGAGCGCGTTCAGCGGTGGCGGCGGCGGGATCTTCAAGTCCACCGATGGCGGTACCACGTGGAAGCAATTGAAGAACGGCCTGCCGGCCGTGCTCCAGGCAAACCTTTCGATATCGCAGAGCAATCCGAACATCCTCTACGCCGTGGTTGCGGAGTACACGCCGCCGGGGCAGCGGCCCACCGGCGGCGAGATCGGTTTCTACAAGAGCACCGACGGAGGCGAGCACTGGAGCGTGGTCAACGGCGATCACGTCACTTCGCGCGAGCCTGACAGCAGGCCGATGTCGCGCATCGGCGGCGGTGACCTCCCGACGATCGCGGTCGATCCCACGAATCCGGACGTGGTGTACAGCGCGTCGGTCGTCATGTGGCGTACCGAGGACGGTGGCCACGACTGGCGCGCGGTGCGTGGAGCGCCGGGCGGAGACGACTACCAGAAGATCTGGATCAACCCGAACGATCCGAAAATCGTGCTGGTGGTGACGGACCAGGGCGCGGTGGTCTCGGCGAATCGCGGCGAGAGCTGGAGCAACTGGTACACGCAGCCGGCCGCGGCGATGTACCACGTCACGGCCGACAACGACTTCCCGTACAGGCTGTGCGGCGGGCAGCAGGACGCCGGCTCGGCGTGCGTGAAGAGTCGCTCCGCCGACGGCGAGATCACCTTCAACGACTGGCACCCGGTCAACATTCAGGAGTACGGGATAGCGGCGCCGGATCCGCGCGATCCCGACCTCGTGTACGGGAGCATGCGTCGCGGCGTCTCGCTCTTCAACCGACGCACGCGGCAGACGACCTACGTGGGCCCGGACATGCGCGGCACAGATGCGAATGGGAACGAGCTCGGTCGCAACGTGCGCACGATGCCGCTGCAGTGGTCGCCGGTGAATCCGGACGTGCTCTTCTACGTTTCCAATGTGGTGTGGAAGAGCGCCGACCATGCCCATAGCTGGAAGCGCATATCGCCGGACCTCGCGCGCTCCACGTGGGAGGTGCCTGCGACGGCGGGGAAGTACGCGCCGAGCGTGGAGCAGTCGCCTCAGGGCGCGATCACCGCGCTGTCGGCATCGCCGCGGAAGCTCTCGATCCTCTGGGCCGGCACGGACGACGGCGCGATTTCGGTGACCATGGATGGAGGCGCACACTGGACGAACGTGACGCCGCCGGCGATAAAGCCGTGGACGCGCATCTTCAACATCGATGCTGGCCACTTCGACGACGGCACCGCGTACGCCGCGGCGAACACCATGCGGATCGACGACATGAATCCGCATTTCTACAGGACGCACGACGGCGGCAAGACGTGGACCGAGATCGACAACGGGATCGAGCCGGGCTACGTGGCCAACTCGATTCGCGAGGATCCACGTCAGAAGGGATTGCTCTACGCGGCCACCGACGCGCAGGTGTGGGTGTCGTTCGACGACGGCGACCACTGGAGCTCGCTGCGGATGAACATGCCCGCGATCTCGGTACGGGACATCGCTATCAAGGACGACACCACCTGCCTGTGCGCCGATCTCGTAGCCGGAACGCACGGGCGCGGCTTCTGGATTCTCGATGACGTCACGCCGCTCAGGCAGGCGGCCGCGGCGCGTGCCGCGAAGGAGGCGTATCTGTTCGCGCCGGTCACGGCGCTGCGTGTGCGCTTCGCGACGAACGATCCGACGCCATGGCCGCCGGAGATCCTGGCGGGCGAGAATCCGCCTGCCGGCGGCATCATCGACTACTATCTCGCCGCGGATGTGAGCGGGCCGGTGAAGATGCAGATAGTGGACGCCGCGGGCGACGTGGTGCGCTCGTACTCGAGCGCGGACCCGGTGATGGATCCGCATCCAGCGATCGATCGCGAGAAGTACGAGCAGATCTGCGAGGCGGCTCCGACGACTGTGTTCTGTCGCTTCCCGCTCTACTGGCCCGCGCCGCCGATGGTGATCTCGACCAAGGCGGGGATGCACAGGGTGGAGTGGGATCTGCACTATCAGCCCGTGGGCGACAAGGAGAACGAGGAAACGGAGGCGACCGGCGCCGTACCCGGCCGCAGCTATCCGGCAGCGAGCGCGCCGTGGGCGCCGCCGGGGAAGTATCGTGTTCGGCTGATCGTGAACGGCAAGACGTACGAGCAGCCGCTCACGCTGCGCCTCGACCCGCGCGTCAAGACGCCGGCCGCCGGCCTCGCGAAGCTCGCGTCGCTTTCTACGGAGATGTACAAGGGCGCGGTTGCCGCGCACGAAGCATACGAGGAGGCGCGCACCCTCTCGGAGGCCCTCGAGAAGCGCGGCTCTTCCGCGGCATCGCTCAGAGCGCGCGTCGACTCGATCGCGCCGGCGCCCGACGATGAAGCGCGCCCGCGCTTCCGTCGCGGCCCCACCGGCCCAGCCACGACGCTGAACGCGCTGAGCGACGCGATGCTCGCCGCCGCGATGTCGATGCAGGGTGCCGACGTAGCCCCGACTTCGATGCAGATCGCCGAGTGCACCGCCGCCCGCGCCCAGTTCGCGACTCTGATGGGGAAGTGG
>JBIQLU010000044.1:10498-19991 GCA_044463985.1 Gemmatimonas aurantiaca | reverse complement strand
CAGTTCCTGTTTCCTGTCGCCTGTGTCCTGTTTCCTTTTTTCCTTCTTCCTCCCCCCGGCACCCGGCGCGATATTCAGGCTTCGGGGGCGAGGGACGCCCCCCGCCACCAACACTCCCATCGCCATGCGAAAAACTCTCGTTCTCGCCGTGAGCGCGGCGCTCGTTGCCACGTCGTGGTCGCACGCGGCCGCCCAGACATTTCCGACCAGCGATCCGGTGATCAGGCGCATCTGGGCGCTCGGTATGGACAGCTCTCACACCGAGCAACTCGCCCAGGCGCTGCTCGACTCGATCGGGCCGCGGCTCACGGGGACGCCCGGGCAGAAGGCCGGCAACGACTGGCTCGTGGCGACGTACACCAAGTGGGGGATTCAGGCGCGGAACGAGAACTACGGCACGTGGCGCGGCTGGCGGCGCGGCTACTCGCACATCGACCTCGTGTCGCCGCGTGTCCGCTCGCTCGAAGGGATGATGCTCGGCTACTCGCCCGGCACTGGGAAGAAGGACCTTACCGCGAGCACCGTCATCCTCCCGCGCTTCGCGGACAGCACGGCGTTCGTGAAGTGGCTCCCGAACGTGCGCGGCAAGTTCATACTCGTCTCCGCACCGCAGCCGACCTGTCGTCCAACCGAAGACTGGGACACGAACGCGACGCCCGAGTCGAACGCGCGAATGAAGGCGTTGCGCGATTCCATTCGCGACGAATGGGGCGGCCGCAACGTGCGCGGCACCGGCTATTCGCTCGCGCTCGGAACCGGCGATCTGGGTTTGCGGCTCGAGGAAGCCGGCGTGGCCGGTATCATCACTTCCCGTCCGAAGAACGCGTGGGGGACGATCGAAGTGTTCGAGACGTACGACAAGAAGGCGCCCGCAGTGGCGCTGAGCTGTGAGGATTACGGCCTCGTCTTCCGTCTCACCGAGAACGGCCAGAATCCGAAGGTCACCATGAATCTCGATGCGGAACTGCTCGGCGAGGTTCCCGTCTTCAACACCGTAGCGGAGATCAAGGGGAGCGAGAAGCCGGACGAGTACATCCTCCTCTCCGCGCACTTCGATTCATGGGACGGCTCGTCGGGCGCAACCGACAACGGGACCGGCACGCTCACCATGCTCGAGGCGATGCGCATTCTCCGGCAGGTATACCCGCATCCGAAGCGCACCATCATGGTGGGCCACTGGAGCGCGGAGGAGGAAGGGCTGGTCGGTTCGCGCGCCTTCAGCGAGGACCATCCGGAAGTAGTGAAGGGACTGCAGGCGCTCTTCAACCAGGACAACGGCACGGGACGCATCGTGCGGATGAGCGCGAGCGGACTCCCAGATGGTGCGGTGCACATCACGCAGTGGCTCGACAAGGTTCCGCTCGAGTTCCGCAACCAGGTGGACTTCAGCGGCACGGGATTCCCCGGCGGCGGCGGGAGCGACCACGCCTCGTTCGCGTGCTACGGTGCGCCCGCGTTCGGACTCGGCGCGCTCGGGTGGGACTACTTCAACTACACCTGGCACACGAACCGCGACACCTACGACAAGATCGTCTTCGATGACCTGAAGAAGAACGCGACGCTCACCGCGATGCTCGCGTACCTCGCCAGCGAGGATCCCACGATGGTGAAGCGCGACCGCATCGACCTCGCCGCCGTGGCCTCGTCGCCGAGAATGGTCCACCAGGAAACCGAAGCCGGCGCGAACTCCGCGGCCCGCCGCTTCCGCTTCCCCACCGAGTGGCCCACCTGCCAGAAGGCGCCGCGGGTGACGAATCCGCGATTGAAGTAGAAGGAAGGAAACAGGGGACGGGAGACAGGAAACAGAAACTGCACACCTACATGGATCGGTGTGCAGTTTTCTGTTTCCTGTGTCCTGTGTCCTGTCTCCTCGACCCTTTCCTGCCGTCTGCTTTCTGCTTTCTGCCTTCTCTGCCACGGAACTCTCCCCCCTCACCGGTGTCGAACCCCGTTCGGCTCGCTTTCCGGAACCGATCTGGACAAATTGCGGGGAATGAGAAGCATGATCAGTGCACTCGGGTGCAAGGTCGAACGTAGCGCGTGGGCGGTGGTGCTCGGCGCGGCGGTACTGGCGGCGACGGCGCCGCGGATCGAGGCGCAGGGGCCGCCACGGCACTATAAGGGCGATGAGCGGGTGGCGCTCGACAGTGCCCTGAAGGACGAGGATGTGCAGGCGGCGCTCCTGCACATCAACGAGCACAGGAAGGAAATGTCCGAGCTGCTCGTGAGGCTCGCGAGCATCGAGGCGCCCTCGGGGAACGAGCGGGCGCGCGCCACGGTGGTGGCGCAGCGGATGCGCGAGATCGGGCTCGACGATGTCGTGCTCGAGGACGGGCCGAGCCCGAACGTGATGGGGCGGATCAAGGGGCGCTCGCGCGGTGCCATCCTCTTCGTTTCGACGCTCGACGATCTGGCGAACATCGCCGAATTGCAGCGCAGCGCGCCGCATCCGCCGCGCGTCGAAGGCGGGAAGGTGGTCGGTCCCGGCACGAACACTTCCGCCACCACTGCCTCGCTCCTCGCGGCTGCCGCCGCGATCGAAGCATCGCACGTCGAGCCGATGCACGACATCATCTTCGCGGCGGTGGCCAGGGAAGAGACCGGCCTGCAGGGGATGAAGCGCCTCTACGCCGCCATGGGCGACAGCGTCATGGCCGTGGTGGACGTGCTCGGCGATGGTCGCAGCATCAGCTACGGAGCGATCGGGATCGACTGGTGGCGCATCATGGCCCACGGGCCGGCGGGTCACACGTTGAACGGCGGCCTTCCGAACGTCAATCTCGGGATCGCGCGCGCCGTCGATGGCATCTTCGCGATTCCGCTCCCGCCCGAGAAGGACAGCACGCGCACCGTCCTCAACATCGCGATGCTGAAGAGCGGCGACGTCTTCAATCACAAGCCCGACAGCGGCTGGTTCTCACTCGATGTCCGCTCGCTCGACGCGAAGGTTCTGGCGGCGACGGAGGACTCGGTACGGGCCGTGCTCGATCGCGTCTCCGCGGAAACCGGCATACGGTTCGACATGCAGGAGGTGCAGCGCACGCCGGGCGGGCAGATCGCCGGCGCGGAGAGTTCGCCGCTGGTGCGGACGTCCGCGGCCATTGCGCGGTGGCTCGGCTTCGAGCCGACGCTCGGCAGGGCTGGTTCGGCCAACATGAACGTCGCGATCGCCGGTGGAACTCCCGCCATCGGACTGGGAGGCGAGCGTGGCGGAGCGCGCGGCACGCCGCAGGAATGGGCCGACGTCACTTCCATGGTGCGTTCGGCCAAGCACATCGTGCTCCTGGCGGCTACACTGCAGTAGCGCCCACGACGCGCGGCGCCTCTGTACGGCGCTGACACCGCAATGGAGACGATCCGGGATATGACCGCGCCAATCAAGACGATCATCGTGCCGCTGGACGGCTCCGAGCTCGCGGAGCAGGCTCTCCCCGTCGCGCTCGACCTCGCGAAAGCGAGCGGTGCCGAGCTGCACCTCATTCATGTCTTCGTTCCGTACGCGGCACGCGCGGACATGCCGGGGTCCGCACCCGGCAACGCCGATCTCGAGCGGCGGCTCGAAGCGCAGTCCACCGAGTATCTCCGGGCCGTCACCGAACGCGTTGCCGCCGAGCTGCCCGCTCGCATCGTGGCCGATCCGGTTCGCACGCGTCCGATCCGCTCGGCGCACAGCGAGAGCGTGGCGGTGGTGGATCGCCTCCGTCGTGCCGCGGCGCAGCTCCGCCCCGACCTGATGGTGCTCGCGACGCACGCGCGCGGCGGTCTGGGACGCGCCTGGCTCGGCAGCGTGGCCGACGCCGTCGTGCGCAGGGTGAACGTTCCCACACTCCTCGTGCACCCTCACCCGGATGCCCCTGCCCCCAGCGGCAATTTCTCTCGTATACTGGTGCCGCTCGACGGCTCGACGCTCGCCGAGGAAGCGCTGCCGATCGCCGCCCGCATCGCGGCGATCACTGGCGCGCGCGTGACGCTGTTGAGGGTGATAGTCCCCCGGCTGGTGGTGGGACGTCCGTCGTTCGTCGTCGAATTCGATGCACAGCTCCTGGCAGATCACCAGCGTGACGCCGAGCGTTACATGGAGCGGATGGTCGAACGAATTCGCGGCAGCGTGCGCGACGTGGACGTGTCGGTGCTCCTCGCCGACGGTCCGGCCCACGCGATCATCGATTGGGTAGAGCAGCACGAGGCGGATCTCGTGGTCATGTCCACGCACGGCCGCAGCGGTTTCCGTCGCTTCATGCTCGGGAGCGTGGCCGACAAGGTATTGCGAGGGACGGATGTGCCCGTGCTGCTGACGCGCCCTGGAGATTCGCGGAAGGACGCTTAGCTGCTACTGCGGCGAGGCGTTCGCAGGCTGCCGCAACTCCGGAATCGACTCGGCCTCGCTGGCGACGCCTGCGTTCCTGCCGTACTCCTGCTCGTAGATGTCGATCAACTCGAAGAGCCACGTGATCGCCAGTGGTCCGAGGAGGAGTCCCACGAGACCGAAGAGCGACACTCCGGCGAACGCGCCGACCAGCGTCGTGAGCGGATGCACGTCCGACACACGCCGGTAGACCACCGGGCGCACTACGTTGTCGAGATTGGAAGCGAGAAGTCCGCCGATCACGAGAAGCGCGACGGCGGCGCCGAAGCGCTGCTGAACCAGCAGCACGATCACACCTGGAAGCCATACCAGCGCACTTCCGAGCACGGGAAGGATCGACGCGAACGCGGTGATCACTCCCCAGAATGCCGCGTTCGGCAGCCCCACGATCCAGAAGCCGAAGCCGATGAGTGCGCCCTGCAGCACGGCCGTCAGCGCGGTGCCGAGCAGCATCGCCTCGGTGATGCTCGTGAAGCGTAGGCGGAGCTGTTCGTTGCTCTCCTTCGAGAACGGCAGGAACGCCGCGACCCAGCGCCACGCCGTGTTGGCGGAGATCAACAGATAGTACAGCGCGAAGAACGCGATCACGAGATTGAGCACCGATCGCGTGGCGCTGCCGAAGAAGCCGATGGCGTGACCCGAGATCCACGAGATCAGCGCACCGCTGGCTGACGAGATCTGCGCGCCCAGATCGACGCCTTCGATGTGCAGCGCCGAAAGCCGCTCGAGGAAGCTGCTCTTCTGGATGTTCGCCAGCATGATCGGCGCCTGAACGATCACGAGGTTCACGATCCATGCGCCGGGGAGAACTATCAGCACGCCGAGCAGCACCAGCACGATCGCGGCCGCCCCGTGAGTGCCAGCGAAGCGGGTTAGGCGCCGGTGCATCGGTGCGCCGATGACGTAGAGGATCCCCGCGCCGAGCAGCCCGCTTGCGTACGGTGCAATCGCATACGCGACCACTGCGCCGAGTGCGACTATGAGGATCTGCGCGCGCGTTCGCCCGGAAGCGAGGGGAGCCATTCGGAGTGGGATGCGGGTGTGTGGATGCGAAATTCGAGCAGGCCGAAGCGCGGCGACGCCGCGCTCCGGCCTGCTCGAATCTTATGGCCTCACCGCTCGCTTAGCTATCTGCTTCCCGTTCTGGAGGATTCACTCCAGAGACGGATGTGCTGCGACGATGCAACACGAATCGCGGAGGAGTCGAGAGTATTGCACATGCAGAGCATGATGCCGTAAGCTTCGCTGGGCGTCGGTGCAGCGGCGTTCTCTTCGGAAGGGCGACCTGATATGGAGGGGCGGCCTTGATGCACACCCGAGCACTCTTGCCGATCGTGACCGTACTTTTATTTGGCGGTTGTACCCATCACTCGTCCCGCGCCGTCGACGGCACGGCTCCCTCGCCGTCGGAAGGCGCAACAGACGCGGCCGCGCGGCACGATGCCGCGGCAGGCACGGCATCCCATGCCCGGACACCGGCAGACGCCGATCGCACGAGAGAGAATCCGTTCTTTCACGAGAGCACGCTCCCATTCCACGCGCCCGACTTCGACGCGATCCGCGTCTCCGATTTCGAGCCGGCCATGGAGCGCGGGATGCACGACCATCTCGTCGAGATCGATTCGATCGCGTCGCTGAGTGCAGCACCCACGTTCGACAACACGATAGTCGCAATGGAGCGCTCGGGGCGGCTCCTCAATCGAGTGACCGCCGTCTTCTTCGGCCTCGCACAGGCGAACACGAGCGACTCCATCCAGGCGATTCAGACCGAGATGGCGCCGCGGCTCGCCGCTCACTCTGATTCGATCTACCTGAACGAGAAGCTCTTCGAGCGCATCCAGCAGATCTACGATGCGCGCGAGTCGGCCGGTCTCGACTCGGGCCAGCTCCATCTCGTGGAGCGCTACCGCCGGGATTTCGTGCGTGCGGGCGCCCTTCTTTCCGAGGCGGACAAGAGCAGGCTGCGTGAGCTGAACCAGGAGGAGTCGAAGCTCAGCACCGATTTCCAGAACAGGCTGCTGGCCGCCACCAGGGAGGGCGCGGTGGTGGTGAAGGACAGCGCTCTCCTGGCGGGACTCGGCGCCGGTGACGTCGCGGCGGCGAAGGCGGCTGCGAAGCAGCGCGGGCTCGACGACGCGTGGGTGATCGTGCTGCAGAACACGACGCAGCAGCCCGCGCAGGCCTCACTCGATGATCGCACGCTGCGCGAACGACTGTTCGAGGCATCGATAGATCGTGCAGAGCGCGGCGACGCGAACGACACGCGTGAGCTGATCCGGAAGCTGGCGCACATCCGTGCAGAGCAGGCGAAGCTGCTCGGGTTCCCCACCTACGCCGCCTACAGTCTGGACGACAAGATGGCGAAGACCCCGGCGGCCGCTATCGGTTTGATGACGCAGATCGCGCCCGCCTCCACCGCGAAGGCGCGCAGCGAGGCGGCGAAGATGCAGGCGCTCATCGATCGCGAAGGCGGCGGCTTCCAGCTCGAGCCGTGGGACTGGCAGTACTACGCGGAGAAGGTGCGAAAGGCGGAGTACGATCTGGACGAATCGGAAATCAAGCCGTATTTCGAGCTGAACCGGGTGCTCGAGGATGGCGTCTTCTACGCGGCCAATCGGATGTACGGGATCACCTTCAAGGAGCGGAAGGACATCCCGGTGTACCATCCTGATGTGCGCGTGTTCGAGGTATTCGATGCCGACGGGTCGCCGCTGGCGCTCTTCTACTGCGACTACTTCAAGCGCGACAACAAGAGCGGCGGCGCGTGGATGAGCGAGTTCGTGGGGCAGTCGAAGCTGCTCGGCACGAAGCCGGTGGTGTACAACGTGGCGAACTTTACGAAGCCGGCGTCGGGGCAGCCGGCACTGCTGACCTTCGATGATGTGACCACGATGTTCCACGAGTTCGGCCACGCGCTGCACGGCATGTTCTCCGACGTCCGCTATCCGACCCAGTCGGGCACTGACGTACCGCGCGACTTCGTGGAGTTCCCGTCGCAGTTCAACGAGCACTGGGCGCTCGAGTCCGATGTGTTCGCGCACTATGCACGCCACTATCAGACCGGCGAGCCGATGCCCGCCGTGCTCGTGGAGAAGATCAGGAAGTCGCGCACCTTCAACCAGGGTTTCGCGCTCACGGAGTATCTCGGGGCGGCGCTACTCGACATGGCCTGGCACGACCTCCCGGCGAGCGCACCCGAGCAGGACGTCGACTCATTCGAGACGGCGGCGCTGGAGCGCTTCGGCGTGCACATGCACGAGGTGCCGCCGCGCTACCGTACCAGCTACTTCGCGCACATCTGGGGAAGCGGCTACGCCGCCGGCTACTACTCGTATCTGTGGAGCGAAGTGCTGGACGACGACGCGTACTACTGGTTCAGGGACAATGGCGGCATGACGCGCGCGAATGGCCAGCGCTTCCGCGACATGATCCTCTCCCGCGGCGGCACCGAAGACGCCGCCGCCCTCTACCGCGCCTTCCGCGGCCGCGACCCGAGCGTGGAGCCGCTGCTCGAGGAAAGGGGGCTGAGGGAGGGAATGCGGTAAGGAGACAGGACACAGGAGACAGGAGACAGAAACTGCGCACCCACATGGATCGGTGTGCAGTTTCTGTTTCCTGTCCCCTGTGTCCTGTCTCCTGCCTACTGCTTTCTGCTGTCTTCCGTCTCGACTTTGAACACCGGCAGGCTCAGTCCCCAGATGATGGAAGTGAAGCGGAGGACGATCACGGTGAGCATGCCGAGCGAGGATGCGAAGGTCGGCGTCACTCCTGCGGAACGCAGCATCAGGTAGACTGCTATGCCTACGATCGCGGTACTGGCGTAGAGGGTGCCTTTGCGAAGGACGAGCGGGATGTCGTTCGTGAGAACGTCGCGGATCATTCCGCCGGCCACGCCGGTGATGGTTCCCATCATCACTACGACCGTCGACGGGAGCACCATGCGTTCGGCGATCTGGGCGCCGCTGATCGCGAAGAGTGCGAGGCCGAGTGCGTCGGCAACCAGCAGGGCCGCGAAAGGGGGTTCGCGGACTCGCACCCACACGATGGTGAGTGCGGTCGCCGCGAGGATCACTGCGAGATACGCGGTGTTGCTGATCCAGAAGATCGGGTGGCGGTCGAGGAGTACGTCGCGGATCGTGCCACCGCCTATGGCGGTCACGAGAGCGATTACT
Source organism: Gemmatimonas aurantiaca (assembly GCA_044463985.1). Taxonomy (GTDB): domain Bacteria; phylum Gemmatimonadota; class Gemmatimonadetes; order Gemmatimonadales; family Gemmatimonadaceae; genus JADGGM01. The sequence goes on along the minus strand of JBIQLU010000044.1, from coordinate 11,453 downwards.
ACCACTCCGAACAGATCGAGGTGTTTGCGTCCCGCCGCGAGCGCACCGCTCACGGCGAACACGCCGACGCCTATCAGGTCGAGTAGATGGAGGATCGTCACACGATCGGGGTCAGGTCCCTTGTCTTCACTGCGCTCCGGTACACCTCGCTGTGAAGATAAGGGGTCTGACCCCGACGTTCATCGCCGTTCACACCCAGACGTCGATCCAGGCGGGCGGGTCGCTGGCCGGGAAGCTGTCGTCCGATGCCTCCTGAACGACGTCGTCCGGCTTGCGCAGGGGCGGCGGCGCGGCCTCCTGCTCGCGTCTCACCTCGGAATCGCGATGCGAATCCTCGGGCCGCTCGTCCGCCTTGCGATCGGTGCCGCCACGATCGTTTCGCTTCTGCTCCATCTCGGGCTCCGGTTTCGAGTATCGGCCACCCTCAACGCGATGATCCGGCCACTTCGCGGCCCCGCGCTCGGGTAGTCCGATTGCGCGTGCCGTCGCGCGCGCCGTGTGCGGAAGAGCGGCGTTCGCTTTCGACAGCTCCGCTCTCCGATTCCCAGCCGTCGAGTATCATCTGCATCTCGTCGCGGTGACGGGTTTCATCTTCGATTATATCATCCAGCGTCACCGCAATGCCATGCTCACCGGCGTCTTCGGCCTGCGTGCGCCGCTCGACGTAGCGCGCGATCGCGCCAAGCTCGGCTTCGTACGCCGAGCGAAGCATCTCCTGCGCCGTACGAGCGGCGGGAACTTCGGCTGGCGTGGTGGTCGGAGTGCCGCCGAGCGCGGTGATGTAGTCGGCGAGCAGTCCGGCGTGCCCCAGCTCATCGGCGATCTCCGCCTCGAAGAGCGATCGAAGCGTGAGGCGGTGTGGACCGCGGAGCGTGCTGGCGAAGGTACGGTACTGTATCACCGACGCGTACTCGTTGGCGAGGTCCTCGTTGAGGCCAGCGATGAGGTCACTGGC
>JBIQLU010000044.1:0-10398 GCA_044463985.1 Gemmatimonas aurantiaca | reverse complement strand
CGCGAGTCGAGCTCCTCCGACGCGCTGCCGGAGAGCACTTCGATGTCTGCGCCGCGCGCTATCGCCGCACGCACCATGTCTTCCACATCGATGTCGCCGCGCTCGAGAAAATGCGGCGTCACCACCAGCAGATCGACGGCGCCAGCGTGCAGCGCGCGCTGCACCGCGGGCACGCCGCTGGCACCGCGCCCGCCGTCGCACGAGCGCTCGAGAATCCGCTCTACCAGTTCGTGCCCCTGCCGCGAGCGCATCTCGCTCGCGGCGTGCTTCGCGGCTTCGGCGATCTCGGTTTCGTGCGCGTTGTGGTCGAGTGTGGACGAAACCATCACGCGCGACGTGTGTGTGCTCGGCATGACGTCGCCCGCGTGGCGCGCCCACTCGCGCGTACCACCTATGAGAATCCACCCATCTTCGCCGGCGGCCTCGACGAGCTTCGCGGCGAGGGCAGTCGCGAGCCGATGGAAGTTCGCGGCTTTCCTCTTCTGCAACGCTTCAGTGTCGAGGGTGCCGCGCGGTCCCGGATGCGACGGACCGCCCTTCGACGGCGGCCTCTCCTGCGCGCCGGGCTCGCTGGAGTCCGGCGCCACGAGCGCCATCTCCGGTAGCTCGCGAAGCTCGCCGAGCGCGTAGCGGTAGACGCGTGCCGAGCGCGAGTCCACGAGTGCGATGATCACCGGCCGGAGCTGCTTGAGCGCGCGAAGATACGGCGTCACCACCGGTGCCTCGCGCCATGCCGCGAGGGTGGGCGGCTGCACCGGAAGCGAACCGGCGTAACGAGCGCCGTCCGGTGTCAGGAACGCCGCCCAGCCCTTCATTCCCCACACACCGTCGAGCGGAGGCCACGGATCATCCAGGTACGCCGCCGCTCGATCGAACTGTTCGCGCTCGGCGTCGTCGGTTATCGCGCTGCGCACAGGCTGAAGCGCCGCCCCGAGGGCAGCACGCCATGAGTGTCGCATTGCCGGATCGGTGACTCGTGCACCGTGATATACCGTCAGAACCCGGGTATTCCCCAACTCGCGTACGAGCTCGTTCAGCTCCGTGGGTGTCAGCACGTGCCCTCCCTGTTCGAATCGTTGGCGGCGCAGCGTGCAAGGGGCGGTGGTGCCCATCGCACGCTGCGGGCCGTGGTTCTACCGCATGGTCACCACCGGGCTCCGCAGGAGACGCAGTGTGGAGTCTCCGGCATGGCAATGAGCCGGCCATACGGAATGCCTCTCTCACACGTGATGCAGGTTCCGTACGTCCCCGCCGCGATGCGCTTGAGCGCGTCGTTGACCGCACTTCTGCGCGCGGCGGCTCTCGATGGCGGCACCGTGGCGAGGCCAAGGTGCTCGGTGGTGTTGTTGCCGACGGCGGTATCGTCGGATGCCCAGCCGTCGGGCTCGCCGTCGTCGAATTCGGAGCGCGTGGTCCGTTCGATCCGGGCGAGCTCGGCGCGGAGCTCGCTCTCGAGCTCCTGAAGCTGAGCCTTGGTAAGCCCCGGTGCGTCCGGTGTCTTTTTCATCTTCATTCTCCTTATCGTGGAACCGATACGGTTCCGGGTTCTACTGCGCATCCTGCGATGCTCGCGGTCGGGGAGGAGCCTGCTGGATGCACCACGCCCCACCCGGCTCTGCGGCGCGGGTGGGGCGTGGGGCTCATCGAGCCAGTCGCCAGAAAATCAGGCGATCCGGATTGGCGGATCTCCCGACTTCCATTTCCCGCGCGCTGTGGGGGCGCTCGGCCCGGAGTCGATGGCGAGCCCATGGTGATGGGACCGCAGCGAACCGGCCGGCGCGTAAGTGCGTATTTGCGCGATGCGCATACGCCGCGCCCCCCATTTTGGCGCAAATCCTCTGTTCATCCGCTCCGATGCGCGTGCGCCATCCGGCCGGCACAGCATGGATCTGCCGCTGCCGGTGTTCGTGGAACGCGTGGATCGGGACGTGGAAGAAATGGTCAAAACGGTCTCCAGATGATGCGGTACCAAATGAAAAAGAGTCGCGCTCTTCCGAGGATCACGATGTGGTGCGCGCGCGGCATACTGCATCGCGCGCATCCAGCTATGCGAGTTTCAGCCTGGCGGGCCGCAACTGCTGGCTGCGTGAAGATCGGGGCGCGACTCCCTGACACAAAATTAACTCACGACACGCAACACTTCAACGGCTGTGACGACTCGCGCCACTCGGGCGGCACAAAGCGCGCAACGCGCTACCCGGGACTCGCGTAAAGGTCACGGGCGCGCGTGGCACCCGTCGAACGAAGGCGGTACCAAACTCACACCCCCGGCGGCTCTACCCTTACTACCGAGTCGTTCGCCTTTCATTCATACCCCACGGAACCAGAAAGGAGCCGCTGTATGCGCGGAAAGCTTCGCTTCCTTCTCGTCGTTTTCGCCGCGGCCATCGTAGCCGCCCCGGTCGGATCCAGCGCACAGACGCGCGAGCAGGCACAGCTCATAGCGCAGCGCGAGCAAACCGAGAAGGAACTCGAAGCGATTGCCGTCGTCGACAGAAAGGTGATGGTCCCCATGCGCGACGGGATCCGGCTCGCCACCGACATCTACCGCCCGAAGAACGCCTCGGGTCAGGTGCCCACGATCTTCGTGCGTACGCCTTACAACTTCAACTACTGGGACATCGCGCTCGGCGCTCCGCGCGACATGAGCACGATCATCGACGCGGTGAAGCGCGGCTACGCGTACGTCCAGCAGAACGAACGCGGCCACTTCTTCTCCGAAGGGAACTACGACATACTCGGCCCGCCGCTCACCGATGGCTACGACATGATCGAGTGGGTGACGAAGCAGCCCTGGTCCAATGGGAAGGTCGGGATGGTGGGGTGCTCCTCCACAGCGGAATACCAGTTCGGTGTCGCCTCCACCCGGCCGCCCGGACTCGCGGCGATGAACCCGCAGGGCTTCGGCGCGGGGATCGGGAAAGTCGGTCCGTACACCGAGCAGGGAAACTGGTATCGTGGCGGCGCGGTGCAGATGCTCTTCATCGCGTGGATCTACGGCGAGCAGAATCAGATCCGGCCCATGTTCCCGCGGAATACCTCGCAGGCAGATCTGATCCGCGCCTCGAAGGCGTTCGACCTGGCGCAGCACCTGCCGAGCATCGACTGGTCGAAGGCGCTCTGGCACCTGCCGGAGGAAGACATCATCGAGGCAGTGGGCGGCCCGCACGGGATCTTCGCCGATTCGATGCCGGTTGCTACGGGTGGCGCGATGATCGAGCGGACGCCCGGCGACTCCGCGTGGTGGCGCGGCGGCCTGTACCACGAGAATATGCCGTTCGAGACGCCGAGCCTGTACTACATGTCGTGGTACGACGTGTCCGTGGGACCGAACCTCGCGATGTTCGCACACGCGCGGAAGAGCGCGGGCGCGGCGGCCGACCAGCAGTACGCCGTGATCGCGCCCACGCTGCACTGCTCGTACAAGCGTGCCACCGAGAACACCGTAGTGGGCGAGCGGAGCGTCGGCGACGCGCGGCTGGACTACGACGCGCTCACCTACGGCTGGTTCGATCACTTCCTCAAGGGCGAGCAGAACGGTCTGCTCGATACGCTGCCTCGCGTGCGCTACTACACGATGGGGAGCAACGAGTGGCAGACGTCCGACACGTGGCCGCCGAAGGGTGCCGCGCCCGTGACGTACTATCTGTCGAGCGCGGGGAGCGCCAACACGCTTTACGGTGACGGCGTGCTCGCCACCGCGGCGCCGAAGAGTGATCGCCCCGATTCGTTCGTGTACGACCCGATGAATCCGGTCCCGTCGCACGGCGGGAACGTGTGCTGCACCGGCAACGCAGTGCAGGGCGGCGCCTTCGACCAGCGCGTGATGGAGGCGCGCGACGACATCCTCGTCTACAGCACCGAACCATTGAAGGACGGCGTCGAGGTGAGTGGACCGATCGATGTCACTCTGTGGGTCTCCTCGGATGCGAAGGACACCGACTTCACAGCGAAGCTGATAGATGTCTATCCCGACGGCCGCGCGTACAACCTGGACGAGACGATCCAGCGGATGCGCTATCGCGACGGCTACGACAAGAGCGTTTGGATGGAGCGGGGAAAGGTGTACCAGGTGAAGCTGGGTCCGCTCAACACCAGCAACTACTTCGCCGCTGGACACCGCATCCGGATCGAGATCTCGAGCAGCAACTTCCCCCGCTTCGACAGAAACCTCAACACGGGCGGGAAGAACTACGACGAGACGAAAGGGGTCGTGGCCAGGAACTCGGTGCACCACTCCACGAAGTACCCCTCGTCGGTGACGCTTTCCGTGGTCCGAAAGCAGTGATGCGCGCGGTGCTGGCCCGCGATCTGCCGTTACTGGATCGTCGCGCGGCCGGATAGAGATTCCCGAACGGCTCGGCCGGAAACCAGCACGGAGGTCCCATCGATGAGCGTCAATTCAGATCCGAACGGCACGTCCCGATCGCACTCCGAAAGTGGCGGCGGCCAGGCTGGCGGACACACGGAGCGTTTGCTGCAGCCGGGAACAGTAGCGCCCGACTTCACGCTGCACTCCACGCCCGACCAGACCGTGACGCTCTCCGAGTTTCGCGGGCAGCCCGTGATCCTCGCTTTCTATCCGGCCGACTGGAGTCCGGTGTGCGGCGACCAGATGGCGCTGTACAACGAGATCCTTCCGGAGTTTCGCAAGCTCGGTGCGGAACTGCTGGGCATCTCCGTGGATGGAAGTTGGTGCCACGCGGCGTTCAGGGAGGCGCGCAACCTCCAGTTCCCGCTCCTCTCGGACTTCGAGCCGAAGGGCGAAGTATGCCGGAAGTTCGGCGCGTACCGCGATGAAGATGGCATCGCCGAGCGAGCGCTGTTCGTCATCGATGCGAAAGGGACGATCGCATGGAGCTACTGCTCGCCGGTGGGGGTGAACCCGGGTGCCGATGGCATCCTCGAGGCGCTCGAGGGGCTGCACGAACCCGCGGGCGGGGAGCAAGGGCAGTGAGCACCCGCCTCCGAAGTCCGGTCGGTGAAGACGACTACGTGCGGGGACCCGACGACGCTCCCGTCACCCTGGTCGAGTACGGCGACTACGAGTGTCCGCACTGCGCGCGCGCCTTCCCGATCATCGAGGAAGTGAGCGCGCGGCTGGGCGATCAGCTCCGCTTCGTGTATCGCGACTTCCCGCTGAGGGAGGCGCACCCTCGCGCCGAGCCGGCTGCGGAAGCGGCGGCGTGGGCGGGCGAGGGAGGGAAGTTCTGGGAGATGCACGACACGCTCTTCGAGCGCCGCGCCGATGGACCGACCTGGCTCGACGACGATCGCCTCCTCGAGTACGCGAGCGAGCTCGGGCTCGATGCGTCGGAGCTCGAGCGCGCCCTCGAGGATGAACGCTATCTCGCAGGCGTGCGCGCGAGCTTCATAGGCGGCGTGCGCAGCGGAGTGAACGGCACTCCCACCTTCTTCATCAACGGGATTCGCTACGATGGCTCGTGGGAGGCGGCGCCCCTGCTGAGGGCGCTCGAGGAAGCCGCCGCGCAGCGCTAGAAGACCCAGCGCACTCCGAGCGTCGGCAGCAGCGGGAGCTGGCTCATGCGACGCCGCGTGACCTCCGCGCGCGGCGCGTTCCAGTCCGCCACCGTGTAGCCGAGGCCGCGCGGGTTCGCGCGGTCGTAGACGTTGAAGAGGTCGACGTACATCGCGAGACTCCCGGTGCCCAGCTGACGCTCGTGCGACACTCTGAGATCGAGCCGGTGGTACATCGCGAGCCGGTCGGAGTTCATCGCGCCGTAGCTCGCGCGCACGTGATGAGTGCCGTCGTGCAGCGAGTCCACCTCGAACGCGATCGGTGTGACAGGCCAGCCCGAGTGCAACTGCCAGCCCGCGCTCACCCGCCAGCTATCCCACGGCTGCCAGTCCAGGTCGACGTTCAACGTGTGGCGCTGCTCGAAGGCGCTCGGCACGCGACGGCCATCGACCACATCGTCGTTGAATGCGAGCGCCCAGCTCGCGGACCAGCGCAGCGAACCTGCCACCGCCGAGGCCGCGAGCTCCAGCCCGCGCGCATCGCCCGAGACGGGTGCTATGCGCACGCGGTCGAGCGAAGCCTCCGGGAACACGTCTATCGAGCTCTCGAGGTTGACGTAGCGCGGGTTGATGCGGAGGCGATGCCGGTCGTACACGGCGGCGCTCAGCACGAGGCTTCCTTCGCGCCGCTCGACGCCGAGCGATCTTTCCTCCGCGCGCTCCGGGGGCGCGATGTCGCTCACACCGTCCTGCACCTGCAGCTCGTACAGCTCCTGCGGCTGCGAGTAGCGCCCCCAACTCGCGCGGAGGGTGGTGTGTTCGCCCATGCTCAGGGAGAGCGCCGCACGCGGATCCACCGTGCCCACACCGATCTCGCTTCTCCGATCGTAGCGCGCTCCGGCCTCCAGGGAGAGCGTGCGCCATGGCTGGAGGCGCTGCGAGATGTACAGGCCGAGCGAATTGCTGACCGGTCCGAGCGATTCGTCGGCATCGTTCGACTCGCTCACCCATTTCGCGGCGAGGACACGCGGGCGACTCTGCACTCTGTCGTAGTCGTAGCTGGCGGAGAGGCGGCGAACTTCGGCCCCCGCGTCGATGCGCCACCACGACGCGGCATTCACGCTCCACTCCTCGCGCAGCGCGATGGCGTCGAACGTTCGGCGATCGGAGACGTCGAGCTCGGGTTGACTCGGGCCGTCGTTCCAGCCGGCGCGATGCCAGTAGAGTCGCGCATACGAGAGCACACCGCGCCGCGAGATGCGAGGCGAGAGCCTGCTTTTCCAGCCGAGCCACACGTAGCTGCTGCTGTTGTCGCTCTGGAGGGTGCCCATCTCGTTCGCATCGAAGCGGAGTTCGTCCGCGGCACGCAGCGCGCTGAGCGAGAGCTCGTCGTTCTCGGAGAGGCGAAGGCGCAGGCGCGAGTACGCGTCGTAGTAGTGCGGCGAGAGGCCGCGGTCGTCTCCCGTGAGGGAGAGCGCGGTGCCGAGCATTCCACGCCGCGCAGACATTGTAATGTCGGCGCGTCCGGACGCGAACGACCTTCGGTGCATCGCACCGAGGCCGCCGATCCCCGCCTCGAGGCGAGTACCGCTGCTGGATGGCGCGTCATCGCGCGAGCGGAGCTCGAGGACGCCGGCGAGGTGGCCGCCATAGCGCGCGCCGAAGCCGCCGGTTTGCAGCGCGGCAGAGCCGAGTACCGCCGGGTCGACTATCGAAATGGCACCGTCGAAGTCGCGAAGGTGGAAAGGCTCGTACAGCTCCACGCCGTCGAATCGAAGGAGCACTTCACGATTGGGCGAGCCGCGCACTCGGAAGCCGGCGGAGAGGTCGCTCGATGCAACGCCGGGCAGGCGGGCGAGCGCGCGGAAAGCATCGGAGGCGAGCTGCGGCGCCGATTCGATATCCTCGCGCGAGAGAAGGAAGCGGGGAGAGGCGGGGGAAGGTTCGGCAGCCAGCTCGTTCGACGCGGCCAGGCCGGAGCTCACCACGACCGGGTCGAGCGAGCGCGGAGCGGGCGAGAGTTGCACCACGAGGAGCCGCGCTGCGTTCGCGTCTGCCCGGTATTCCGCGCGTTCGGGCGAGTAGCCGATACGGCGCACGAGGATCGTGATGACTTCGCGATTCGCGGCAGCGATCACGAACCGGCCTTCCGTATCGGTGCCGACATGCTCGCCCGATTCGATGACCGAAACCAGCGCGCCGCTGAGCGGCGCACCCGTGTCGGCGGCCCGGACCACGCCCGAGATGCGGTCCTGCGCGAACGATGGTCGAGCGGCTACTGCGATCGCGATGGCGACCGTCAGTGCAGCGAGTGTGATGCGAGGAATGCGCGGGTGGCTACATCGCCACATGAGGCCTCCCAGCCTCGGTTCTACGAGCGACGCCCCAATCTAGCAAGGCGAGCCCAGCAGCGCACTACCCCCGTGCCGCTGACGTGACCCGGAGTCCCGTTCCCCAGGGGTCGCGGAGCTCGAGTTCGCCGCCCTCGCCTCTCTGCACGGCGATGCCCGCTCCCTCGAGGCTCGCCGCGAGCCGGGATAGATCCGCGGCTTCGGGCACGAGCAGCTCCCAGTCGAGCAGGCGCGCCTCGTTCTCGTCAGGCGCGACGGCGCTCGAGCCGGCCCAGACGTTCACGCCGAGGTGATGGTGGTAGCCGCCGGCCGCGAGAAAGAGCGCGCCGCGATAGCTCCACACCATCTTGTCGAGACCGAGCGCCGCGTGATAGAAATCGGCGGCGCGGTCGAGATCCCCCACGTGCAGGTGCACGTGGCCGATGGTGGTGCCGCGCGGCATCCCGCTCCATGCCTCGCCGCCGGCCGCGGTGAGGAGCGACTCCGTGTCGAGCGGCTCGGTGAGCATGAGCAGCTCGCGCCCGCGACGCTGCCACTCGTCGCGCGGCCTGTCGGCGTAGATCTCGACTCCCAGTCCGTCGGGATCGCTCAGGTACAGCGCCTCACTCACGGCGTGGTCGGCCATCCCCGGCGAAACGCCGCGCTCCAGGAGTCGGGCGAGGATGCGACCGAGGGCTGCGCGGTCGGGAAGGAGGATGGCGAAGTGATAGAGGCCGAGCCGTCCCGCCGACGGTGAGCGCTGTACGCCGGGTCGCGCGTGCAGCTCCACGAGCGCGCCGTCGTCACCGTGCGGTGCGAGTACGACGTGCGAGCTGTCGCGTTCGAGCACGCGGAATCCGAGAAGCTCCTCGTAGAACCGGAGGGAGCGATCCAGGTCGCTCACCAGCAGGCGCACGCGTCCCACATGCGCAGCATCGGGAAGGCGGTAGTCGGGCGCGGGGAAACCCGCCGCCGGAGTCAGGCCGGTGGTCATGAATGCGCTCCGGAGTCGTGGCGAATCGCTGCTACCGGAAAGATACCTCCGCGCGGCCAGCGGAAGTTGTCCGCATCGAACGGGAGGTGCCGCGCGCCGTGCCACTATTGCCCGTAGGGCCCTCCCATCACATTGTGAGTGACGCACCACGTCGTTCGATCGTTCCACCTCGGGCTACCTCAAACAACGGAGAGTACGGATGCCGGGCGCGGTCGAGCGTGCTTCTAGAGTGGTGGGAGCGCTTTGCGTATGCGCCGCGCTCGCGGCGTGTGGTGGCGACGGCGGTTCGCCAACGGAGTCGGAGGCACCTACCGGGCTCACACTCGCGCTGGGCGCGGGTCAGCATGGAGTGGTGGGCGGAGAGCTCCCGACTCCCATCGGAGTGAAGGTCACCGGCGCGAGCGGGAAGGCGCTCGCCGGTGTGACCGTGAACTTCGCGGCGAAGCCCGGCAGCGGTACGCTCAGCGCCGGCTCGTGGAAGACCAACGCGAGCGGAATCGCCTCGGTGAGCTGGACGCTGGGCACGCGCGCCGGCACGAACGCGGACACGCTCGAGGCGAGCGTGAGCGGTCTCGCGCAGAGTCTGATCGTCACCGCGAGCGGGAGTGCCGCGGATCCGTCGGAGCTGGTAGTGGTTTCCGGCGATGCGCAGTTCGGCTTCCCCGGCGAGCAGACCACCGAGCCACTGGTGGTGGAGGTCCACGACCAGTACGGCAATCCCAATGCGGGAGTGGAGGTGTCGTGGTCGGTGGAAGGCGGCGGCACGCTCTCGGCGGCGAAGGACACGACAGATACTGACGGACATGCCTCCGTGATGTGGACGCTCGGCGCGGGTAACAACCGCGTGAGTGCCACGATCGCGCAGCTCGATGGAGTCTCGGCGCCGTTCGCCGCAACGATCACCGTGTCGGATGTGGTGGTGCTCGCGAGCGTCTCGCCCGATACGCTCGTGGAGGGCGGAAGCGCCACGCTCACCGGAACCGGTTTCAGCGCGACGCCGTCGGCCAACAAGGTATACGTGGACGGAGTTGCAGCGGTCGTGACAGCGGCCACCACGACTTCCATCTCGATAACGGTGCCGTCGTTCGATTGTAAACCCACGCGTGCGGCGCCGGTGCGGGTGGTCATCGGAGGCGAAGGAAGCAACGCGGTGGATGGGGTGGTGAAGGGGAAGGGGACAGCCGTCGATCTCGCGGTGGGCGGTCAGCTCATAGTGCGCGATCCCGCGAAGTTCTGTCTCCAGCTCGGCGCGAACGCTGCGCCATCGCAGTTCCTCGTGGGTGCGCAGTCGGTGTCGGAGGTAGTGAGCAGTCTGACGCCGGTGACGGTGAGTACGGCGGTCGCGCCGGGTGACGAGCCGCTGGCGTTCCGGAGCCCGGGAGCGCCACTGGCATCGCGCATGAACTCGAGCGGCGCTGCGCTGGCGAACGTGCTCACTACTCCAGAACAGCAGCGCTGGCGGCTGCACCGCACGGCGGAGGCGAAGCTGCGCGCGCGGGAGCGGCAGATAGTATCGACACTGCCCCGCCGCTCGATCGCGTCCGGAGGAGTGCCGCGCATCGCTGCCAGGCAGGTGGGCTCGGGCGCTCAGGTGGG
>JBIQLU010000043.1:16643-24997 GCA_044463985.1 Gemmatimonas aurantiaca | reverse complement strand
TCAGAGCTTCGCGTCCGGCCTCAGCTCCTCATCGGTCTCTCGACCGATTCGAGCGACGATCTCCGGGAGCGCCTCGACGTCGGCGAGCGTCGTGTTGAAGTTCACGATGCAGGCGCGCAGCACGTAACGGTCGCGGATCACGGCGTTGGAGACGAACGCCTCGCCCGAAAGCTGGATGCGTTCCAGCAATTCCTCGTTCAACGAGTCGAGGTAGCGCTCGACCTGCTCCTCGCCAAGCCGCGCGCGCAGGTCGCGGGGGACGTAGCGGAAAGTGGAGATGCTGAGCGCGAGCGTGAACGGCTCGAGCTCGGCGTGGGCACTCACGGCGTCGTGCAGCGACCGGGTGAGTCGCACATCGTCGCTGATCATGCGCACGTAGCCGTCGCGCCCCACCTGGCGGAGCGCGAGCCACACCTTGAGCGCGCGGAATCCGCGCGAGTTCTGCGGACCGAGATCCACGAAGTTCGTGGCCTCCTGCCCGAAGTGGTAGTAGGGCGGGTGGTACGAGAACGCATTACGCAGTCGCTCGGCATCGCGCACGAGGATGCAGCCCGTCTCGAGCGGGGCGTACAGCCATTTGTGCGGGTCCATGGCGACGGAATCGGCGAGCGACAGCGCGCGCAGTTCGGCGGGTGCGTCGGGGAGCGCGGCGGCGAAGGCGCCGTAAGCGCCGTCCACGTGAAACCAGATTTTCTCGCGCCGGCACAGCTCCGCGATTTCCGTGAGCGGATCCACCGCGCCCGTACTGACCGAGCCCGCGGTTCCCACCACCATCATGGGCAGCTCGCCAGCCGCGCGGTCGTGCTCGATAGCGGAGCGCAGCTCGGCCACGTTCATGCGCAGATCATCATCGGTGGATATCCAGCGAATCGAGTCGGTACCCAGTCCGGAGAGATCGGTCGCCTTCTGCAGCCACGTGTGCGTCTCCTTCGAGGCGTACACGCGAAGCGGTCGTGCACCACCGGCCGCCACCCCATGCGCGCGCACGTCCCACTGCGCGGCGGCGGCGCGCGCCGCGAAGAGCCCCACCATGTTCGCCATGTTGCCGCCGCTCACGAGAAGGCCGCCGCACGATGTCGGATAGCCTACGAGCTCCGCGATCCAGCGAACCGTCTGCGCTTCGATCTCGGTGGCCATCGGCGAGAGCCGCCATGCGCCGACGTTGGGATTCACGGCAGCGGCGAGCAGATCGGCGAGGATCCCGATTGGCGCCGGAGACGAGGTGATGTAGCCGAAGAAGCGCGGGTGCCCGTTGAACAGCGAGTGTTCGAAGAGAAGGCGGGCCGCATCATCGAGGAGCACGCCCGCGTCACTTCCTGAATCCGGGAGCCGCGTCGCCGCGCCGAGCGCGCTCCGTACCTCTTCGGGCGACTCCCCGCGAGTGACCGGCCGATCGGGCAGCGACGCGAGAAATGTCGCCAGCGAATCGACGAGTGCGTGACCCGCGCTGCGGAATTCCTCGGCATCCATGCCGAGAGGCGTCCGGCGGGTCGCGTCGGGTCCGGGAGCGGAGTGCACCCGGGTGGACGATTGGTTCGTTGCAGAGCTCATGTTCGATCCTCCAGGCGATCAATGTACTCGCCGCCGCCCCCCTTGCGCCTGTGGTTAGCAGTCGCTAACTATACGGCCATGTCCGCGCCTCTTCCATTCTACGTCCGTCCGGACGACCCACCCGCGAAGCGGGAGATCCTTCGTGCCGCGCTCGCGCTCTTCAGCGAGCGCGGGCTGGCGGCTACCAGCATTCGCGACATAGCCGAGGAGAGCGGCTACACGAACCCGGCGTTGTACAAGCACTTCCCGGGGAAGGACGAACTCGCGCTCTACCTCTTCGAGCTCTGTCACGCCCGGGTATGGACCGCCTGCGAGGCCGCGCTCTCCACGGCGGACTCGTTCGACGAGAAGCTCGAGGCCTACGTCGAGCGCTGGCTTCGGTTCCTGGACGAGGAGCCGGAGGTGGTCGCGTTCCTGTCGGACAGCGCACGTGTGCTCTGGCCGAAAGCGAAGCGTTCGGTGCGTCGTAGAACTATGATCGGACTCGCGAAGTCCCTCGTGTCGGAGTCGCCAAAGGCGCGGAAGGGAGCGGGCGTGATCGACCCGGACGTGGCGGCGGCCAGCGTCGAGGGGACGCTGGCCGAATTGGGAAGGATGATCCAGGTCGGCGTGATCCCGGGCCCCGCGCGGCGCCTGCACGGCGACGTGGTCTCCCTGCTGCGGCGACTGATCGCGTGATTTTTTTGCGACCCGGGTTAGCAAACGCTAACCACTCCGCCAACTGATTCTGTCGAGGTTTCGATGTTTGCAATGGATCACGCCGCGACCGCGCTTCTGATCAAACGCCGCTTCCCGACCGTTCACATAGCGCCGATTCTCGTCGCCGTCCAGGCGATGGAGCTCGCCTGGGTCGCGCTCAATTTCATGGGTATCGAGCGCACCACTACCGAAGCTACGGTGCGGAGCGTGGCCGACATCCACCTGTCGTACATGCCGTACTCGCACTCGGTGGCCGTGCCGCTCGGTGCCGCGTTGATCGCGTGGCTCGTCATCGAGTTCGGATTCCGGCGCGCGGCGCTCGGCCGCGCCGTGGCGTTGGGCATCGCCTCACACCTGGTGCTCGACCTCCTCACGCATGGCCGCGACATCGTGCTCTACCCGGGGCTCGCATCGCCGAAGCTGGGGACCGGATTGTACGATGCCGCGCCGTTCACCGCGTTCCTCATCGAGATGGCGTACGGATTGGCGTGCTGGCGGATCTATCGGGGCGGTGCCGCCATGCTCGCGCTGATAGTGCTCGGCAACTTCGCGAATCTCTCGTTGCTCTCCGTGTCGATCCCGGGTCCCGAGATCTACCTGGCAGGACGTCCACTTCTCGTGGTGGGCCTGGTCTTCGCGCAGATCGTGATTACCCTGTTTCTCGTGGGCGTACTCTCGCGCCGCTCGCCGGGGATCCCCGGCGATGCGCACGACCTGCGAGTCAGCGCTGCCGAACCACGAGCTGCCGTGCTTCCGCGTCGAACGTGATCAGCCGCACCCGGCCGGGCGTCAATGTGAGAAGTGTATCCAGCTCCAGCACGGGAGGAACGGCCGCGCTCCGGCGTCGCGCGCGTTCTTCGTCCTCCCGCTCCGCGCGTCCGGCGAAGATTCCGCTGTCGGCACCTATGCTCCTCGAGCGCAGCGCGATGGCGGCGGAGTCATCGTCGCTCTTCTCGCGCCGGGTGAACGTCACGCGGATGCGACGCTCGCCCGCCGCGAGATCGTAGTCGGCGAGCAGATACATCGGTCTGTCGTTGCGGAGGCCGCCGCCCTTCACGATGCGCTCGTCGATCACTCGACCATCGGAAGCGACGTGGAGCAGGTACGTCGCGAACGTGCCCGTACATTCCACGCGCCGGCGCATGTGCGGCGGCTCCTTCGCTATCTCTTCCGCCGTGAGCGCCCGACACGTCTCGATGCGCTCGGGTCGCGCGCTCCAGCTCAGCCGGATGCGTGTGGCATCGCTGGCATGCCACGGCAGAGCGACGGCGGATGCGCGAGCCACCAGCCAGAGCGCCGCCGCGGTCGCTACGGCGGTCGCGAGCCAGCGCACGGCGTGCGATGGAGTCTTCATTCGACGTCTCCGTCGGCCGCCATGGGGATGGCTTCGCATTCCAGCTCGACTTCCTCCACCGCCGCCCGCGAAGGATGCGCGAGCGATGCGAGGTCGCTGGCGAAGGAGTCGAACGAAGCGAGAACTCCGCCGAGGTCGCCGGGGGCGGCAGTGGCGATCCGCACTCGGCGTCTGTCCACCCGCGCCTGCAGCTCGGCCTCCCGATCGTTGTACACACGTTCGTGGAGCCACTTCGGCCCCTCGCGTCCCACGCAGTCGCGCGGCGGACAGCCGTATACGATCACCCCCGGCGCGCCGCCGCGGAGCGCGATCTCGACGACCGACGTGTGCAGATTGCCGGCGCACGATACCGTGTGGATGTACGCGCCGCGCATGCGTAGCGCGTCCACGTGGCGCGCCGGCGCGCGCGAACAGAGTACCGCCACGATCGGTGTTTCCGCTCCGGCAGTGATCGCGGGCAATATGGTGGAGCGCACTGCGGCGAGCTGGTTCCGGCCCGTCCGCCCCGGAGGGCCGACTCCCATCGGTGCACACGATGCCGCGCAGATGCCGCAACTGACGCACTTCGCCGGATCCACCAGCGCTACCAGAGTTGGCCTGTCATCCGTGCGTGGCACCATCGTTATCGCTTCCCACGGACAGTCCTGCGGGCACTGGTTGCATCCCGTGCAGAGCGCCGGGTCGACCACGCTCGGCGCAAGCGCGCCCTCGCGCGGCCGGCGCGTGAGGCGCGGCACGAGCAGTCCGCCGAGCGCGACGATGGCGAACACGAACCACGTCACGGGTGCTGCCACGCGTTCGCTGAGCGGAAGCCACCAGGCGAAGATGAGACTCGCCGGCGTCGAAGTCGGCAACGTGAACGCGTCGGCCGGATCGCCAAGCGCTGCGGGGAACACGACCGAGAGAAGCACCAGCGCGCCAATGAGCGTCCACAGCATCCGTCGCGGCGGCAGCAGCACGGGACGTGCGACGCGCGAAACGTGGATCCAGAGCCCTGCACCCATGGTGAGCGGGAGAGCGATGTGCAGGAACGTGGTGACGAAGAAGAACGCGCTGGGTACCGGCGGATCGCCCGCGAAGATGCGACTCAGCGGCTCGGAGAATATCGGCAGGGCATCGAACAGTCTGATGCCATCGAGCGCGAGACGCCGGCCGAAGCTGTCCCAGGCCATGACGAAGCCGGTCCAGCCGGAAGCGATGCCGACGCCCAGGAGCACGAGCCCGGAGACCCAGGCGAGGGAGCGTCGACCCCAGCTCCGCGACTGCGCGAACATGCGGACGGCGTGCACCACTGCCGCGAGCACGAAGATGTCGGTGGCGTAGCGATGGAGTGAGCGGATCCACGAGCCGAGCCACGGGTCCGCGGCGAGAGCCGCCACGGACGCCGAGGGATCGCTGACGCGGTAGAAGAGGAGGAGATAGACGCCGGAGATGAGCAGGACGAGCAGCATGGCGGCTGCGATGGTCCCCGATTGATAGAGCGGGTTCCATCGCCATCCCCAGAATCGGTTGGCGAAGGCATCCAGGAAGCGCAGCACGCGATCGAGGGCACGCTCGGTCCGGGACATGTGGACGCGTCCGAAGAGGGTTCCGGGCGGTCGGACGCGCTCCGGGGGAGCGGAGGAGCCGGCACGCCGCGAGAGGGGCTTGCGGCGAATTTATCATATCTATATGATATTCGCCAGAATCCCCCGTACACCCGGAGCCATGTGGCTTTCCTCTACAGCGCGGCAGGCGCTGCATGCCGTCCTCTGTGTCGCAATCTTCCATGACGAGGGCCCCGTGCGCGTCGAGGAGATCGCCGTCGCGACCGGCAATCCGCGCAACTACCTCTCGAAGATCCTGCACGCTCTGGCCCGCGCCGGCATCCTCCAATCCACGCGCGGTCCGGCCGGCGGCTTTCAGCTCGCCGGCCCGCCGGACGAGATCGCGATCGAGCGCGTCGTCGCTCCCTTCGAGCCTGTCGGCGAGCGGCGCTGCCTCATGGGCTTCCCCTCGTGCGGCGACGAGCATCCATGTGCCATCCACGACCGCTGGTCACGCGTGGCCGCCGTCGTCGAAAAGTTCTTCCGCGAGACGACCGTCGCCGGTCTGCTCAGCGGCAACCCGCGCGCGGTGAACGCCGCGCGCACCGCCATCATGGCCTCGAGAAGAAAGAACCGGAGGAAAGCGCATGGATCCGTCCGACGAACTACCTGACCGGAACGAGGCTCGGCCGCCACTCGGCCAGCGCTTCTTCGACAACGTGTACCTCCTGCTGGTGCTGGGACTGCTCGTGATGTTCACGATCTTCACCGCGTGGGGTACGTGGGAGATCGTGTCGATGCCGAAGGGAACCCTTCCTTGAGGTAGCACTCGATGCTCACTCCCGTTCACACCGGACTCGACCCGGTGCCCGGCGTCTGGTGGGTGCCGGCGCACAAGTCCGAGAAGCTCTGGGTCGCAATCGCTTTCGTCTGGTGCATCATCCTCTTCGCATCGATGCCGCTCTGGCACTGGAAGGGAGGACAGAATCCGGCAGGCGTGCGCACGAAGGTGGATCCACGTGCGTTCTACGCCCGCACGGCGCAGTTCGCGGCCCAGTACAAGATCGGCGATGATCGCGGACTCCCGATCGCCGCGCCGCCGGCCGGCTCCCACGTGTACCTCGTGGCTCTCGCCTTCCAGTGGTATCCAATCCTCCAGCTCGAGAAGGGGAGGGAATACACGCTGCACATCTCGTCGCTCGATGTGAACCACGGCTTCTCGCTCTACCCGCTCAACACCAACTTCGGCATCGCGCCGGGCTACGACTACGCGCTGCGCGTGACTCCCACCGAGAGCGGCGACTTCCGCATCATCTGCAACGAGTTCTGCGGCATCGGACACCACACCATGGTGGGACGCGTGATCGTCGTCGATCCCGATGGAAAGAAAGTGGCCGACAACGTACGGGCGTCCGTCCGGTCCGCCGACGTCGAAGCGGCGCACCTGCGGGAGGTGTCGCGATGACCTCTTCCACGCTTCCTCTCTCGTCCGGGTTCACGGCCGGTCCGGTCGAAGGATCGCGGATCTGCCCACTCACGGGGCGGCGCATCTACCGTCAGGCCGAGCTTCTCGTTCGTGCCAACGCCGTCGTGTCGGTAGTGGCGCTCCTGGTAGGTGCCATCGCGGCGCTGCTGCTCGTGCTCACGCGCTGGCAGGCCGTGCATCTCCTTCCGGCGACGTGGTACTATCGCCTGCTCGGCGTGCACGGCATGAACATGCTCATTTTCTTCATCATCTACTTCGAGATGGCCGTGCTCTGGTTCGCGAGCACGGTGCTGCTCAATGCGCGACCGGCGGCGCCGCGGTTCGGGTGGTTCAACTTCGGACTGATGCTCGCCGGCGTGCTGACGGTGGAGGCGATGCAGTGGAGCGGCAGGGCCGACGTGCTGTACACGTCGTATCCGCCGCTGAAGGCGCACCCGCTGTTCTACGCCGGCGTCATCATGTTCGCGGTGGGCGCGCTCTGCGTGGTGGGGCAGTTCTTCGCCACGCTCACGATCGCCAAACGCGAGAAGACGTACGAAGGCTCGATGCCACTCGTGGTGTATGGCGCGATGACGGCGGCGATCATAGCGGTCATCACGCTCGTACATGGCGCGCTGGTCTACATCCCGACGCTGCTCTGGTCCATGGGGATCATCCCGGCCGTCGACCCGCAATGGTACAAGCTCATCTGGTGGGCGCTGGGCCACTCGGCGCAGCAGATCAACGTCGCGGCGATGGTCTCGATCTGGTACATGATGGGCGCGCTGACCGTGGGCGCCGTGGTCCTCAACGAGAAAGTGAGCCGCGCGGCGTTCGTGCTCTACATCCTGTTCATCTCGATGGCGTCGGCGCACCACCTTCTGGTGGACCCGGGCTTCGGTCCCGCGTGGAAGATCGTCAACACATCGTACTTCATGTACATGGCGGTGCTCGCGTCGATGGTGCACGGCTTCACGGTGCCCGCGGGGATGGAGCTCGGCATGCGGCTCCGCGGTTACACGAAGGGACTCTTCGGGTGGCTGCGCGCGGCGCCGTGGGGTGATCCGGGCTTTTCGGGCACCGTGCTTTCGGTGGTGGTGTTCGGCTTCTTCGGCGGAATCACCGGCGTCACGCTGGGCACGGAGCAGATCAACATCCTCGCGCACAACACGCTGCGGATACCCGGCCACTTCCACGCCACCGTGGTGAGCGGGACGGCGCTCGCGTTCATGGCCGCCACGTACTACCTGGTCCCTCTGATCTTTCGCCGCAAGGTCGCGTTCTGGGGGCTTGCACGGTGGCAGCCGTACCTGTTCGCCGGCGGAATGCTGATGGTCGAAACGGGGATGACGTTCGCCGGCAGCTTCGGGGTGCCGCGGCGCCACTGGGACATCTCCTTCTCACAGGCACCGTTCGACGTTCAGTTCAGCCCGGTCGTCGATCTCTTTCTCGCCATCATGGGGATCGGTGGGATCATAGCGGTAACCGGAGCGCTCGCCTTCATCCTCATCACCGTGCAGTCGGTGTTCTTCGGGGAACGCATCGTGGAGATCCCGCGCGGCGTCGCGGTGCGCGGTCTCCCGCAGGGACTTACCAACCCGCCGATTCACACGGCCGACGCCAACGAGAAGAACGCCGAATTGCACTCGCCCGCGCGAGGGTGGTGGGGTCCGGCACCTGGCACGCTGGTGTTGATCGGTGTGTTCTTCGCGGCGTTCGTGCTCTACTTCTTCACCAACTGGAAGCTGTTGAGCTTCCT
>JBIQLU010000043.1:9570-16543 GCA_044463985.1 Gemmatimonas aurantiaca | reverse complement strand
TGAGTGGCGCAGCGCTCGCTGCGCTGTACGTGATCCTCGCGATCACCGCAGCGTGGTGGGCGCTGGCGCTCTGGCCGGCTGGTGAGATTCCCCCCGAGTGGCTCGCCAGGACACGTGGGGCGTGCTTCGGCGTGGGAGAGAGCGGCTTGCCGGACGCCGGCGGCTGGGTGCTTCTCATCGGCGAACCGCTCGGCATGGTGGGATTGCTTCTGGTGGTCTGGGGTGGGTCGCTGCGCGCCGATCTGCGGCGTGCGTGGCGCCACGGATCGGGGCGTGCGGCGCTGCTGGCGTCCGGCGCAGCGGTCGTGGCAGGGATGCTCTTCTCCGGTTCGCGCGTTGCCACGGTTATGGCTGCTGGGCGTGCGCCGGTGGGCGGCGATTCGAGCGCTGGTGTGGTGTCACTCCCCGACACGCGTCTTTCATCGGCCTCGCTGATCGACCAGCATGGCACGAGCGCGCCGATCGTCGTGCCCGACGCGGAGCGGACGCTGGTGACCTTCGCGTTCGGTGATTGCGAGGCGGTCTGTCCGACCGTCGTGCATGACCTGCTCGCGACGCGCGAGGCAGCGGGCCGCGGGGATGTACCGATCGTCATCGTCACGCTGGATCCGTGGCGCGACACCCCCGATCGACTCGCGACAATCGCGCGGCATTGGGGACTCGCGAACGACGATCGCGTGCTGTCGGGGAGCATCGCGGATGTGGAAGCACTGCTCGACGCGAGTGGCGTGCAGAGGGCGAGAAACCGGCTGACCGGGGACATCGATCACCTTGCTACGGTACTCGTGGTATCGCGCGATTCGAGGATCCTCTGGCGGGGCGTCGGCGGAGGAAGGGCGATGATGGAAGGCGCGGTCTCCATGCTGGCGCGCGCGGGGCCCTGAATGCGACGTGTGGCCGAATGACGTACTGCGCATGCGGCCCATCCTTGCCGTGCCGCTGGACCGCGGTCGATATTGCAGCCTGACTCGGCAGTGCTCGCGCCTCCAACGCGGCATCCCGAGCGCTGCCCCGCTGAACTTTCCCCTCGCACGCCAGCCAAGATGGAGCCCCGCATGTCATTGCGCGCAGGCCGCCCGCACCGTCGCATCCAGTCGCGCCACAACCGGTCGCGCTTCCACATCCTCGCGGTGGTTGCCGCATGCTTCGCAACCGCTGCTCCCGTCGTGGCGCAGTCGGCACGGAACGTCACCACCGCCGACTACGATCACGCGGTTCGCTTTCTCCGCCAGAACGTCGATCCGCTCGTGATCGGGGGCCAGGTGATGGCTCACTGGCTTCCTGACGGCCGCTTCTGGTACAGGAATGAAGTGGCGAACGGCCACGAGTTCATCGTCGTGAACCCCGCGAAGAAGAGCCGCGCTCGCGCATTCGACCACGCCGCCATCGCCGCCGCGCTGTCGCGCGCCATGTCGAGCAGCTTCGCCGAGACGAAGCTTCCCTTCGACGACTTCGATTTTGCGAAGGATGGCCGCAGCATCGAGTTCGATGCCGGAGATGGACACTGGAGCTGCGTGCTCGCGGGTGCCACGTGCACGAAGCTCGGTGCGCGAAAGGAACCCGCGCGCCGCACGCGCTTCGGCCGCGGCGATGACGATGGAGGCGTACGGTCGCCGGATGGGAAGAAGGTGGCCTTCATCCGCGACTGGAATCTCTGGGTACGCGACGTCGCGACCGGCAGGGAGAAGCGGCTCACCGCCGATGGCGTCGAGAACTTCGGCTACGCCACCGACAACGCTGGATGGACGCACAGCGATCGCGCGATCCTGCTCTGGTCTCCCGATTCCAGGAAGATCGCGACCCAGCAGCAGGACGAACGGAATGTGGGCGACATGTATCTCGTGCACACCAGCAAGAAGGGGCACCCCGTTCTGCAGCAGTGGAAGTACCCCCTTCCGGGCGACAGCGTGGTGGCGATGCTGGAGCGCGTCGTGATCGACGTGGAGAGCGGGAGGATCACTCGCCTGAAGATGCCGCGCGACTACCATCGCGCCACGCTCGGTGACGACATCTCGATGCGCGACTACGAGTTCAGCCCCGACGGCTCGAAGCTCGCGCTCGTGTCGACCTCGCGCGACCACAAGTCGGCGACCTTCCGGATCGCCGATACGGAGACGGGCGATGTGCGAACCGTCTTCGACGAGACGGTGCCCACGCAGTTCGAGTCGCGCACCGGATGGGACGTGCTCTGGGGCACGAACGAACTGATCTGGTATTCGCAGCGCGACGACTGGGGGCAGCTCTACCTGTACGACCTGGGCACGGGAAAGCTGAAGAACAAGATCACCGACGGCGAAGGCCCGGTGTCGCAGATCGTGAAGGTGGATGAGAAGGCGCGTACCATCTGGTACGTGGCGCTGGGGCGCGAGCCGGGCCAGGACCCGTACTTCCGGCATCTCTATCGCATCGGCCTCGATGGAAAGCGAGTGGCGTCGCTCACCCCCGAAGTCGGCGACCACACGATCCAGCTCTCGCCCGACGCGCGCTACATCGTGGATACCTACTCGCAGCCCGACGTGCCGCCCGTGGTGGTGCTGCGCGACGCGAAGGGGAAGGTGCAGATGCAGCTCGAGAAGGCAGACATCTCGCGCCTCCTCGCCATCGGGTGGAAGCCGCCGGTCCCGGTGACGATGAAGGGACCCGACGGGAAGACCGACATCTACGGGCAGATGTTCGTTCCCACGAATCTGGACAGCACGAAGAAGTATCCGATAATCAACAATCCCTATCCCGGCCCGCAGAGTGGCAGCGTCGGTTCTCGCTCATTCGCGGCGGCGCGCGGTGACCGGCAGGCGCTGGCGGAGCTCGGTTTCGTCGTGGTCACGATCGACGGCATGGGGACGCCCAACAGGTCGAAGTCGTTCCACGACTACTACTACGGAAAGATGGGGCGCGACAACACGCTGCCGAGCCAGATCGCGGGGATGAAGCAGCTCGCCGAGCGTTATTCGTTCATCGACATCGATCGCGTGGGGATCTACGGTCACTCGGGCGGCGGATTCGCCACGGCCGACGCCATGTTCCGCTATCCCGATTTCTTCGATGTCGGAATATCGGAGTCCGGGAACCACGACCAGCGTCAGTACGAGGACGACTGGGGCGAGCGCTACCAGGGTCTGCTGGTGCGCAACGCCGACGGGAGCGACAACTACGAGCAGGAAGCCAACCAGAATCTGGCGAAGAATCTGAAGGGCCATCTACTGCTCGCGCACGGTGCCGTGGACGACAACGTGCCGCCGTACAACACCTATCTCGTAGTCGATGCGCTGATCAAGGCGAACAAGGACTTCGATCTGCTCATCATTCCGGACGCGCGCCACGGCTACGGCGTCGACTCCGACTACATGATGCGCCGGCGTTGGGACTACTTCGTGAGGTGGCTTCTGGACACCGACCCGGCGAGGGAGTAGGTCGTGGGGGGGGGGACGCGGTAGACGAGGGGGTCAGGTACACAATCGTAGAGGGCTCGCCAGGGCCGCGGGCGATCCCTCTACGATTGAGTACCTGACCCCGTCGTCTACTGTGCCTCGATCGCTTTCGGGGGAATCAGCTCGGCGAACGGGCGGTACAGCCGCGCGAACTCGCTGGGTGAGAGCAGAGGGCGCGCGGCGATGGCGCATGCAGCCAGGCGCGCGGCGCGACGCAGCCGACGTACCGAAGTCGGCGACGCGATCCCCTCGAGGACGCCGATATCGCGATCGATCCGATTGCGAATTCGCCGCACCGCGTTGGGCATTGTTTCCATCACCTCGCGCAGATGCGCGCGCGCCTGACGGTCTGCCTGCGTCTCGCGCGCCAGCTCTATCGCCGTCGCGTGTGGCTCGGCTTCCTCGGCAGGAAGCAGATGTGGATCGTTCTCGGCCAGCTGACACCACGCCCCGATCGGTACGCGTCTCAACTGCCCAAAGAACGCCAGAACCTGCGCGGTCGTCGCGCCATACCACTCGGCAGCAGTGGCTACCGATCTGGTCGCAGGCTTGGCAGCCGGCTGCGCCACCGGCTGCGAAGCTCGCTGCGCGTTGTCACCCGCGCTGCCAGCTCCATCGTTCGTGGGCACATGCATCGTGGACCCCCTCGCTATTGGTGGACACCTGTCTTGCAGGGCAGCGTGGAGCGCGAGAACTCGGCGTCGCGTTGCGCGACGCTCGCCGAATACGATGCCTATGGCCTGACCGGGTCAGATACTTCCTGCCCGGAAGGCGGGCGTACTCGCCATCCTACCACCCTTCCATACGACGCCTGCGGGGTTAGCTGACGGGTTGGGAGCGGGAAGTCTCCCTCCAGTGTTGCCGGATGCACCCCGGATCTCGATCGGGTCCCCCGCCGCGCGGCGCGCTTGATGGCGCCCGCGTTAGGCTGCAGTAGCTTGGACTACCAATGCAATAAGCTACGAGGAAAGGGCCGATGTCAAGGCATCGGCCCTTTCCTGATCCGCTCGGGCGCAGAGCGTGCCGTGCGGCTCCTCGGAGCGAACGTGGAGGCAGACCTTTCCTCACGACCCTGGACAGCCCTCCGGATCGTAGAATTGGCGAGCGCCGTTTGCCACGGTCTCTCCATTCACCACGAGCGTGTTGCCATAGCCGGCCGGATGGCTGTACCACACGTCGCTCCATGGCAGGGTCTCATCCAGATCGATGATGAACGTGGAGTTGCGCAGGTAGGGGAGTTCTCTCAGTCCCAGCGCCGTCTGGTGCCGGGAGAGCGAAACCAGAAGCTTCGCCTCGCAACTCTCCTCGATGGTATTCCCCGCAACGTCGACGTCGACTCCCGCATGCAGCGCTGTCCCTTCGACGGGGAACGCGGCATGAATGATGATGCCGAAGCGGTTGTTGACGAGCACGTTGTCGTGAATCCGCGCGTGCACGTGCGAGAGTACATTCGGACCGCCGACTCCCAGCGCATCCACGCGAATGCCCACTCCCACGGGCACCCGAAGATGATCGCGGATCTCGTTGTTCTCCAGAACCGCTCTCGTCTCGGCGGTGCTCGGCAGCTCGAACGGCTCTATCCCTTCCGGCACCGGAAGCCCGACAGGACCGTCCACCGTGATGCCGGGAATGCCACCTGCTTCCAACTTGTTCGCCTGCGCCAGATACTCGCCGGGACCGGCGAGGCAGATGTCGCACGATCCAGCGGTGCCGGAGAGGTAGTTGTTCACGAGCTCCGCGTCGCTGGCGCGCAGGTCGATGGACTCGGTGAATCCGGCCCCGAACGAATTCCCCTCGATGTGCAGTCCCTTCACACGCACGGCGAGGATCGCCTGGCCACCGGGGCCCCCGTCCGGATCCTGCCCTGACTCGAAGCTGAACCCCTTCACTACCAGGCCGTCTCCACTCGTACCTCCGGGATGGCCATTGGCGATGATGATGGGAATCGAAACGTCGTCGATAATGGGCAGCGGATCGACGGCCGTCAGTACCGACGCAGGGCTGGCGGGCTCGCCGCTCGGGCGCCCATTCATGTCCGGCTCCATCAGCAGCGTCCCTTCCAGCGTGATGTTCGGGACATCCACGATCAGCGGGAACTGCTCCACCCCTTCCGGCGCCGGCACCGATGCCGTCCCTTCGTACGTGCCCTCTGACACCTCAATGGTGATTCGACACATGTCCGATTCGCTTTCAGCGTGCGCTGTGCGCGCGGCGGCAGCAGCCGATAACGCGTCGGTGATGCGCGCGAAGTGAATCGCATCCCCGATCGACGTCGAGGCAGGATCCACGAACGTCGTCGTGATGTAATCGCCGTGGCCGAGATGCTGCGACAGGTCGGAAAGGTGGATTTCCGTCGGCTCCCGGCCAGACGAACCCGTGTGGCAGACCGTGACCGTCGCGTACACCGGGTTCGACGTCGTATCGGATGGGTCGTTCTTTCCCAGGTCCGTGGGTGAATCGGACGAGCACGCGGCCAGCAGCAGAGACAGCACGGTCGCGAGTGCCGGGATGCGTAGTCGATGGAGTTGGGTCATTTGCCGCCTCGTCCGTGATAGTGGGGTGGGTATGGACGCGGCGACTATAGTCTTTCGGTGTCTACTATACGTCTACTTTCCTTTTCGCTTCAGCCGCTTCTCGAACCAGTGGTGGGCGTACGGCTCCTCGTTGAACGGCGGCACCTCGCGGTATCCGGCCTTCCTGTACATCGCGATTGCCTCTCCGAGCGCCCGGTTGGTTTCGAGGCGTACGATGCGAAAGCCGAGGCGGCGCGCTTCCTCCTCGAGAGCGCCGAGCATGCGACGGCCCACGCCCAGTCCGCGCACGTCCTCGGCCACCCACATCCGCCTGATCGAACCGACCCGCTCCGAGATGCGCCGCACGCCGCCGCAGCCGACACTCTTTCCGTCGGCCGAAGCGACCATAAATGCGCCGGTGGGCGGAGCGAAGTCGTCCGCGGGCGCCGGAAGGCTTCGCTCGGGATCGTACCCCGATTCGAAGCGGCTGTCGACTTCGGAGTAGAATAGTTCGAGGCAGCTTCGCGCCTCCTCGCTCGCCGGATCCACTCGTTCGATGTGCACCGCCGACGCGATGAGCAGCCGACGCACCTCCTCCATCGCGTTCACGAGGCGCTCGCGCTGCCGCTCGCCGAGCGTCTCGAGGATGGCGACGGCGCCCTCGTCGGAGCGTCGATCCATCTCGTCGATTTCGGCCATCCCCTTTCGTGTCACGCGTACCCGCCGTACGCGCTCATCGTCAGCGGCCGGCTCGCTCCTCACCAGCCGCTCCGATTCCAGCGACTGCACGATCCGGCTCAGATAACCGGAGTCGAGTCCGAGCGTGGCGCGCAGGTCGCGCAGGTCGGCGCCGTTCCGCCCGATCTCGTACAGCACGCGCGATTGGCCGAGCGGCCGGTCGCGGCCGAGGAAGTGGTCCTCCAGCGCTCCGACGCGCTGGGTAACGAGCCTGTTGAAGCGCCGGATGACGGCAATCCGTGATTCGTCCATTCTCTGACTTTAGTCAGATAAGTCGGAGGGCACAAGGCGGCC
>JBIQLU010000043.1:0-9470 GCA_044463985.1 Gemmatimonas aurantiaca | reverse complement strand
CGGCAATCCGGCCGCCCGGATTTCCGCGCCACGCGTACTGGTTAGAATTCGCCATGCCAAAAGCCGCACTTCGCCTGCTCACGGCGCTGCTGATCGCTTCCGTCCCCCACCCCACCGTGCTGGTGGCGCAGGGGGGAGGGAGGGCGGCACCCGCGGAGCGTGATGCACCCCCCGGCTCCGAGTTGCGCATCTCGGTCATCACAATCGGTCCGGGCGCCGAGGTGTGGGAGCGGTTCGGGCACAACGCGATAATGCTGGAGGACACGCGCACGGGTCACGCGGTGTGGTACAACTACGGGATGTTCGACTTCGGCGCGAAGGACTTCTGGCCGCGTTTCATGAAAGGCGACATGCGCTACTGGATGCAGGGCGGCGAAGTGCGGCTCGAGCTTCCCTTCTACTTCCGCAGCAATCGCACGGTGTGGGCGCAGGAGCTGGACATCGCGCCGGAGCAGCGGCTGGAGATCCAGCGTTTCCTCGAGTGGAATGCGCTCCCGCAGAATCGCTTCTATCACTACGACTACTTCCGCGACAACTGCTCCACGCGCGTGCGCGACGTGGTGGATCGAGTGGTTGGCGGCGCGATAAGGGAGCAGACGGAAGACGTACCTGCGGGAACCACCTTCCGTTCGGAGACGCGCCGACTCACCGAGAGCAGCCTTCCCGTGTACGTGGGAATCGAGCTGGGGCTCGCGCGTCCCACCGATGAGCCGATTTCCCGCTACGAGGAGATGTTCCTGCCGATGGCGCTGCACCGCTATCTGCGCGACATCACGGTGACCGATGCGAACGGCCGCACCCACCCGCTGGTGAAGTCGGAGCGTACGATCTACACATCGACGGCCACTCCACCGCCCGCGCAGCCGCCCGCGTGGTGGCCGTGGTTTCTGCTGGCAGGCGTCGTGGTGGGTGGCGCGATCTACGCCACGAGCCGGTCGCTCGAGACGTCGGCGGGCGCGCGCGTCGGGTTTCTGCTGCTGGCCGGTGCGTGGACGCTCTTCGCCGGCCTGGGCAGCCTCGCTCTCGCCGCTCTCTGGGGACTCACGGATCACTGGGCCACGTACTACAACGAGAACCTGCTGCAGCTCTCGCCGGTCGCACTTCTTCTCGCCTTCACGCTGCGCCGTGTCGCGTGGCGTGCGCGCAGCGAGCACCCGATCGCGCGCCGTCTCGCGATCTTCGTCGCCATCTCATCCATCATCGGCTTGCTGCTGAAACTTCTCCCTGGACCGAGTCAGGTGAACTGGGAGATCATCGCGTTCGCGCTCCCCGTGAACGTCGCCCTGGCAGCGGCGTTGCTGCGGCAGCAGCGCTCGCCACGTAAGCCAGCCTCGGCCGAAATCGCCTGAAAGTTCGCGGGGGCGGCGCTCGCAGACGTTTGCCACGTTAGGGCCGCCGTTCGCCACACTACGAGCGAAACTCGCCCGAGTTTGCTTGCAATTCGTGCCGGGTCTTCACTATCGTCGCTGCTGATCGCACAAGCGCGGTGAGCAGCGGGTCGAGTGAACTGTGCTTCGCGTCCGGTAATCGATACGTGGTGTCGATTGACGCTCGAAGCAGCGCACCCTCCGCCGTCGACATCAAGCGCGAGCTCCGCCGGAGTGGTCATCCCGTGCGCAGGGCCACGTCGATCGATATCGAGGCGCCGTGCCTCATGCGCCGCCTCGCCTGCCGCGCCATCGGGGACTCGACGCGGCTCGCAGAACGTCGCGGTCCCTATTCATCCATTCGGAAGGGGGAGGTATGCGAGAGACACCACGTCAGATCTTCCTGGCACTGCTGGTTCTCGCTCTGTGGCCCGCAGTCGCTGCCACGCAGCAGGGGACCATCCAGGGGAGGGTCGTCGACAGGGCGACCAACGCGCCCGTGTCCAACGTGCAACTCACCGTCGAGGGCACGAAGCGCGGTGCGATAACGGATGCGGATGGTCAGTATCACATCAGGAGCATCGAAGCGGGCTCGTATCGGATTCGAGCGCAGCGGGTGGGGTACGCGGCGGAGACGCAGCAGATCACATTGACGGCCGACGCCACCGTGACGGCCGACTTCGCGATGACCCAGCGCGCCGTGTCGCTCGACGCGATGGTGGTGCAGGCGAGTGGCGAGACACAGCAGGCGCGCGCGAGCGGTGTGCTCACGGGCAAGCTCGAGGCGGATTCGGTGAACCTCGCTCCCGTGAACAGCGCGTCGGACCTGCTGCAGTCACGTGTCCCCGGCGTGACCGTCACTACGGCAAGCGGCACGGCCGGCGCCACCTCGCGGATCCGCATCCGAGGTTCGAACAGCCTGTCGCTGACCAATGATCCGCTGGTGATCGTCGACGGCGTGCGCGTGAATTCCGATCTGAACTCGTCGTCGATCGACGTGGGCGGCCAGGTGCCATCGCGTCTCAATGATCTCAATCCGGAAGACGTCGAGAGCATCGAGGTCGTGAAGGGGCCGGCAGCCGCCTCGCTCTATGGCACGGCGGCGGCGAACGGAGTAATCATCGTCACTACGAAGCGCGGCTACTCGGGCGCCGCGCGCTGGACTCTTCACGCGACCGGAGGCACGGCCAGGCAGGAAGCCGACTTCCCGGCGAACTACTTCGGCTTCGCCGTCGGTACGGCCGCGGACACCTCGGGGTGTGCCAACTACGAGATGGCCAGCGGCGACTGCACGCAGACCGGCACCCTTTCGTGGAACCCACTCGTGGATGCGAGTCCGTTCCGGACCGGCAATTCGCAGAGTTACGGGCTGAGTGTGACCGGTGGAACCGATCGCGCAACGTACTACGTCTCGGGGAACTGGGACAAACAGCAAGGCTCGGTCGACTGGAACCGGATCCACCACTTCGACACGCGCGCCAACATGAGCGCGCAGCCGCGCGACAACATGAACATCACGGCGTCGGTGGGCTACCTGCAGAGCCGCCTGCGCCTTCCCCAGAACGACAACAACGTGCTCGGAGTGCTCGGCGGCGGCCTGCTCGGCAACCCCACGGACGACCCTGACGGACGCGGCTACCTGCTGGGGCAGACGCCGCAGGAAATCTCCGCGATCAACACCGAGCAGAATGTCGATCGTTTCACCGGATCGGTGAACGGCTCGTGGCAGATCACCAGGTGGCTCAATCTCGTGGCGACCACCGGGCTCGATTTCACGAACCGGATAGACCAGGAGTTGATCCCGCCGCAGTCGGTGTTCTTCGCCGATCTCCCGGAAGGGCAGCGGACGTCGAATCCCTTCCAGACATTCTTCTATACGATGAATCTCGGCGGGACCGCGACGTTCCAGTTGCTCTCCAACGTGAGCTCCACGACGAGCATCGGTGCGCAGTACAACAACGAGACGGTACGCGGAACGTTCGCGTTCGGCCAGCTTCTGCTCGATGGTACCGGCTCGCTCAACGGAACGAACTCGCTCTTCTCCGTCGGTGAGACCAACACGGAGAACGTCACGCTCGGCGCCTACCTGCAGGAGCAGCTCGCCTGGCGCGACAGACTGTTCCTGAACGCGGCGTTGCGAGCCGACAAGAACAGCGCGTTCGGTCAGAACTTCAAGGAGATCTACTACCCGTCGGTGGGGCTCTCGTACGTGATCGGCGAGGAGCCGTGGTTCCCACAGTCCCGCTATTTCAGCTCGCTGCGACTGCGGTTGGCGTACGGCGAAACTGGCCAGCGTCCCAACTTCCGCGATGCCATCAAGTTCTTCAATCCGGTTGCAGTCGCTACCGGCGCCGGAGAGGAAGCTGGCTTCACAGTCGGCGGGGTGGGGAACCCGAACCTCAAGGCGGAACGCTCCAAGGAGATCGAGACCGGGCTGGACGTGGGGTTGTTCGATGAACGAGCCTCGCTCTCGCTCACCTATTACAACAAGCACACGCAGGATGCGCTCATCTCCGTGCCGCTGGCGCCTTCGAATGGTCAGGCCCAGAACCAGTGGCGCAACCTGGGGAAGATCCAGAACCATGGATTCGAGATGCTGCTCAACGCCAACCTGCTGAATCGCGATCCGGTGCAGTGGGCGGTCTCGTTCAACGGCTCCACCAACACGAACAAGGTGGTGGACCTTGGCGCCGGCATCACCCCGATCATCTTCAACGGCGGCGAACAGCAGCACGTCAACGGCTACTCCGCCGGAGGCTACTGGCAGAAGCCGCTCACGTTCTCGGACGCGAACGGCGATGGGCTGCTCTCGCCGGACGAAGTGACTGTGGGTGATACGGCGGAATTCCTGGGCACTCCGTTCCCCAAACGCGAGTTCTCGTTCACGACGAATCTCACGCTGTTCAAGTACTTCCGCGTCAACGGTCTGCTCGACTACAAGGGCGGCCAGAAGCTGCTTAATCTGACCGAGCGCTTCCGCTGCTCCTTCACCACCTGCCAGGCCTGGAACGATCCCGGCGCATCGTTGGCGGCGCAGGCCGCGGCAATCGGCGTGAACTTCTACGCCACCGATGCCGGCTACATCGAGGACGCGGCGTTCTGGAAGCTGCGCGAGGTGTCGCTCACCGTGATGGCGCCGCCGAGCGTCGCATCGCGCATCAACGCCAGCGCGCTCTCGCTCACGCTCGCCGGTCGCAACCTGCACACGTGGACAAAGTATCAGGGCTTCGATCCGGAGCTGATCTCCGCTGGAGGCAACAACTTCTCCACGGAGGATTTCCTGACCATGCCTCCGCTGCGCTACTTCACCGTGCGCCTGGATGTCACCTGGTGAGCCTGCATACTCTCTACGAGCGAGAATACATCATGCGAGACAGCACATATTCCACACTCGCGCGACTCCGGCCCGCACTTGGAGCGCTCGTCTGCGCTCTGGCCATCGTCGCGTGCGACACCGACCACCTGCTGCGGGTGGACGACCCCGATGTGGCGAGTCCCGGCACCGTGGCCGGTGCCGACAAGCTCCCCACTCAGCTCGCCGGTCTGATAGGCGATTTCCAGGAGGGCGTCGACGGCAGCGACGCTTCCGAGGGTCTGGTGAATCTCGGGGGCCTGCTCTCCGACGAATTCAGTTTCACCGAGACGTTCCCGACGCGCATCGTGATCGACCAGCGGCGGATGACCAGATCGAACACTACGCTCACACCGATCTTCTTCAACATCCAGCGTGCGCGCGCGTCCGGAGAACGCACGTCGGCCGCGTACAACGAATTCGCTCCTGACGACGCCGGTCACTCCGAAGCGCTCAGCCTCACGGGCTTCGCCGAAGTGTTCCTCGCCGAGACGTATTGCTCGGGCGTGCCGTTCACTTCGCTGAACGATGACGGCTCGCTGGCGAACAACGATCCGCTCACGACTGAGCAGGCGCTGACCATCGCGATGGCGCACTTCGATTCCGCCATCACCATCGCGCAGACTGCCGGGGACGCGGATCTCGAAGCCCTCGCGCGAGTCGGAAAGGCTCGCGCTCTCATGAATCTCGGAAGCGACAACTTCGCGGATGCCGCAACCACCGTCAGCTCGGTGCCTACGGATTTCACGTATCTGGTCCATCACTCCGCCAATACCGGGCGGGAGAACAACGGCCAATGGGAGTTCATCTGGAACGAGGGCCGCTGGAGTCAGGCGGATCTCGAAGGGACGAACGGACTGGACTTCCGCTCCGCCGCGGACCCGCGCACGCCTTTCACCGATCTGGGCTCCGGATTCGCGACCAACACCCGCCTGTTCGGGCCAGACAAGTATTCCGACCGCGCAGACGACATGATACTGGCGAGCGGAGTGGAAGCTCGACTCATCGAGGCGGAAGCAGCTCTCGCCGACGGACAGTCGGGCACCTGGCTGGATGACCTGAACGCGCTCCGTTCCGGTTCGGGTCTGGGGCTGACGGCGCTCGCCGATCCGGGGACGCCCGACGCGCGCGTCGACCTCATGTTCCGTGAGCGTGCGTTCTGGATGTACGCGACCGGGCACCGGCTCGGCGATCTCCGCCGGCTGGCACGCTCGACGGCGCGCGGGGGTTACGGACGGAACGCCGAGACCGTGTTCCCCACCGGCACGTACATCTATCGCGGAACCGCACAGGGCACGTACGGAACCGATGTGAACTTCCCGATCCCGATCGAGGAGGGGAACAACCCGGCGTCGAAAGCGATAGACGGGTGCATCGATCGCGATCCGTAGGCGGAACGCGAAAGGGTGGAGCTGCGAGAATGGCGCGGGAGGGAGTCACCTCCCGCGCTATTCTCGTGTGACGACCGTATCAGATCGAGTCCGGCGCCGACTTCGTGATGATCGCTATGAGTCCCGCCCCGGAATTCGTGCCCTGCTTGATCGTGGCCTGGATGCCGCCCACGATGCGGAGCTCCGCGATGGTTTGCGCGGCGATCCGTCTGAGAACGCGCGGGTCATCCTGCCGTATGCCGTCGATGAGCAGGACGGGAACGTCGGCGCTGCTCAGCAGGATGCTGCTCTTGCCGCGGCGTGTCGACATGGTGGCGCTGTCACCGTACGGCGATTCGTGCAGATTCACGAATCCCGTTCGTTCGACGACATCCCAGGCGGTGGCGACTCGCATCTGCGCGATGTCGTCTGCCGTCAAGACCCTCATCCCGTCGCTGCCTCGAGGTGGCGCAGCGCGAATGGCGGGGCCGCACGCCATGGTCGCGAGGATGATACCCACGATTGGGGCTCTGAACACGATGCACCCGCCGAGTGGACACCTCACCTTCACGCTGGCATATCTGCCTCGATCCGTCAAGCCTGAGTCGGTCGGGATGTGATACGGGCTCTTCCGGCCGCGGCCGGAAGAGCCCGTATCACTTCGGATCTCGACTCCCGAGCTCAGTTGGTGAGCTGCTTCGTCGAATTTATGAACGTGGCGATATCGGTCTTGAGCTGCTTCGCCGACGCCTGGTTCAGGTACGCCATGTGGCCGCTCTCGTAGTACTTGAACTGCACCCGGTCGCTGTAGGTCTTATCGAAGCCGAGGTGCCTGAACGTGTACTCCGCGTTCGCGAATGGCGTGGCCATGTCGTAGTAGCCGGCCCCTACCATCACGTGCAGATATGGATCCTTCGCCATCGCTTCGCGCAGCGCGTCCACTTCGTTCGGGAAGCCGAAGCCTGCGCCGGTGTAGTCCCACCGTCCGGTGTGGCCGCCCATGTAATACTGCAGGTCGCTCTCGTATTTCAGATCGTTGTGCAGGTAGCGCATGAAGGCCGACATGAAAGCACCCGACGGCGCCACGTCCGATGGGTCGTAGTCCTGTCGCTGATTCGCTGCGTTGCCGTTGATTCCGGTCATGCGGCTGTCGTAGCGGCCCAGCATCAACCGCTGATCGCGCAGCAGCTCCGTGCGATAGTGGCCCGGGTCGATGCGCAGATTCGTGTTCAGGATGAACTGCTGCGACACGCCCGTGAGATCCGCGAGCTTCTGCGCGACCGCCGTGCGCTCGGCCGTCGTCAGATCGTTCCCCTTGCCCAGCTCCACCATGTAGTCGCCGAACGCGTAGTCGCGCGATTCCTGAACTACCTGCTCGAGCGACTTGCTCTGCATGGCCGCGGGAAGCTTCTTGTGATACCAGGCGGTGGCCGTGTAGGTGGGGAGGAAGGTCGAGTACGCGATGTCGTTGATCGGGGAGGGAGCGATGAACTGCCAGTCGAGCACGGTGCCGAGCAGCATGATCCCGTTGAGCTGTATTCCCTCGTTCTCCTGAAGCTCCGATGCGAGGCCCGCCGAGCGGAACGTGCCGTAGCTCTCGCCGAAGAGATATTTGGGCGATGCCCAGCGGTCGTACTTGTCGAGGTAGTGGCGGATGAATTCGCCGAACATGTTGATGTCGTTCACCGCGCCGGTGTACTCCGTGGCCTTGACGCCCTTGCCCGGCCGCGAGTAGCCCGTCATCATCGCGTCGATCTGAACGAGGTCGGTCACGTCGAGCGGCGTGTTCGGATTGTCGACGAGGTTGTACGGCGGCGCCGGCTGCGATCCGTTCGGCCCCATTTCGGGGTACTTCGGGCTCATGATCCCCATGTCGAGCCAGATCGACGCCGACCCCGGTCCGCCGTTGAAGAAGAACGTCACCGGTCGCTTGCCGGTCTCCTCGCCGTCCTTGGTGTAGGAGATGTAGAACACCGTACCCTTCGGCTTGCCGTCCTCGTCACGCAGCACCATGGTGCCGGCGTTCGCCGTGTAGGCGATCGGCTTGCCGTTGATGGTGATGGTGTGCTTGGTGGTCGATACCTTCTCGACGGCGGGAATGCCCGTCGAGTCTTTCTTCGCGCCTTCGTCTCCCTGACCGGGCCCACCGGGCCCGCCCGGACCGCGAGGCCTCTGCGCGGCGGCCGAGCCGGCGACGAGGAGCGAAGCCACGATTCCAGCCAACAACTGTCGTGCGTGCATTGACGACCCTCCACTCATGTGATTGACGGTGAGTGCCTTCTCGCTGGCGTGCGAGGGCCGGATCGGCAATGCCATCTGTGACGAGCTCGGCTTGGAAGCCGTGCCGGCCGTGGTCCTCGCGTTCAGCACATTATCGCACGAGGGGTGGCAAATGTTGAGGGGCGTGGCACGATACGTATGGGTTCCCACATGTCCGCCCCACCCCGGAACGCTCTCCGGGCGGCCCTTCGCGCTGCCACGGATCGTGCCGGGTCAGGACTCAGCGCCAGCGATTGCGGAGGTGGTGGCTATGGTCGATGCCGCGCCGCCCACGACTCGTCCGCGAGCGCGCCAGAAGATCCAGGCGGTGATTCCGATGGTGACCACGAGCGCCGCGCCGAACTCGCCGGTAATCCACGGCGTGGGCCCATTGTCCACCGTGACGCGATCGAAGAAGCCCTGTACGTACAGATTGTGCGAGGCGTGCAGCAGCGCCGCGGGCCACACGCTGCCGGAGCGCAGTCGCAGCCAGGCGAGCACCACCGCGAGCGCTACCACCATCGACGTGAAGCAGAGGAGCGAGTACCAGGTGGCCGTGCCGGAGTTGTAATCGGCGAAGATGATGAGCGGGAAGTGCCAGAGAGCCCAGATCACTCCGCTCAGCACTGCAACGCGGCCGAAGGACATCGTCTTCGCCAGCGTCGGCACGAGGAAGCCGCGCCATCCGAGCTCCTCACCGGTGGCGAATACGAAGCTCTGGATGCTGCCCAACACCACGAAGGTGGCGGCATTCGTATCGAAGCGCGCGAGATCGACTCCGCCGAGCCGCAGGAGCCACACCGCGCCATATGCGACGGTGGCGTAGACGACCGGCAGGATGTACGCGAGCGCCGCCCAGCGCGGCGCGCCGAGCGTCCACCCTTCACCGCGCAGATTGCGCTGCAGGACGAGGCGCGTGATGAGCGCGCTCACTCCCGGGCACCACATGAGTCCCAGTACGTACAGGCCTCCGTGCACCGAGAGGCTGCCCGCGGAGATGATCAGGCCCCAGAAAATCGCGCTGAGTGCGAAGGTGAGGACCAGAAAGGTCGTCAGCTCCGTGCGCGGGTGGTGACTTCCGCTCTCCATCGTCTCCTCCGTTCGGATGTGGTGCGGCGCGTG
>JBIQLU010000042.1:0-25684 GCA_044463985.1 Gemmatimonas aurantiaca | reverse complement strand
GCTGCGTATCCGATAGTGAGCAAGCAGGCCACGCTCATCGCGGAGCTCATCCGTGCCGAGCACGATTCGCCCGCCGTTCTGGAATGGTTCCGGAAGATGCGCGAGAGCGGGCCGCCCGATCTCCATGGCGGGATCCGCTACCTGAAGTCACAGCGCCACGCCATCTACGTGCAGTACGACGAGTACGTGCACTTCCTCGAGAAGTCGCTGAAGAAGATCGCGCGCATGCCGCGCACGAACGTCGCCACGTCGCGTCCCGCAAAGCCGAGCACAGTGCCAGCCTGAGGGAGTTGACACGAGGGCGCGCGTGGACGAGACGCGGATCTCTGTCGGGGCCAAACATTTCCACCTAGGACCCCGAGAGCGACTCCTCCTCGGAGCGCAAACTGTCGCGCGATGCCGCTGCTGCATCGCGCTGCACGAGGCGCTCGAGCCCTGCAACTCGATCTTCCAGTCGCTGCACGCTCTCCTCGAGCGCGGCGATCGGCACCACGCGTTCTACTTCGCTGCCGGGAGCTCGCTGCGCCGCCTCACCGTTGGCCGCCGCTGCCACCGCTGAGCCGGAAGACGCCGCGCCCGACGCTGGCGTCGCGGGAATCGTCGGAAGCGTGACCGACCGCCGCGGCCAGAATGTCTTCGCCAGCGCACCCACGAACAGCACCACGAGCAGCAGTTGACCGAGCATCGTCTCGACGGTGGGATAGATCCCCATCGCGTCGATGTGCGGGAAGCCGCGCAGCACGGTCATCGGGAAGGCGTTCACTTCCTGCAGCTCGCGTATTCCCTTCCCCATGAATACGAACGCCATGTAGTACAGCAGCACGCTCGTCACGGCGAAGAACGGCCGCAGCGGGATGCGAACGCCGTAGCGGTAGAACAGTGTGAAGATCAGCGCCAGCACCACCGTGCCCGCCAACAGACCGAGCAGAAGTGGAACCAGCAGAGCGGTGCCTTCGCCGAAGAGCGCCTGATAGAAGAGCGCCGTTTCCGCTCCTTCGCGATACACGGCCAGAAACGCCACGAACGCGAGCGCAGCTCCGCCGCCACGCTCGAGCGCGTGCGTCACCTTCTCGCGGATGAACTGCTGCCACTTCGCGGCTTCCACCTTCGAGATTAGCCAGTAGCTCACCGAGAACAACACCGCTACGGCGATGAGCATCGTGATCCCTTCGATGAGATCGCGGCTCATGGGCATCGCGCGCAGCATCGTCTGCAGCACCACCGCCGTCGCCGCGCTCGCGGCGACGCCGAGACCGGAACCGATCCAGATCGAGCGAAGCCTCTCGCGGTTCCCCGTCTTGATGAGGAACGCGACGACCGCACCTACCACGAGGATCGCCTCGAACCCTTCGCGCACGATGATCAGGAACGACTGCAGGAACGCAGCCCACGCGCCCGAGGTCGGACGCGTCAGCTCCACCACCGACGGAAGATTCACTTCGATGCCGTCGCGCGACTTCTCTGCAGTGCGGAGGTCGCGCGCCTGGATCGCGCCGCGAAACTCGGCGAACTGGCGTTCCATCGAAGCCACGAGACCCGGACTCTTCGCGCGCGCCGTCGACTCCAGCGGTTCGAATGCGATGTAGGCGTCGAATCCGCGATCGTTCGCCTCGTCCACCTGGCCGGCGCGGAGCGCGGCGAGTGCATCATCGAGCCGCGCCAGCACAGCCTTCGCCGCCGCCTCGCTCGAGCTGTCAGCGGCCGTGGCCGCGTTCGCGATGGTCACCACTCCGCTGCTCAGCGGAATCGAGCGTACGTACGCCACCATCTTCGCCACGGCGCTGTCGGCGAGGTGCGTGCTCGGGGGCATCGCGCTCCCTGCGACTCCATCGCGTATCGCGTTCGCGATCTGCAGGTCGCTGCGCTCCGCCTGCCACGCGAACGATCCGATCTCGGGCGGCAGCTTGCTGAGCGCACGCGTCACCGAGCCGTCGAGCGCGCCCTTCGCACCGTGGCAAGCGGCGCACGACTGCACGAACAGCCCCTCGCCTTCGGCGACCTGTCGCGCGTCGTAGTGCAGCGTTTGCAGATAGGCGACGACTTCCCAGCGCTGCTGCTCGCTGAGCGTGGAACCCCACGCCACCATCTGCGTACCCGGCACTCCCACCGATATCACTCGGTAGAGGAGCGCCGGCGTGGCGTCGGCCATCGTTTCCGCATCGCCTATTGCCGGCGGCGGGGGATCCATCCCCTTCGCGGCGAGACCGTCGCCCATCCCGGTCTCCCCGTGACAGGAGGCACAGCTCGTCTCGTATATCTGACGTCCCGCCGCTATGCTGAGCTCCCCGGCCGGGATCGCCAGCGCGCCTTCGGCGCCGAGCGCGGTCGTGAAGCGCTGGTGGATCGCCGCGATCTCGTCAGGCGCGCGCCTCCCGGCGACCGCCGCAGAAAGTGAATCGAGCTCGGCGCGCACTCCGTCGGCATTCTCCCCCGAGAGTCGCGCGGCCACCTCGCGCGCGTTGGCCAGGAAGTCGACTGCCTCCTGATACTCCTGCTCGGAGATCAGTTTGCCGCTGGCATCTATCCCTTTCCCGTACTCCTCGACCGCGACTCCCACGATACTCGACAGCCGCTTCGCCGGGTGCTCCTGCGCACCCAGTGAAGCGGCAGCCACGGAAATGACGCCGAGGAGCGTGATTAGCTCCTTGAGAGCCCTTCTCATTCGCATTCCGAATGAATCTATCGGCTATACGGACTGAAAGCCAGCAAGCGAACGGGACAGCGCTGACACGCCGGCCGCTCACCTGGCCGAGCGCGCTCACTCTCCACTCGCTCTCCGCTATAGGCCCGGTCGCGTCCGTCTGCCGCGACCGAAGCGGCGCCAGCGCGAAGGTGATTCGCGACGGTCATCCGACAGCGTCGCTCCGATCTCCGGCCAGCAGCGGTCGGCGCTCTCGAAGAGCGCGGCCAGGGCCCGCGCCCACTCACGCCAGTGCAGCAATCGCTGCGCATCGGTCGAGGCTGAGAGTCGCTCCTCCGCAGCGGCGAGATCGGCCAGTCTGGCTATCAACGGCGACGCACACTCGTCCAGCTCCGCTTCGAGGGCGCGACGCTCCGGAGCGTCCGTCGGAAAGCGCTCGGCGGCGTACGCGCGAAGCCTCAGTCGAATGTCGTTGCGAAGCTTTCGAGCATCGAGCGCGGAGCGGCGCCCTTCCGCTGTGGACGCTCGCGCGGCCTCGCCGCGCGCCGCGAGAAGCGGGGCGAAAAATGCGTCGTGCTCGGCCCTCCGCTCTCCGCCCGCCGCGCGGCGCGAGCCGAACACCCTCAGCGAGCGCGTGAGCTCCGGAAGCTGGAACGCCCAATCATCGAGCTGGCGGGCGACGGCTTCGGCGTCGGTCGTCACCACGGTTACGAAGTCGCCGCCGTCGGCATGGATGTGCAGCGCATCCTCACCGACGGTCCAGCCGTCCAACGAACGAAGGAGAAGCGCGACGCGCACTCGCCCCGATTGGAGCAGCAGCGATTCACGCTCGAACGTGATCACGGCATCGCCGTCGATGTCGTGACCGCGGACGAATCCGTGAACCGTCGCACGGAGCGGTGCAGAAAGTTCAGCCATCGGAACGACCGGCTTCGGATGAGCCGTCGGAGAGATCCGCATCGCTGATGGCCGCCCGCAGGCCGGTGCGCTCCTCGTAGCGGCGCACGAATCTGGGAAGCCGCTCGGCGGTGAACTCCGGGCGCGGCATCCCGAGCACTGCCACGGCGTTCTCGATCCCTGCCGGCGTGCCTTCCACTTCCACGAGGTCATCCATGCGCGGGTAGCGCTCGAAGCGAACAGTGGTGCCGTTCAGATCGTACTGCTCGATCTCGCGATCGATGGCCTGGTTCACCACGTAGCCGAGCCTGTGCAGAATGAGAGCGAAAGTCGCGGGATCGAGCGTATCAGCGCCCAGCTCTTCGCGCACCTTGTATCCGTTCTCCTGCGAAGTCGGTCCCTTCCAGCCGATTTCCGCGCGCACCGTGTCGGCGCTCCGATAAACGCGCACGCGCAGCACCTCGCCGCGCGACGCGAGCTCTCCGGAGCGCGTGTCGTAGCGCCGATCCTCCAGCCTTCCCGAAAATTCGAGCTGCCCTCCCGCTTTCACGACGAGGTCGCGCCGTGCATCCCAGTCATCCACCACCGCCTTGACTTCGACCTCACGCATCGAGGATCACCTGCACCACTGCGTCAGTGTCGGCGAGCGTCGGGAAGACGGCGAGCGGCGAGTGGCTCTCCAGCTCCTGCACCGAGTAGCGGCCCGTGGCCACGGCGACCGCGCGCGCTCCGATGGCTCTGCCGCATTCGATGTCCGCGGGTGTATCACCTATCACCACCATCGCGGCACCGGGTATGTCGAAGCCGAGTTCCTCTTTCGCGCGACGCTGCGCGATCGCCGGAAGCTCCGGTCGATGATGGTGATCGGAGCCGAACGCTCCGATCCGGAATCGTGCCATGTCGATCCCCGCCGAGCGAAGCTTGAGTGCGGCGCCAGCGTGCAGGTTGCCGGTGAGGAGACCGAGTACGATCTCGCTCTGTTCCTCGAGAGCGTCCAGCAGTTCGGGAACTCCGTCGAACAGATGCGCGTGGAGCCCGGCAGCCAGTTCGCTCTCCAGACCCTTCAGGTAGTACTCCATGAGCGGCGCCATGCGCCCGGCGATCACCTCCTCGCTGTGCCCCTCGAGGCGCATGAGGTCTTGCACGATCTGGGGATCGGTTTTGCCGTCATAGCGGTAGTCGGTGGGGCCGGCGCCGCCGAAAACGTGGGTCAGGGCGGCGGTCATGGCGCGACGGCCGGCGCCGTCGCTCCAGAGCAGCGTTCCGTCGATGTCGAAGAGAACGAGCTTCACGATTCTGCTGGCACGAGTGTGAAGGGGCACGAGATCACTCGTGAAAGCTAGACCTTCCGCGAGCGCGGCCGCTACTGCGCTGGCGAGACGAATCTCCTTTCCGCGGCCGGCACCGCACTGGCCCCTCTCCCACGTCGGGACTTAACTTCCGCCGATGCACATCTCCTTCGCGCTCTTCGCCGACGCCGCCAATCTCTCGCAGGAAGGGAAGCTGAACGTGCTCGGCGTCTTCGACGCCGTGCAGGTGGGCGGCCTCCCCACCGTGCACCCGCGCGCGCACTTCGTGGTACGCCTCAAGGGTGGACTCGAAGATGTCGGCACGCACGTGATCACCCTCGCCTGGCTGAATCCGGAGGGTGACGAACTCTGGTCATCCAACGGCGAGCTGAACATCGGGGCGCCGCCCACCGGCGTGACGGAGATGGATTTCCCACTCATCGCCGCCCTCGACCTCCCCCTGGATTCCTCCGGCAGCTACTCGATGCAGGTCACGCTCGACGGCGTCCTCCACGGCGACGTGAAACTCCACGTGCGCAGCGAGATGACGCCCGTGGGTGGCGGGTTGGTGAGCTGAGGAGAGAAGGAAACAGGACACAGGAGACAGGAAACAGGAACTGCACACCCATCAGGTCATGCCCGCGAAAGCGGGCATCCATGTTGCTCGGCCGAACATGGGTCCCCGCTTTCGCGGGGACGACAGGGACTGGTGTGCAGTTTCTGTTTCCTGTCTCCTGTTGTCCTGTTCCCTCCTCAGTACCGCCTCACCCCCACCACTCTCCCCATCAACTCGCGCACGTAGGCGTCGGAGGGAGGGGTGATCTGTTCGACGGAATGGCCGCCGCGACCGAGTGCGACGTGGGCGATGGCGGTGGGGGAGAGCGCGATCGCCACGTGGGTCGCTGTGCGATCGGGGCGTTCAGAGAAGAAGATCAGATCGGCGGGCTGGAGCGACTCGACTCCACCCTCGACAGGGGAACCGTGTTCGATCTGCTGACGCGCGTCGCGTGGTAGCTCGATGCCGTGAAGACCGAACACCGTCTGTACGAAGCCGGAGCAGTCCGCGCCCCAGGGAGTGATCCCTCCCCATTCGTACGGCGTACCGGCGAAAAGCGAGAGCGCGCTCGAGGCGATCGAGTCCGGCTCGCGAGGGAAGCGGCGCGGCAGCTCGTCGGGCGTCAGCGCCCGGCCGCTCTCCACCGATGCATCGTCGCTCGCATATGCGCCCACGGGGAGCGCGCGCGCCGGACCGCCCTTCTCGCGGATGATGCAGCCGATCGAAAGGCGCCTCGCCGAGTAACGCGCCACGA
The DNA here is from genome assembly GCA_044463985.1 of Gemmatimonas aurantiaca. Classification (GTDB taxonomy): domain Bacteria; phylum Gemmatimonadota; class Gemmatimonadetes; order Gemmatimonadales; family Gemmatimonadaceae; genus JADGGM01. Next base: position 19,547 of record JBIQLU010000042.1, on the reverse strand, counting down.
CTGCACCAGCGCTCTCCTCGTACAGGTAGCCGCGATTGATCCATCCTTCGTAGCCGTCGGCTGCCCGGATGCGGAGCCACGTGCCCTGCTCGGCCAGCACCTCGGCCGTGTGCCCCTCCAGAAGCTGCGAAAGCTGCTCGCTGCGGAGTGTCGGTTCCGCGTTCAGCGGTGCGACGGCCGAGCGCACCAGCACCATCTCGTTCTCTTCACTCATCTTCGGTAGTAGCGTAGAGGGCGGTCAACGCGCCCTGGTTCGGCGCGGCAGGGGCAGGACGATCGATCGGAATGCGCCCACGATCGCCCGGTCGCTCACACCCCGCAGCTTGCGCTCCACTTCATCACGCCTGCGCGCACGCGCCAGCGGTTCGGAAGCGACGCCGCGCGGGAGCGAGTGATCGAGCGGCACGAAGAGGAGCCGAGCGTTCCACTCGCCGCTCCGTTCGTCGAAGATCGATTCACCGAGCACGGTGAACGCGCGGTCGCCGATCGCGAATCGGCGGCGCAGGAGCGCAGCGCCGTTCATGCCTGGGCCGCCGGTCCCGCCGTCGGTGGCTCGAGCTTCGCGGCGCACTTCGCACAGTGCGTGACACCGCGGAAGTTGCACATGAGGCAGATGAACGTACCGCATTCCGCACACGGGTAGCCTTCCGAGGCACGTTCGTCGCGACCGCATGCGCGACACGTCATCGTGTCGCGGTCTCCCCCGTCAGCCATTGGTCACCTTCATGCGACGAGCGCTCGAGCGCTCGTTGATGTTGATCCGATAAGCGGCAACGTCACAGAGCAGCCGCACCACCGAAGGAAGCATGAACGGCTTGCTCACGAAGGGCCGCTCGGCGTCGCGCAGAAACTCCCGTACGCCGTCGCCCTCCGCATCGCCCGTTGCGAACACGACGCGCGCCGCGTGCTCGGGATCTTCGCTGCGAAGGCGCTCGAAGACACGCTGCCCCGCCGTATCCGGCATGCGCAGGTCCAGGAGAATCGCGTCGTAGCGCTTACCGGCCATCTGCACCAGCGCCTCCTCGCCACTCGCGGCCGTATCCACCGCATGCCCCTCGCGCACGAGATAGCGCACGAGCGCGCGCCGGATGGAAGGCTCGTCATCCACGATGAGGAAGTTGCCGGATGCGCTGCCGCGTCGCACGCCTGCCGTTGCCGACTCGGGCTTCGCGGCCGCCAGCGGTGACAGCGGCAGATCGATGGTGAAAGTCGCACCTTCCCCCACCGCCGATTCCACTCCGATGTGGCCGCCGTGCTGCCGTATGATTCCGTGCGAGATGGAGAGCCCGAGACCGGTGCCCTCGCCCACTTCCTTCGTGGTGAAGAACGGATTGAAGACCCTGTCGATCACCTCTGTGTCGATACCGATGCCATTGTCGGCCACGCTCGCACACACCCGATCGTTCGCGAACCACGTTCGCAGCGTGACGCGCTTCTCACGCTCCACTCCCTTCAGCGCATACTCGGCGTTCGTGATGAAATTGAGAACCACCTGCTGGAGCTGGAACGGGTCGGCCCACACCGCCGGGAGCGCCGGGTCGAACTCCGTCACGACCTCCACCTGCTGCGTGCGCAGAACGTAGCGACGCAGTTCCAGCGCGTCGACCAGAACGGCGTTGAGGTCGGTGCGTGTGCGTTCGGGATCCCGGTCGCGGGCGAAGAGCAGGAGGTTCGCGACTATCTTCGCCGCGCGCTTCGCTTCCTTGTGGATCGCGCGAACCGCTTCGCGCTGCTCCTCCTCGCTCCCCGGCGCGGTCTCCAGGAGCTGCGCGAACGCGAGCACGCCCGCGAGCGGGTTGTTCAGCTCGTGCGCCACGCCGCTCACGAGCTGCCCAACGGCGGCGAGCTTCTCCCGCTGCAGGAGCTGATCAGCCAGGCGGCGTTCACCGGTCACGTCACGCACGATTCCGAGGCAGCCGCGAATCTCGCCATCTTCCACCACCGGTGTGGCCGTCACGGCTCCCGTACAGAGTTCGCCGCGCCTGTCACGATATCGCACCTCGGCCTGCGACCGATTCCCCGCTGCCGTATCGGCGAGGAGTTGCACGACGATCGCGCGCTGCGAGCCGTCCAGCAGTTCCGCGAATGGCGTACCCACCACTTCGTCGCGTCCGCGACCGAGCGCTTCCTCGAAGGCACGGTTCACCGACGTGAGGCGCCCTTCCATGTCGACGGTGAAGATCGCGTCGGGCGCGGTTTCCACGAGGCGCTGGTAGCGCGCCTCCGAGCGCGCCACCGCGTCGCTCGCGAGTCGTTCGCTCGTAATGTCGCGCAGCGAGGCGACCACGCCGGTTATCCCGCCATCACCGCCCTCGCGAAGCGGTGCCGTGCTCACCGCCACCGCACGACATTCGCCGTCGGCCCGGCGGACCACCGTTTCGTACTGCTGTGGCATGCCTGCCAGCGCGGCGCTCTCGCGTTCGGCGATGTCCTCGTGTACCTCGGCGGGAACGATGTCCGCAACGCGCTTCCCCACCAGCTCGTTGCCGGGGAAGCCGAACAGAGCGTGCGCGGCGGGGTTCGCGAATGCGATCACCCTGTCGCGATCGGTGATGACCAGCGCGTCGCTCGTGGTCTCGATCACCCGGCGGCAGCGTTCGCTGAGCCGGCCGCGCTCGCGAAGGAGCGCATGCACGGCGCGCACCTTTTCCGGCGGAAGTCCCGCAAGGAGCTCGACCGCGTCGGACTCGCTGAAGCCGGACGCGGCCCGGCCCTTCGAGGGCTCGGTCATCTCAGTGTGCGCAGGGTGGTGGGAATCTCTACCTCCGGATTGCCTGTGGCTCTCGAATGTATGGACGCGCGAGGTGGCCGGTCAATCACGGATCGGGGACCAGCACGCTCGCGGCGCCCGCCTCTACACGCGCCTCGAATGGTGTCTCGCCCAGAAGTTCGCCGTCGGCCTGGAGGATCTGCGGGGGATCACATTCGATCCTGAACTCCCTGGCGGCACGATGAAACATGGCCGGGTGGCCATCGAAGCGCGCCGTGAAGAGACGCCAGCCCACCGCTGCTGCCTGTACGCTGCCACGCGGTGAGAAAATGCAGATATCGAGCAGACCGTCGTCGTTCCGGATCCCCGGACCGAGTGTGATGAGATCGTTCAGCACCCCACCGGAGTTCGCCACCATCACGGCGCTCGCCGTACGCTCGACCACCGCTCCGTCCACCACCGCCCGCAGCTCGAAGGGGCGCGGCGCGAGCGCACAGCGGAGGGCCGTGAACGCGTACGCGGCCGCGCCGAAGCTGCGCTTCGCGCGCGCGCTCGTCTCCGCGATCATCCTCGAGTCCACTCCGGCGCCCGCGGAAAACGCGAAACGGTGTCCGCCACCCGTGATACCGAGATCCATGGTTCTGGCTCTGCCGTGTACGAGCGCGCGGACCGCACGGGAAGTGTCCAGCGGGATGCCGAGCGAGCGCGCCACGAGATTGCCGGTACCGCCCGGCACTATTCCGACCGGGATCCCGCTGTGCGCCAGCGAGCCAAGCACTTCCATCACAGTGCCATCACCGCCGAGCACGTAGACTGCGGCGAAATCGCGCGTCTCGCGCGCCGCGATCCCGGCGGCCAGTTCCGCGGCGTGGCCCGGACGCTCGGTGGGCGCGAGCTCGCACGCCACGCCCGCGGCGGCGAACGCTTCCCGCGCTCGTGGCAGCAGAGCTGCCGTGCGCCGCGCGGCGGGATTGGCGATGAGCAGAACCGGCTGGCTCAGAAGCTCCACTCGCGGAAGATGTCGAATCCATACTGCGGCGGACGGTTCCCGATGTCCGATGCGCCGAATCCCGGGCGGCACTGCAGCGCTGCAGACGATGGCTCCATGCTCGCCTGAACCGAGAACCCGTCGTTGAGGCGGTGCTCGACGGTGACCCCCAACGCCTTCTCGAACGACGCTCCGGTGGCCTGCGATCCACCCAGGCCGCCGAGCCCGCAGAGTCCCGCGTTCACCGTCACGAAAGTCCGCTCGCCCACCTGCTTGCCCACGCCGATGCGCGTGCCGGAGAGAACGTTCGCAGCCGCGGAGCCGTACCCCTGCCCGGTCAGTTGATCGCCGGTGGCTCCGGTCTGCACCTGCACGTAGTCGATGAAGCTTATCTGATCGGCGAGCGCGCGCTCGAGCACGGCGCCCATGCTCGGCAGCAGTGCGGCCGCCACCGGGCGCAGCGAGCTGTTGTCGCTGCTCGCCGACACGAAGGATGGCTGCCCGAACACCAGGTAGCTGAGGATCTCGGTGTTCGACAGGGGGATCCGCTCCTCGCTCGACAGCTCGAGGCGCGGCTGCGAAAGAGTGCCGCCGATGTGCGCAACGATCTTCACATCCTGTCCGCTTTCGCGACTCGCCTGACGCACCGTGTAGGTGGCGCGCACGTTGAGCTCCGCGGGAATGTGCGGATCACCGTAGAACGTCACGAAGCCGCTGTCCACCTGAAAGGTGCGCTGCACCACGCCGAGGTCGAGCCGATAGGTGCCGCGGCTCACCCGGAGCGTGCCGCTCTCCAGCCGCTGGTTCCCCTGCTTCGAGATGTCCACGTTGCCGGCGAGCTTGATGTTCGCCTCCTGCGAACGCAGCCAGACATCGTCGCCGATCCGTACGTCGAGGCTCGGCACGCGAAGATTGCTTATCGCGCTGTCCAGGTCCGGAGGGAGCGCCTCGAGAAGGCCGCGGTTCGCCACGAGACTGGTGTCGACGATGTTGTAGAACTCCGGATCGTTCAGGTTCACGACCTGCTTCTGGCTGATGTCGGAGATGTAGAGCGTGCCGCGGTCGATGCTCATCGTTCCACCCAGGATCGGCCGCTCGAAGGTTCCTCCGAGCTGGAGCGCTCCGCTCATCTCGAGACGCGCCAGCGTTCTGAGGTCGACCGCCTCGAAGGCGCGCGCGCGCATCTCGAGGTCGAAGCCGAGCGAGCGGCGGTCGCGGTAGTTGGGAACCGACACGCTCCCCGTGAGCGAGAGCGAACTGCTCGACTGGCTCCCGCTGGCCATCGACAGTCGCTCGATCTTCACGCTGTCCGGCTGAAAGGCGATGTCGGCGTTGACGTCACGCAGCGTGATCCCACCCGCCGGAACCCGCATTACCCCGTTTCTCATCCGGAAGTTGCCGGCCACCCAGGGGTGCGCCCAGGTTCCGCCGATGGTCATGTGCGTGGACGCGGCTCCGCGAACATCCTCGAACTGCGGCGCTATCGCCTGGATGATGGCGAGGTCCACGCTGTCGGCCACCACGCTTCCGCTCAGCGAGTCGTCGAGCATCCGCTGCGGCACGCGCGCGAGCGCGAGGTTCATCGGAATCGCCACGTTCGCCTCGAGCGCCGTACGACCGTTGCGATAGACCGCCAGCTCCGAGCGGAGCGCGCGATCGCGGTAGTCGCCGCGCATCGTGAAGAACGGAAAACGAAGGCCGCCATAGCGGAGTCCGGAGAAGCGGCCATCCACCTGCAGCACCGGCCACTCGCGCACTCCCGAGAGCAGCGCAGAGAACGTGGCGAAGCCGTGCAGCGAGTCGCTGCTCTGCACGAGCGCGCCCAGGTGCGCCAGCGGTACGCTGTCGGCCACGAACGCCGCGCCGAGCGAATCGCTCACGGGGAAGTCGCCGCGGAGCGCCAGCATCCCTCCGGTGCTGCTGCGCAGTACCAGCGAGTCGAGCCAGACGCCGCTTCCGTCGAACGTCGCATGAGCAGGCGACGGGAGTGTCCAACGCGCATCGGCCACGTCGAGCGCCGCGCTGTCGAGCGCCACCATCAGCGAATCGCCCACCCTCGCGAAGCTCCCGAGCGTGGAGCCCCGGAAGCTGCCCAGAGGGTCGCTGCTCGTCACGAGCACGCCGAGCGTTCCGCTCGAGCGACTGCTCATCTCGAGGGCGGAGCGGACCGTGTCGAGTCGTACGCCGCCGACGCGAAGAGAGTCCAGCTCCACTCGAAGGAAGCCGCGGGCATCGTTCGGCAGATCGGCGAAGGCATAGTCGCCCGCGAGCGCTCTCGCGAAGTTGCCGGAAGCGAAGAGTTCGCTGCCGAGAAGCGAGCCACGCGCTTCGAGATTCGCGATCGATCCCACCAGAGTGCCGCGACTGCGCATGCTCCCCGCCAGCGAATCACGCAGTGCGCGTCGCAGCTCCTCCGCGCTCGGCGCCTGTATGCTGTCGCCGAAAAAGGAATCGAAGCCGGCGACCGCGCGCAGCGGCGGCGCGCCGCCGGTACCGGGGAGCAGATACGGTCGCAGCCCACCCAGGGAATCGAGCACCACGCTGTAGTGCAGGGTGTCCACCACGCCTGCAGCCAGCCCCAGTGCGCCCGAAGCCTGGATGTCCGCCGCGCTGGTGGTGAGACGCAGCGTGTCGACGCTCATCCGCCCGTCGCCGAACGAGAGCGCCGCCGTCGAACGCGTGACGGCGAGCGAGTCGACCCGCGCACTGTCGAGATCGAGGAAGGCGCTCCCCGCGAGATTCGCCAGCGAGTCGCCCGCCAGGTCGATCGAGTAGCTCCCCGTGAGGCGCGCAGGCGGGAGCTCGGGTCGTTCGAGCAGCACGCGCGGGTCGAGTGCGCTCACGCTCCCCATCCCGCGCGCAGCGTATCCGGGCTCCGCGAAATCGAAGTGGCCATCCACCGCCATCGCGCCGCCGGCGCCGTCGAGCGATATCGCGAGGTCCATATCGCCGAGCGTACCCTGCGCGCGGATGCTCCCCTGGTACGGCCCTCGAAGCGCCAGCATCGGATAAGACTGCGCCAGCGTGGTGAGCGAGAGCGGTGAGGCCTGCAGGCTCACGTCGAACGCCATCGCTTCCTCGCCGTAGGTGATGCGGCCGCCCCCGGTGAGGTGCGAAGGGAGACCGGCTCCGTCTTCGTGCGTGAAGTCGCCATCGCGGAATCGCACGTCGGTCCACACGGAATCGAGCGTGGCCGTTCCCGCGATCGTACCGGCGAGACGCGGAAAATCCGGGAAGAGAAAACGGGGCGTTCGCAGATCGACACGGCTCGCGTCGACCCGCAGCGCGCGGAACTTCGCGAGCGAGGGAAAGAGTATGTCGAGCCCGCCGCGCGCGGTGAACTCGGTGACGGCACCCGGTACGTTCGCATCGCGGAAGAGCAGGTGGGCGTCGTCCACCGTCCAGCGATTCACGGGACCACCTCGCGCGTTCACGCGACCCGTGATCGTACCCTGCCAGTCCACCGGAAACGGCCCCTCGTTGAAGCTGCGAAGGAGATCGAAGTCGGCGGGCGCGAGCTCCAGCTTCACGTCCTTCACCACGAGCACCGGGCCGCCCACACCGAACGTCATGTCGCCGCGCAGGCGCGAGCGCATCGAACGCACGTCCATGTCGCTGATCGCGTACTCGAGGACGTGCAGATCCTTCGGATCGTTCCGGATGGTGAGATTCAGACGTCCGCCGCCCGTGCGCGGTATCCCGGGATGAATCCAGTCCACGTCGGAGAGCGAGACGGAGTCGCCTGTGACGCTCACATCGTAGCGGGTGGGATCGTCCCCTCCCCACCACACCTTCCCGCTGGCGCTCCCCGCGGAACCGGGCAGTGCGAAGTGCGCCAGCTCGAACCATACCGAATCACCCATGATGCGTACTTCGCCTCGCGCCTCGCGGAAGCGAAAGGGAGGGTCGTTCTCCGTCACGGAGAGTCGCCCGATCGACACGTGCCGGCCCGGTGTCGCCGGATCGGCGATGCGCACGCCCGGCGAACGAAGCTCGAGGTGGGTCCAGCGCCTCGTCTGCTTCAGCCCTTCGGCGCTACGACGGATCTCGTGGTCATCCGAGGCCAGCGCTACCCGCACGGCGCTGTCGCGGCGTGCGCCCTTCAGCGAATCCGGAGGATCCCACGGCTCCGTGAGAATGACGGTACCGCCGCGGATCACCGCGCTGTCGATCGTGATGAGATCGCCGAAGCGCGCCTCCTGCACGCGCCGCGCTCGCGCGACTATCGATCCCGGCTTCTCTTCGGACGGCGGGAAGATGTGCTTGAAGTTCCAGGATCTGTCCGCGTGGCGCCTGAGATTCACTACGGGACGCATCACCTCGAGATACGAGAGCCGCAGTCGTCGGTCCAGCACGTCGCGAGGATCGAAGCGGAGGCTCACGGGTCCCGTGGCCACGAAGAGCGAATCCTCGTCGTCGCGCAGCTCCAGCGAATCGATCTCCACGCCCGTGAAGAGATTCCCGCCGATCGTGCCGATGTACGCCGAGCCGCGCTCTCCGAGCGATGACGTGACTCTCGCCATGACGAAGTCGCGCACCCGCTCCCTGCCGAACGGCGTCTGGGTAATGGCGACTACCACCGCGACCACCACGAGGCCGAGGAAGAGCATGATGCTCCCGCTCAGTAGCGCGACGAGTCGGCGGCGCGACACTAGAAGGCCTGTCCGATGCTGAAGTTGAAGGTCAGCCTGTTGAAGAAGGAGCCGCTCTGCACGGGTGTGAAGGTCTGCGGACAGCTCGTGCTCACGATCGGTCCCACACCGCCGCCCACGCCCGGATTCCGCGGCCTGCTCACGCAGCGCAGCGTGTTGTCCGAGCCCAGATAATACACCGACCCCTCGGAGAGCGGATAGCGATTGTACGCCAGGTCCACGCGGAAGGGTCCGACCGGCGAGTTGACTCTGAGCCCCACACCGGGTGTCACGCGGATGTCATCGAAGCGCACGCTCGGCACATCAGCTCGTCCACGATCCCACACTACACCGGCATCGACGAACGTGGCGAACTGCAGCGCATCGCTCAGGAACGGCGGCCGGATTCGCCACTCGACGTTGCCGATCACCAGCGTGTTGCCGCCGGTCGGCGAGTACTGCCGGATGGTCGCGTCGGTATCCACTACGCGATTCCCGAATTCGTCCACGTGAGTCTGGGACTCGTCGACTATGTAGACCACGGGCCCGAGCAGATTCTGGCTGTAGCCGCGCACGGTGTTGGGGCCGCCCGCGTAGAGCCGCTGCTGCGGCGGCACGAAGCTCGTGGCTCCGGCGGACGAGAAGCCCTCCAGCACGGTGGCCGCCTCGACCCGCGCAGCGAGCACGGAGCGCTCGCTCGTGGGGCGGTAAACCGAGGCTTCCGCCATCACGCGATTGAAGAACGAACCGCCGCCGGTGTCCACCGACGTGAATCCGCTGCGCAGCTCGAAGTGGAGCTGCGAGCCGCGCGAGGGGTCGAGCACGTCGTTCGTCCTGTCGCGCACGAGCACGGCGCTCAGCACCTGCAGGCTGCTGTTCTGCTGCAGTCTGTCGATGTCCGCGACGCTGCACCGGTTGAAGAGCTGGCAGAATACCGCCTGCCCTGCTTCGGTGCGTCCGTACTCGACCTGGTAGCCGAGCGTGAGCGGGAGCCCCGGCCTGGTGATTCGGGGGCTCAGGTCGCGAGTGATCTGCGCCGCGCCGCCGATCGGTGTGGTGCGCAGATACGTACGGTACTCCGACGCGCGCTCGCTGAAGATGGTGAGCGAGGGGATGTTGCGCGGCCCGAAGAGCGCGGGCAGGCGCAGCGTCGCGCTGGTGAAGTAGTTCAGCTTGTTGCTGAACGGGTCGTTGCGAACATTGCCCGTGCAGAGGCCGATGTGCGACAACCGCGCGTTCAGCTCGAGCCGTCGGGCCGCGCCGAGAAAGTTGCGGTCGGTGAAACGCGCCTGGGCGCGCGCGCAGTCGAGCGTCGCCCAGCCAGCGCCCAGGCGCATCGAGTACATCCTCGACTCGCCCAGGCGCACCATGACCGTGAGCGAAGTGTCACTGGGTTGAAGGCTGTCCGGGAGGAGCTCCACGTTCACCCGGCGATACGTCTCCAGCCCGTAGAGGTCGCGCTGTGTGCGGAGCAGCTCGTTCTGCCGGTACAGATCGCCCGGATGAAACGACAGCAGCTTGCCGACGGTGCCGCTGTCTATCTCCGGCGCGGCACCCTCGTTCAGCGCGCTCAGATCGAACGCCACGTTGCCGATGTGGGCCAGCGGTCCGGTGATGAAGGTGAGCTGGATCGAGGCAGCGTCGCTCTCGTTATCGACGGTGATGTCGCGCAGCGGCTGGACCGCGTGTGCGTAGCCGAGGTTCTGCAGCCAGTCTACAGTGCTGTCTATGGCCGCCTGCAGCGCGAGCTTGTCGTACACCCTCCCGCGCAGCGCGAAGAGCCGGCGCTCGAGCAGAGCGCGCGAGCGAGGCGCCACGGAGTCGAGCCCGGCCACCACGAGAGAATCGATGATCACCGGCGGACCTTCGTCGACGGCGAAGCCGACCTTCACCGCGCGCTGGCTCACGTCTTCGATGCTCGTCTTCACCGCGGTCTCGTAGTAGCCACGCTGCCGGTAGAAGAGACGCAGCCGCACCGCATCGCGCTGCAGCTCCAGCGAGTCGAGGCAGTGTCGAGCTCCGAGCGGGAGGCCGATCACGCGCCGCGCCCAACTGGATGGCGTCGTCACGATCGCGTTCCCCAGCTCGCTGTCGCGGTAGTGGCCGTTCCCGGTGAACTCCACGCCGTTTATCTCCCGATCCCCGGAACCGCACGCGAGCGCCTGCGCTCGCGCGGTACCTGCAATCGTGATGAGCGCGAGCGCGAGGAGGAGCCGACGGATCACGCGCGTGAGGAGAGGTGGGGGCGCGTGCCACGGTCACGCCGCGGCCCGGACCGATCCTCCATGGGAACGAGCGGGGTGCGCTGCTCGACGATGCGAGCGAGATAGAAGGCGGCCATGCCGATGCCCGCGCCGATCAGCGCCGGTACGAGCAACTCGCGAGCAGAGAGGTCGCGACGATAGTAGTACGACGAGGCGCTGCGCTCGCGCTCCGGTTGCGGTGCGGCCATCAGACTGCCTGAACCAGGATGGTTCCAGGCCCGCGCTGCTTCGCGCGGCGCTTCATCTCCGCGGCCAGCGCGCCGATGTGGCTCACCGAGATCCAGCGCTCAGGCTCCACGCGAAGTATGGCGGCCGACAATCGCGCGATGGGGAACTCGCGAGCCCGTCCCTCCCTGTCGATTCCCATGAAGTGACCGCGTCGCACCGCCTCCTCGCCGACTGCCCTCACAGCCACATCCACGAAGCGCTCCGCGCAGGCGCGCGCGAGCGCTTCTGCATCGGTGTTGGAGGTGACCACGATGAAGTCGTCGCCGCCGATGTGGCCCACGAAATCGTCATGGCTTCCCACGCCTTCCACCGCCGCGCGGATGGCCTGGCCCATGTCGCGAATCACCATGTCGGCTATGCTGAAGCCGAAAGTGTCGGCGAACGGCTTGAAGTTGTCGAGGTCGATGTAGCAGATGGAGAACGGCTCGTGCAGTTCGGCGCGCCGCGCGATCTCGTCTTCGATGGCGTGGCCGCCGGGGAGCCCGCTCGTGGGATTGCGATCGCCTTCGCGGCGCGTGAGGCGGAGGAGTGCTATAATGCGAGCACGGAGCTCGCGCGGATCGAAGGGCTTCGCGAGATAATCGTCGGCACCGGCCTCGAAGGCGGCCACCTTGTGTTCCACTCCGCCACGCGCGGTGAGCATCAGGACAGGGATCCGTGCCGTGAACGGATTCAGCTTCACCGAGCGACAGACGTCGATCCCGGACATGCCGGGCATGATGAGGTCGAGCACGAGGATGTCGGGCTCGCGCTCCTGAATGGAGGCGAGCGCGGAGAGCCCGTCCGGAGCCAGGCTCACTTCGTGCCCGGCCGATACGAGGACCTCGCGCAGCATGAGGCGCATATCCTCGTGGTCGTCGACGCAGAGGACGTAACTCACGATTGACGCTTCACTTGGGGCCCGGTAAGTTCACGCCTTCCGTGCACCCTGTCAACGTTCTTTCCCGGGTTGGCGCGGCCACTCCGCGCTCCACTATTCCCATCCGCAGTCAGCAGATCCTTCATGAACACGCGCCACCTCATCGTAGCCGCCGTCGTTGCGCTGGCAGCCTGTCGCGGCGCGGAGTCGGCCCCGCAACGCCACACGCTCATCGACTCCCGTGATACGTACGACCCCCGCTCGCTCGATCCGGCTCTCTCGACCGACGTTCCGACCGGCCGGGCGGTTTCGTACATCTTCGACGGCCTCACGCGCTTCACCCCCGATGCCAGACTCGCACCGGGGTTGGCGAGGAGCTGGGACGTTTCACCCGATGGGAAAGTATACACCTTTCACCTTCGGCGCGGAGTAAAGTTCCACGACGGCACGCCGTTCTCCGCGGAGCAGGTGGTGCACAGCTTCCAGCGCGTCCTCGATCCGGAAACGAGAGGCGGACGCCCGTGGCCGCTTTACCCGATCGCCGGCGCCCGCGCCTTCGCCGACGGCAAGGCGAAAAGCATCCGCGGGCTTTCGGCGCCCAACGATTCCACCGTCGTGATAGCGCTCGATACCGCACTCGCCACCTTCCCCAAGCTCCTCGCGATGCCGGTGGCGTTCATCACCCCGGATTCCGTTCCGCCCGACTTCAGTCAACACCCGGTCGGCACCGGCCCGTGGAAGTTCGTGGAGTGGAAGCATGACGACTACCTCCTCCTCGCGCGCAACGCGGACTATTGGGATGGTGCACCGGAGGCCGACTCGCTAATGGCTCGCATCATCCCGGAGAAGAGCACGGCCGTGGCCGAGTTCGAGAGCGGGAACGTGGACCTCCTCTACGTTCCCGAAGCGGAGACGCAGCGTTGGCAGAACACGGACGAGAAGAAAGCGCGCCTGGTTTCGGCACCGGCGCTCCGCCTCTGGTACGTGGGCATCAACACGACTCGAGGCCCGCTGAAGGACGTACGCGTACGGCAGGCGATCAACCACGCCGTGGACGTGAATGCCATTCTCGAGCACATCCTCGGCGGGCGCGGCCGGCTGGCCGCCGGCGTCATCCCGCCTTCGCTCGACGGCGCCGACACCACGCGCGCACCATACGCCTACGACCCGGCGAAGGCGAAGCAGCTACTCACAGCCGCTGGCCATCCAAACGGCATCGACGTGGAACTCTGGCACGGCACCGATGAGACGCAGGCGCGCATCGCCCAGTCGATCCAGGCGTATCTCGGTGAAGTCGGCATACGGGTCAAGATCGTGCAGCGCGATGCCAACGCCGCACGCGAAGCGGCGTGGAAGGGCGAAACCGACATGATCCTCAAGGACTGGTACGCCGACTACCCGGACGCCGAGAACTTTCTCTACCCGCTGCTCCACGGCGCGAACCGCGGAGTGGGCGGCAACGTGTCGTACTACCAGAACGCGGCCTTCGACAGCATCGTCACCCGCGCGCGCAGGACATCGGCCGACAGCACCCGCTTCCGACTCTATCGCACGGCCGATTCGCTCGCGTTCGCGGACGCGCCGATGCTCTATCTCTTCTTCTACAACGAGCTGTACGCCGTGCAGCCCTGGATCCAGGGTTTCGAGGTGCCCGTGATCTTCAACGGCCAGCGCTTCGAGCACGTGAGCATACATCGGAGCGAGACCGCCGCGGCCAACTGATGCTCGCCTTCCTCGCGCGCCGCGTGCTCCTGGCCATCCCCACGCTCGTGGGCGTGCTGGTGGTGGTCTTCGCTCTGCTCTACGTGGCGCCGGGCGATCCCGTGACCGAGATGGTCGGCGAGCGCGCGGACTCGGCCACCATAGCCCGTCTGCGCGCGGAGCTGAAGCTGGACGAACCTCTGTACGTCCAGTTCGCACACTACGCGAGCGGCGTACTGCGCGGTGACCTCGGACGCTCGTACATCACGAATCGTCCCATCACGCGCGACATCCGCGAACGCTTTCCGAAGACGCTGCAGCTCGCAGCCTCGGCGATGCTTCTGGCTGCGGTCGTGGGAATCACCATCGGGGTAGTGGCCGCGGCACGTCCCAACGGCTGGTTCGACCGTGCCTCGCTCGTGCTGGCGTACCTGGGGATCTCCTTCCCCGTCTACTGGGTCGGGCTCATCCTCATCCTGTTCGTGGCGGTCGGACTCCGCTGGCTTCCACCGTCCGGCTACGGCGGGATCGAATATCTGATACTTCCCGCGCTCGCACTCGGCTCCCGATCGATAGCCTTCCTCGCGCGCATGACGCGCTCGGCGATGCTCGAAGTGCTCGGCAGCGACTTCGTTCGCACGGCGAGGGCGAAGGGGCTCCGCCAGAGCGTGGTGATCGGGCGCCACGCGCTGCGCAACGCGCTGATCCCGGTGATCACGGTACTGGGCCTCGACTTCGGCTACTATCTCACCGGCAGCATCCTCACCGAGACCGTATTCAGTTGGCCCGGCCTCGGCCGCTACGTCGTGAACGCCATCGGCCGCCGCGACCTCCCCGCGATCCAGGGCACCGTACTTTTCCTGAGCGTGGTCTTCGTGCTCGTGAACCTGATCACCGATCTCGTGTATGCGGCCGCGGACCCGAGGGTGGGATACGAGTGAGAAAGCAGCCAGCAGAAAGCAGACAGCAGTGAACTACTTCGGGGGTTAGAACTGTCTCCCTGCGAGCCGTTCACTGCTGTCTGCTTTCTGCTGGCTGCTTTCTTCCCTCAATCATCCGTCTGCCCGAAAATCGCCATGTTCGAGCTGTGGCCTGGGGCGACTTTTTTATCGGGGTAGATCCAGTGGACGGCCTGGTTCACGGCGATGGCGGCTTCGCTGAATCCGGTGGCGATGAGTTTCAGCTTGCCGGGGTAGGTGGTGATGTCGCCGGCGGCCCAGATGCCGGTGCGGCCGGCTTCCATCGTGCTGCTCACCGCGATCTCGTTCTTCTCGAGGTTCAGGCCCCACTCGGCCATCGGGCCGAGGTCGCTCACGAAGCCGAGCATCGGCAGGATCACGTCGACGTCGAGGCGCTGCTGCTCCTTGGCCTTCACGTCGCGGATGGTGACGCCGTGTAGCGCGTCGCCGTTGCCGTGCACCTCCACGAGCTCGTGGAAGGTGAGCACGCGGGCGCGACCCGCTTCGACGGCCTGCGACACCGCCGCCACCGTCGCGGCGTGCGCGCGGAAGCGATCGCTCCGGTGAATCAGCGTGAGCTCGGCAGCGCGATCGACGAGCTGGTGAGTCCAGTCGAAGGCGGAGTCGCCGCCGCCGATGATGAGAACGCGCTGTCCGCGGAAGGCTTCCGGGTCGGTGACGCGGTCGAAGATGCCGCGGCCGTACCAAGGTTCGGCCGTGGGCTGCGGCAGCCGCCGCGGCGCGAAGGCACCGATCCCGGCGGCGATCAGAATGGCCCGCGTCGGGAAACGATCCGTTTCCGTGACGAGCGTGAAGCTGCCGCCGTCATCCTCCAGAGCGACGACGCGCTGATTCAGATGAACGCCTGGTGAAAACTGGCGCGCCTGCTCGGTAAGCGACTTCACCAGATCCTTCGCGAGGATCCGCGGAATGCCGGCCACGTCGAAGATGTACTTCTCGGGGTAGAGCGCCAGAAGCTGGCCGCCGAGCTCGGGAAGGGCATCCACGATGCGGGCGCTGACGCCGCGCATCCCGGCGTAGAAGGAGGCGAAGAGTCCGGTGGGCCCCCCGCCGATGATCGTCAGGTCCGTGACCTCATGGGGGGTCATTGGCTTCGGGAGTGAGTTAGCAAGCTGCGCAAGCTGCAGGCCTTCAAAGGGTGCCCTGAAATATGCACGTGGAAGAGAACGCCGTAGAAGCCAACATACTGGAATACGCCGGCTCCTTCCGGCTTCTCCGCAAAATAGCGGTGGGCGGGATGGCCACGGTGTACGAGGCGGAGCAGCTTGGCCCCGAAGGCTTCGCGAAGCGCGTAGCGCTCAAGGTCATTCACCCTCGCTACGCGAAGGAGAGTACCTGGCTCCAGCTCTTCATCGACGAGGCCAAGCTCTCGGCCAACCTGGTACACGGCAACATCGTGCAGATCTACCACCTGGGCGAGGTGGACGGCCAGTACTACATGGCGATGGAGTACATCAGCGGCCCCACGCTGCGCATGGTGATCGAGCGGCATCGTGAGCTGGAGCAGCGCATCCCGCCCGTGATCGCCGCGTACATCGCGAGCCGCGTGTGCCGCGCCCTCGACTTCGCGCACAACTTCGTCGGCACCGACGGAAAGCGGCTGGACATCGTGCACCGCGACGTCTCGCCGAACAACATCATGGCGACGTGGGATGGCCACATCAAACTCGCCGACTTCGGCATCGCCAAGGCCGCGACTTCGGTGGACCCGATGGCCGACACCCCTATGCTGATGATGGGGAAGAAGCACTACATGAGTCCCGAGCAGCTACTCGCGCTGGATGTGGACGGACAGAGCGACGTGTTCGCGGCGAGCGTGGTTCTGTACGAACTGCTTTCGCTCGAGCCACTCTTCTTCGAGGACTGCACCGACCTGCTCATAGATGAAGTGACGTGGCGCCCGCTCCGCTCGATTCGCGACTCGGTGCCGGACGTGCCGAAGGTGATCGAGGAGATCCTGAACGCGGGACTGGAGCGCGACCCGATCCATCGCCCCACAGCCGCCGTGATGGGCAGGGCGCTCGATCGCTGGTGCGAGGCGCAGGAAGTGGTAGCATCTCCCGACCGGCTCCAGGAGCACCTCGCCAACATCTTTCCCACGTCGTTCCAGTCCGCGACGAGCAACGGTGAGCACACCCGCTTCTCCGCCTTCAACGGCCACCTTCGCCGCAAGCGGAGTCCGAACAGGAAATTCTGGGAGAAGTTGTTCGTGAAGGGGTGAGAGAGAAAGCAGAAAGCAGACAGCAGAAAGCAGTGAACGGCTCCTGGCGAGACAGCCCTCACCTCCGAGGTAGTTCACTGCTTTCTGCCTTCTGCTTTCTGCTTTCTGCTTTTCTGTAGTATCATTCCCCGCATGAAGATCTACACGAAGACGGGGGACAAGGGGGACACGGGGCTCTTCGGAGGCGGGAGGGTGCCGAAGAGCCACCCACGCGTGGACGCGTACGGTGATGTCGACGAGCTCAACGCGGTGATCGGGCTCGCGCGCTCGATCGAGATGATGCCGCGCATCGATGAAGTGCTGGCGCCGGTGCAGCGCGACCTCTTCAGCCTCGGCGCGCTCCTCGCCACGCCCGATCGCGAGAAGGTCAAACAGTATCTCGAGAAGGCGCGTCTCGACGATGCGCGAGTGGCCGAGCTGGAGCACGCAATAGATGAAGGCGAGGCCGAGCTGGAGCCGCTCAGGGCGTTCATCCTTCCGGGCGGAACTCCCAAGTCGGCCGCTCTGCACGTCGCTCGCACGGTCTGCAGGCGCGCGGAGCGCAAGGTGATCTCGCTCGGCGACGACATCGATGTCCCACCGATCGTGATCCGATACCTGAACCGACTCTCCGATCTGCTCTTCGTGCTCGCGCGCGTGGCGAATCGCAGGGCGGGCGCGGCGGAGGTCATCTGGTAGCTTCACGCGACGCGCGCACCATCGCGCTTCCCGGTTACGATGTGATGGTGGCGCCCGGCTCGATCGATCGGGCCGGCGAGCTCGCGCGCGAGCGCGCACGTGCGCACCGCTACGTGATAGTGACCGACGACGTGGTCGGCCCGCTGTACGCCGAACGAGTGGCGACCGGGTTCGGCGCCGCGCGCGTGGATGTCGTCACGATACCGACCGGCGAAACGCACAAGACTCGCGAAAGCTGGGCGCACGTCACAGACCGGCTCCTCGAGCTCGGATGCGGCCGCGACACCACGATAGTGGCGCTGGGCGGAGGCGTGGTGGGCGATCTCGCCGGCTTCGTCGCCGCCACGTTCATGCGCGGCATACCAGTGGTGCAGATCCCGACCACGCTGCTCGCCATGATCGATGCTTCGGTGGGCGGGAAGACGGGAGTCGATACACCGGCCGGGAAGAACCTGGTAGGCGCTTTTCATCCGCCGGCTCTCGTACTGTCGGATCCATCGGTGCTCGCGACGCTCCCTGCAGCGCAGCTCCGCTCGGGGCTGGCCGAGGCGATCAAGCACGGTGTCATCGCCGACGAACGGTATTTCGAGCAGGTGGTTGCCGAGCTTCCGTCGCTGATCGAGACGACGTCGGGTCCGGCAATGCTCGCTCTGATAGCGCGCAGCGTGGAGATCAAGGCGGCGGTCGTGGCGCGCGACGAGCGGGAGAGCGGCGTTCGCAAGACGCTGAACTTCGGCCACACCATAGGCCACGCGATCGAGAGCGAGAGCGGTTACGGGCTGCTGCACGGCGAGGCGGTGGCGATCGGAATGGTGTTGGAGAGCGCGCTCGCCGAGCGTGCGGGGGTAGCCGAGCCGGGCACGTCCGCGCGTGTGCGCGACGCGGTGGAGCGGGCAGGTCTTCCATCGCGCCGTCCGAGTGAAATCGACCCACAGCGCGTGCTTCAGGCCATGCGAAGCGACAAGAAAGCTCGGCGTGGCGAGGCCGAATTTGCGCTTCCCAAGCGGGTTGGAACGATGGCCGGCTCGGAAACAGATTGGTCGCTGCGCATCGACGAAGATGCGGTCCTCGCCGTGCTCAGCATCAAAAATGGTGCGATTTAACGCTAACCGCTTACGGGCGATTTAGACGGTAATCGCGCGTAGACGCGCGTAATGCATGTTTCCATGCCAAGTTGACAGTACCTGAGGTGTGCGTGGCAGAGCACGCTACTGTTGACCTAACCGGAATGCGGCGTTATCGTGGGCCACCGGGCAGTCCTGCGGCGGCTGAGAGCTCGAAGCCGCTCTCGGTTCGTCTACCTTCGAAAAAGGAACGGGGCGAGTATGGCGCATGTGGCCGAAAGTAGGTCCTCCAGAGGGTTCTTTCGTTCTTCACCCTCCACGGCTTTCGATCAGTACCTGCACGACATCCAGAAGCTTCCCCTCATCGCCGACCCCGCCGAGGAACGACGCCTGGCGCGGCGGGCCCAGCAGGGTGACGAACTCGCCGCCGAGCGACTCGTCACGGCCAACCTCCGATTCGTCATCTCGTACGTCAAGAAGTATCAAGGCCACGGTCTCGACCTCAGCGAGCTCGTGGCGATCGGAAACGAAGGCCTCCTGAAAGCGGTCAAGAAGTTCGACCCCGATCAGGGGGTCAAATTCATTTCGTACGCGGTGTGGTGGGTCAGACAGGCCGTTCTGAAAGCGCTTGCCGAGCAGACGCGCTCCGTGCGCATCCCGCTCAACCAGAACTCGCAGCTCATCAAGCTCGCCCGCGCCGAGACGGTGCTCGCGCAGGTGCTGAAGCGCGATCCCACTGACCAGGAAGTGGGGCGCCTCCTCGATGAAACGCCGGAGACCGTGCGCGCCGCGCGGCAGATGTCCTCCACCGAAGTCTCGCTCGACTCGCCCATCGACCGCTCCGACCGCGAGGCCGCCACGCTCGGCGAGCGTTTCGTCGGCGTCGAGAGTGCCGAGATCGAAGAGAGCACCGACTGCAAGTTGATGCGCGAGTTCATCGACCGCACCTTCCGCAAGTATCTCACGCCGCGCGAGCGCAAGATCCTCTGCCTGTACTACGGTCTCGACGAGGGCACCGAAGCTCTCACGCTCGAGCGCATCGGCGCCCTGATGGGCGTCACGCGCGAACGCATTCGCCAGATCCGCGAGCGCGCCTTCGAAAAACTTCGCGACTCCCCCGACGGCGAAGCGCTCGCCGGCTTCTGGCACGCCGCGTAGACGACGGAGACGACGGGGTCAGGTACTTTATGTGTAGAGGTCCCGGCAGCGACGCTGCCGGGACC
>JBIQLU010000041.1:20517-25992 GCA_044463985.1 Gemmatimonas aurantiaca | reverse complement strand
TCCCTCTCCCCGTACCCGGTATAAATCTGCCGCGGGCGGGCGATCTTCTGCTCCTTGTCGAGGAGCATCTCCTCCCACTGCGCGAGCCAGCCGGCGGTGCGCGCGATTGCGAACAGCACCGTGAAGAAGTCCGTCGGGAACTTCATCGAGCGATAGATCAGACCCGTGTAGAAGTCCACGTTCGGATACAGCTTGCGCGATACGAAGTAGTCGTCGGAGAGCGCGATCCGCTCGAGCTCGAGAGCGATCTCGAGATCCTTGTCCATCCCGACTTCCTTGAACACGTCGTCGGCGAGCGCCTTCACGATCCGGGCGCGCGGGTCGTAGCTCTTGTACACGCGATGCCCGAAGCCCATGAGTCGCCCCTCGCCGCTCTTCACCTTCTCGATGAACGCGGGGACGTTCTTGGCGGTGCCGATCTGCTGGATCATCCGCAGCACGGCTTCGTTCGCGCCGCCGTGCAGCGGGCCGTACAGCGCCGCGATCCCCGCAGCCACCGCCGAGAACGGATCGGCGTGTGCGGACCCCACGGTGCGCACCGCCGTGGTCGAGCAGTTCTGTTCGTGATCGGCGTGGAGTATGAAGAGGATCTCCGTCGCCTTCGTGAAGACGGGACGCGACTCGTAGCGCGGCTCGCTCATGCGGGCGACCATCGAGAGGAAGTTCTCGATGTACGACAGGTCGTTATCCGGGTATACGAAGGGGAGCCCCTTGATGTGCCGATAGATGAACGCGGCCAGCGTGGGCATCTTCGCGATCAGGCGGATGAACGAGAGATCGCGCTCCGCCGGATCGTGGATGTTCTTCGCACTCGGATAGAACGACGAGAGCGCCGCCACGATGCTGCAGAGCATCGACATCGGGTGCGCATCGTAGCGGAAGCCCTGCAGGAACGCCTTGATGTTCTCGTGGACGTAAGTGCGGTACGTGATGTCGTGCACCCAGCCGTCCAGCTCCGTCTCATTGGGAAGCTCACCGTGGCGCAGCAGCCACGCGACCTCGAGGAACGTCGACTTCTCCGCGAGCTGCTCGATCGGATAACCACGGTAACGCAGTATTCCGTTGTCGCCATCGATGTAGGTGATCGAGCTGCGGCACGCGGCCGTGTTGAGGAACGCGGGATCGTAGCTGAGCAGGCCGAAGTCCTCCGGATCGGTCTTCACCTGTCGGAAGTCCATCGCGCGAACGGAACCGTCGGTGATCGGAAAGTCGTACCCCTTCCCCGTTCGCCCGTCGGTCGCGGCCAGCGAGCCGCTCGCGTCGGCGCCGCTGTTCGCTCTCTCCTCTGCCGTGACGTTTCCCTTGCTCATGCCTCACTCTCCACAATGCCGTGGCACCAGGCCAGCGAAGTTCGCGGCCGGTCCTCGATGATGTATTGATCAGTTGCGCGGCGGATCGCCGGCGACGAGCGCCAGCGAGTGAAAACTACAGGGAAACCACCATGATGGTATGGGTGCGGTCGCGCTTCCTTCGCAGCTCGTTACATTGATGATGCCTCCCCGCTTCCTCCGCCCCGCCCGCCCGAGTCTCCCCTCGCCCTCCCCCTGTCCTCCGGCCTCACGCTGCATCCGATCGTCATGCGCCGTCTCCATGACCTTCTCGCTCTCTCCTTCCTGACCGGCGCGCTCCTCGCAGCAGCGCTCGCGACCGCCGCATCCGCCGCGGGCGCGCAGTCGAACACGGAGCGGATGGCGAACGACAGCTACACTCCGTCGCACGACTTCGACCTCGTCCACCAGCGGATCGAGCTCGCCGGCTTCGACTGGGATTCCACGAGCTTCGATGGGCGCGTGACCACGGCGCTGGTGGCGCTGCGCCCCGGTATGGACTCCGTCATCCTGGATGCGGGCCCGCTCCTTCGCATCGAGTCCGCCACCGACGAGCGCGGCGACTCGCTCGGCGTCTCACGCCAGGGCGACTCCCTGGTAGTGCACCTCGCGTCGCCGGCCGCCTTCGCCGATACGATCCGCTTCACGCTCACGTACCACGCACGGATCGAGAGCGGGCGCGGGCTCACCTTCATCCAGGAAGACGGAAGGCCGAGGCGTCACCGGCAGATCTGGAGCCAGGGCGAGGCCGCCAACAACCATTACTGGTTTCCCACCTACGACCACCCGAACGACAAGATGACCTGGGAGCTCGCTGCCACCGTTCCGGGAGGATACACGGCGGTCTCCAACGGTCGGCTGCGCGCCGACAGCGCTCACGCGGACGGCACGCGTACCATGATCTGGTCGCAGGAGCAGCCTGCTTCCACGTATCTCGTTTCGCTCGTGGTCGGGCGCTACCTGAAGCTGGGCGACTCGTGGCGCGGGATCCCGGTGGACTACTTCGTCTACCCTGAAGACAGTGCGCTGGCGCGGCCGCTCTTCGGCATCACCACCGATCTCCTCGACGTCTACTCGCGCCTCACCGGCGTGGAGTATCCGTGGGACAAGTACGCGCAGACGACGGTGGCCGACTTCTTCGGTGGGATGGAGAACGTGAACGCGACGACGCTCGTGGACTGGCTCCCTGATTCCACTGCGTATCTCGACCGCCCGTGGTACCAGCACGTGCTCATCCCGCACGAGCTCGCCCACCAGTGGTTCGGCAACTACGTCACCATCGACAACTGGGCGAACATGTGGCTGAACGAAGGCTTCGCCGAGTTCATGCCCGGTGCGTACTGGGCCGAGAAACTGGGCACTCGCGCCGGTGATGACTACTATCTGGACGAGTACCGCCAGTTCATGGCGATCGACAGGCGCAGGAGGATGCCGCTCGCCGCCCTCGCTTCGAACAACATCTACCCGAAGGGCGCGCTGGTCGTCCGCATGCTCCAGCAATATCTGGGGCCGGAGCGCTTCTGGGCCGCCGTGCACCGCTATCTCACCCGGTATGCCTTCGCCAACGCCACGAGCGACGATTTTCGGCAGGCCGTGCTCGAGGCCACCGGCGAGAACATGGGATGGTTCTGGGACCAGTGGATCTACCAGGCGGGCTACCCGGATTTCGATGTCAGCGCCGCCTACGACTCGACGCACGCGCGGCTCACGCTGCTGGTGAAGCAGACCCAGAGCGACTCGAGCACCGCCGACAGCACGGGCCTCCGCTACACCACGCCCGACGTTTTCCGGATGCCGGTGACCGTGCGCGTGGGCACCAGCCGCGGCGACCGCGTACGCACCGTGTGGCTCGACCGACGCGAGCAGTCCATCGAGATCGACTCGCTTCCCGCCGAGCCCACTATGGTCGTCTTCGACGAGGACGACGCAATCCTCAAGACGCTCACCTTCGAGCAGCCCACGCGCTGGCTCGCCAACCAGCTCGCGGCCGACCCGGATCTGTGGAACCGCTCCTGGGTGATCACCGAGCTCGCCAAACGGCCCACCGATTCGCTCGCGGCCGGCGCGCTTGCGGACGCCGCGCTGAACGCCGACTACTTTCGCACTCGCGCCGAGGCGGCCGCGGCGCTGGCCGCGTTCCCGCCAGCGACTTCGCTTCCCGTCCTCGCGCGTGCACTGGAAGATACCTCATCGCGCGTGCGACGCTCGGCGATCAGCGCGTTGGGCAGCATGGGCGGAGCGCGCGCACTCGATCTCGCCCTGGGAATGTTCCACGACGATCCGAGCTACGAGGTACGCGCGTCAGCGCTCGTAGCGGTGGCCCGGATCAATACCGATGCGCGTCGCGAAGTCGCTCGCCTCGGACTCCACACGGACTCGTACCGCGACGTCATCCAGAGTACGGCGTTCGATGTCGTGGCGGCGTGGCGCGACACCACGTTCATCCCCGTGCTCGAGGAGATGCTCGGGACGCAGCCTCGCGCCGCCCTCACACTCGCCACCCTCGCCGCGAGCGGCAGCACGCACGCGCTCGACGTACTCGGCGCGCATCTCAACGACGATCGCTCGTGGGTGCGTGGCTGGGTAGTGACGGCGTTCTCCCAGCGTGTGCCCGCCGATCTGGCTCTCCCGCATCTCGAGGCGATCTTCGCTTCCCTGAAGTACGCGGACACCCGCGGCCAGGTGGGCGAAGTGGTGGCGAAGATGACGGGCGGCTAGTGATTGGCTCCCGAACATGCGCCCGGTAAGTTTGGGTGAGCCTCGAACGATCCAATTCGATAACGACCACAGGATGCACTGATGCCCACTTCAGCGATGCCCAGATACAGCACTCTTCAGGCGCCCACCAGCGGACAGACCATCACGATGGCGAACGGCGCGCTGCAGGTGCCCGACGAGCCCATCGTTCCCTTCATCGAGGGAGACGGCACAGGGCCGGACATCTGGCACGCCACGAAGCGGGTTCTCGATGCGGCCGTGGAGAAGGCCTACGGCGGGAAGCGGCGGATCACGTGGTTCGAGGTACTCGCCGGCGAGAAGGCGAAGAAGGTCGTCGACTCCTGGCTCCCGGACGATACCATCACCGCGATCGACCACCATCTCGTGGCGATCAAGGGTCCGCTCACCACACCTGTGGGCGGCGGATTCCGTTCGCTGAACGTGGCACTGCGCCAGCAGCTCGATCTCTACGCCTGCGTACGTCCGGTGCGCTGGTTCGAGGGCGTGCCGTCGCCCGTGAAGGAACCGGGTCTCGTGGACATGGTGATCTTTCGCGAGAACACGGAAGACATCTACGCCGGGATCGAATGGCCGGGCGGGAGCGCCGAGGCGCAGAAGCTTCTGGATTTCCTCGCCCGCGAATTCCCCCAGGCGTTCGGCAAGATCCGCTTCGGTTCGCAGGAGAAGGTCAGCGACTGGCAGCGAGCGCTCGAGGCGATCGGCGCGCCGCACCGCGAGCTCGGAGTGGACACGGGAGTCGGGATCAAGCCGGTGAGCAGGCTCGGCACCGAGCGACTGGTGCACAGCGCCATCTCGTACGCCGTCAAGAACGGGCGCAAGTCGGTGACGCTGGTGCACAAGGGGAACATCATGAAGTTCACCGAGGGCGCCTTCCGCGACTGGGGATACGAGACAGCGCGCGACTTCTTCGGCGCGGTGCCGCTGGACGGCGGCCCCTGGCACGTGATCCCCGAGGGGAAGCCGGGCGCGGGGATCGTGATCAAGGACGTCATAGCCGACGCGTTCCTGCAGCAGATCATCCTCCGCCCCGCCGAGTACGACGTGATCGCGACGCTGAACCTCAACGGCGACTACATCTCCGACGCGCTCGCCGCGCAGGTGGGCGGGATCGGCATCGCGCCGGGCGCCAACATCAACTACCTCACCGGCCACGCGATCTTCGAGGCAACCCACGGCACGGCGCCGAAGTACGCCGGCCAGGACAAGGTGAACCCGGGCTCCCTCATCCTGAGCGGCGAGATGATGCTGCGCCACATGGGCTGGCCCGAAGCCGCCGACCTGATCGTCTCCTCGCTCGAGAAGACGATCTCTCAGAAGCGCGTCACCTACGACTTCGAGCGCCTCATGCCCGGCTCGACCCTGCTCAAGACGAGCGAGTTCGGCGAGGCGATGGTGGGGAATATGTGAG
>JBIQLU010000041.1:0-20417 GCA_044463985.1 Gemmatimonas aurantiaca | reverse complement strand
TGCACTTCGGCGTCGGGGAGCGGGAGACAGGTCGTGTTCCCGTATGTGCCGCCGAAGACGTACGGTTGGCCGGGTGCGGGTTTCAGGGCGACTCCGTAGCGCTGTACGTCGCCCAGCCGTTGGCCCTCGAGCCAGAGGTCGCGTCGTCGCTCCTCTATCAGCAATGCCTTCACCGTCGTTGCATCTTCCGCTCCGGTGTAGGGCGCAACTCCGTAGGTGGCGCGGATGGCGTTGATCTTGTCGACCGCATCGCCCGGATGGCCGGCCGCGATGTCGCCCTCGGCGCTTATGAGCTGGGCTTCCTTCCCCGAGGCGATCGGAATCGACTGATCGGCGCTCGTGTACTTGAGTTGCGCGAAGAAGAGCACCTTCGCGCCCGTGGTGTCGCCCGTACTGTCGACGCGCACACGCGGATCGTGCATGCGATAGTACTGCGTGTCCACCGATGCCGACGATCCGCTCACCGGATTGCTCGCATCGAAGATGCGGTTGTGCTGCCGGGCCGCACGCGACGCGGACGCCGCGCTGTACACGAAGCCGGGCGGTACCAGATCCGCGTCGGCCTTGGCATCCGCCACGCGGCCCAGGTCGAGGCGTACTCGCGCTCGTCCCACGAGGATCATGTTCTTCAGATCCTCGTCTCCGGCCTGGGTGGCCAGGTCGAGTGCGGCGGTCAGCGTGGAGTCTGCCGACTCCCACATCTGCTCCTTAGTGAGCACCGGTCCGTACGTGATGCTCTGATCCGGCTCGATGCGCGAGATTACGCTCTGGCAGAACATCTCGCCGATGAGCACTCTGGCGTAGCCGCCGTACGCGGAGGCCTCGGCCATGAGCTCCGTGCGATTCGCGTCGGAGGAGAGCTCGTCGTCCGTCCAGCCGCTCAGCAGCCTGTAGATGTTGTCGGCCGAAGCGCGGGCCTTGTTCATCGGCGAGTAGGTGCCGATCCCCGTACAGTCGTCCGTCGCGTAGATCGCGTCGGAGGGAGCGACGTCACGCCGGTCGTACACCCAGCGCGCGGCGGTCTCCGTACCGTCCTCGAGCTCGTCGGTTATCAGCCCTCCCATCACGATGTACGCGCCGAGCGCGCAGTCGAAGTCCGACATCGCGCCGGCCACCAGGAGCGGCGCGTTCCCGGGGACCTCGAGCTGGTCCGCCGGTATCTGACTCGGTGCGGGCACGTCCAGCATGTCGTTACACGCGACGAGCGCCAGCGACGATACAACCGCCGCCAGCAGATACAACCCGCGGCGCGAGTGCGGCAGCGAGCTTTTGTCGTATGATCTCATTTGCGTTTCCGAAGCTGAGTTTGATCAGAAAGTCAGACTGACGGCAACCATGAACGACGAGAGCTGCGGCAGCACCGTCTGCTCCCACGGCGCGTTCCCGCCGCCGCGCGAGCCGCCGAGGAAGTTTGCCTCGGGCTCCAGTCCGGTATAGTCGGTCCATGTATGGAGGTTGTGCGCTTGCAGCGACACGCTCGCGTTCGTGGCACGGAACCGCTGCACCCACTCGTCGGGGAGCTGGTACGACACGGACACGTCGCGCAACTTCACGAAGCTCGCGTCCTCGATCAGCCAGCCGGGATACGTGCTCACGTTCTGCGCGCCCCACACTATCGCGGGGGAATAGCGCTCCGGGAACATCACTTCCGGGCAGCGGCCGGCGATGTCGAGACAGCGCACGCGCGTGTTGCCGTCGAGCTTCTTCTGGCCGCGCTGGAAATCGAACAGCGCGCCGACTCTCAGGCGACCCCACAGCGTCACGGTGTTCTGCAGCGACCCCTCGTGCTTCGGGATTCCATTCCCGAGGTAGACGTTGGGAGCGCTGGCGCACGCGATGGTGCCTCCGTTCCCGTCATCGCACATCGGATCGATCGCAGTGCCGTCGGCATCGAGCGTGGCGCTCACGACCCTCTTGGCGAACCACGAGCCCACGGGGTAGCCCACGTGGTGCTGCACGTACTGCCCGGCCGATACGAAAT
Source organism: Gemmatimonas aurantiaca (assembly GCA_044463985.1). Classification (GTDB taxonomy): domain Bacteria; phylum Gemmatimonadota; class Gemmatimonadetes; order Gemmatimonadales; family Gemmatimonadaceae; genus JADGGM01. Next base: position 18,436 of record JBIQLU010000041.1, on the reverse strand, counting down.
CGAGCCCCGGAATTCCGAGGTCGATGATCTTGTTGTTGTTGTTGGCGTAGGCGAACTGCGCATCCCAGCGTACGGTCTCGTTCTGGACCGGCGTGATGCGCGTGATCACCTCGAAGCCATGGTTGCGGATCTCGCCCGCATTGATGAACTGCGTGCTGGCGAAGCCCACCGATGGCGCGATCTGCCGATCGAGAATCGCGTCCGTCGTCGTCCGGCGGTACCAGGTGAACTCGAGCGCCAGCCGATCGTTCCACATGCTCGCGTCGGCTCCGGCCTCGATCTCCTTCCCGCGCTCGGGCCCCAGATCGGGATTGCCGAGCGAGAATGGAGTCACCGCGGCGCCGCCATTCGGGCCGGCCACCGAGACGTACGAGCGGAGCGCGGTGAACGCGTTCGGCTGCGCACCGGTCTCGCCGTACGCCGCGCGCAGTCGCAGCGAGTTGACGAAGCCGAGATGCCAGAACGGTTCGTCGCTCATCACCCACGAGAGACTCGCCTTGGGGTAGTACACGCGGTTGAAGTCGCGCCCGAATGCGCTGTTGTCATCGGAGCGAAGGGCCAGCGTGAGGTAGCGGCGATCCTTCCAGCCGATCTGCTCCTGCACGTAGAAGCCGAGCGATGCGTTCGCAGTGAGTTCCTGGAACGGCTCGTCCTTCTGCGTGAGCCCGTCGATGGACATCTGCCCCGGCGCGGCGAACATCGAGCCGCTCACCGTCGTCGCGTCCACGCGGCTGCGGTAGTACTGCATCCCGGCCGACGTCGCGCTCGTGAAGTCCGACGGCAGATCGAAGGTCGCCGTGGCGGAGTAGTCGAACGTGCGATACGCCGAGTTGGTCAGACCGCGAACGAGATAGCCCTGCGTCGCATCGGTGCCGAAGAACGGTGCGAGCGAGTCGATCCGCTCGGCGAACTCCACATCGGTGGTGTGCGTCTCGTCGATCCCGAAGATGAGTCGGTGCGAGAGCCAGCTCGTGGGCCTGTGCGTTATGGTGAACCCGCCGGTGAACTTCCCCACGTCCTGCAGGAAGTGATACTCTGCGTCGTACGCCTCGGGCGTGGACGAGCCGAAGCCGAGCTGCCGCGTGGGGATCGTGGACGGATCCATGAGGATCGTGGACCATACGGTGCCGCCGTAACCCGCTTCCGCCGGGAGGTTGGTACGGCCGCTCAGGTAGCGCGCGTTCCCCTGGATGGTGAGCTTGTCGCTCAGGTTCAGCGTGAGATTCGCGCGACCATTCGTCTTGCTCAGATCGTTCGGATACTCGGCCCCCTGACTCTGCTCGCGGGTGCCGGCCATGTAGTACTGGAACATCCCCGTGCCACCGCTCACGCCGGCGTAGTACTGCTGGTATCGCCCGTCGCGAAAGAAGTCCTTGCCGTAGGCGGAACGGAGCTGGTCGTAGTCGATGGACTGGATGGAGCCATCCACCATCTGGTAGTTCGTCGGGAAGAGGCCCGCCGGGTTCATCAGGAAGTTGGTTCCCTGCTTCGTCGAGAAGGTGAACTCGGGACTCCCGGAGGCTCCGTGCTTCGTGATGATGTTGATCACGCCGTTTGCGGCCTCGGTGCCGTACAGCGTGGCGGCCGCGGGGCCTTTCAGGATGTCGATGTGGTCGATGTCGTTCGGGTCGATGTCGTTCCAGCGCGAGATCGACGCCGAGCCGAACGCCTGGTTCACGGGGCCCGTGGACTGCGCGTTGTCGAGGCGCACGCCGTCGACGTAGATGAGCGGCGTCTGCGCGAGTCCGAGACTCGACGTGCCGCGCACCCGGATGCGCGAACCGGTTCCCACCTGGCCGGAGCCGGGCATTATGTCGACGTTCGGCGCGCGGCCCTGCAGCAGATCCTGGAAGTTCGCCACGGGCGCGTACTTCGTGACCGTCGCGGCATCGATCTGCGAGACCGCGTTGCCGATCTCGCGCTTCTGTTGGCCACCCGCCGTACCCGTCACCACGACCTGATCGAGGTTCAGCGCCTGCGGTGTGAGCGCGAAAGCGAGCGTCGTGTCACCCGCAGTCGCCGTGAGCGAATGGCTGGCGTAACCGATGCGCCTCGCGACGATGGTGAGCTGTCCCGACGGAACGTTGTCGATGCGAAAACGTCCATCCGACGTGGTGACGGTACCGAGGGTGGTGTGCTCGACCGTCATCTGCACGCCCGCGATGGGCTGGCGCGTCGCGGCATCGACCACCGTGCCGGCCACTTCGCCCTGTGCCATGGCGGCACCGGAAAACACCACGAGACATGAAAGTGTCACCAGCCAGCCGACCAGCCATCGGGACGGTTGCCCACGTGTCCGAACGAGCCTCTCGCACCTCCGGCTCGGGGAGAACGTGACAGGTCTCATTTTCGTACCTCCGCTTCCGTTGAGCGGCGGCGGGCCGTTCGGCCAGCGCGACGGGGTATCGCGCTTTCATTGGTCGAGCGGTCGCGGCGACCGCGTTGTAGAGGGTGTGCTGCTACCGCGGTGTACTCGTCACGTGCGACCCACGACGCGCCAGGGAACGCACTCTCTGCTCCGCTCGACGTTGAAGGACATGGCGCTGCGCCTGCGCCGGTAAAGCGTCGCAAAGCTACTGCGTGTCACGAACGTGGCAATGGCTGCGCTCTGTGCGATTCACGCACCGCCGAGTTCGGCGCGCGTGACAGATGCAGATACCACAACGAGATGCTTTGACATCGAAGCATCCGGACTCGACAATGACATTCCCGTCACGCGGAAGCCCGCCCGGGAAGACGAATCTCCCGAGCGGGCTTTGCAGTGATCATCCTCGCGCGCCATGCTCGTGCATGACGCGACGGCCAGCGCAACAATGACGCCGCTACTCGCGGCCGCCGCGAAATCCCGACGTCACGGCTCCAGCAAGTGTGTGGTTCCGCGCTTCACATCGCGCGCGCCGTGCGCCACTCCGGTGCCGACCGCCACGCCGAAGAGAAGCGCGGTTCCGCCTCCCACGAGCGGGAGCAGCCACGTCACCGGCGTCGCCAGTATCAGCGCCCCCACACCCGCGAGCACCGGCGCCGTCCAGCGCTGCGCGGCGTCGACGTAGCGCAGGCGCGTTCTCACGAAGCGGCGGCTCGTCATGTAGCCGAGTATCGCCGCCGCGAGGGTGACCGAGATTCCGATGAGACCGAGCATGATTACCTCCTTGTGCCTCCCCTACGGGATACCGTCCGGCGTGGTTTCATTTGCCCGTGGGCGTCCATGAGCGTCCTGTATGGTGATGCGTTTCGCTCCGTCGCTACCCTGCCCCCCTTCGTACGCACTCCGCTGGCTCGCGGTCATCACGGTTGCGTCCACGCTCGCGCTCACGCTCGGCTACGAGGCCAGCAACGCGAGCGCCGCCGTCGAGGTGCGCGGAGCAGAGCGCGCGCTGCCCATCACCGGCGGCGCGGCACTCCCTCCGCCACGGCACATCGCGGACCGCGACGTCCTCGCGCTGTTCGGTGACTCGCTTCGGGGAACCAGCGGGAGGCTGCTCGCGCGCATCGTCCCCGCCGGCGAGTGGTCCGACATGGCGCAGATGCTCGGCGGCGACGCCGCGCCCCACGACGGCGTGCTGCAGCTCTCGGCGGGGGCGAGTGCCGAGCCGTTCTCTCTGCTGGAGCTCAGGGATTTCAGCGCGAAGTCGGGCGCGTGGATAGGCGGCTACCATGTGGGGTTCTGGCCCGGCGAGCTGCGGCGCATCCGCTCCTCGGCGTATCGCAACCCGCCCGGCTTCATCGAGGTCACGAGTGCCACGGCCGGCACGCCTCTGTCGGAGCACTTTCGGCTCGGCGATTTCCTCACCCATGACCGACAGACGGTGTGGCCGAAGTACATCGTGCTTCGCCAGGAGCTGATCGACAAGCTCGAGCTCGTGCTGGCCGAGTTGCAGCGGAGCGGGCACCGCACGAACCGCGTCATCGTCCTCTCCGGCTTCCGCACGCCCGCCTGGAACCTCGCCCTGGGCGATGAGAGCGGCCGCGCGCGCGAGAGCCGTCATCAATACGGAGACGCCGCCGACGTCATCATAGACGCCGACGGCGATGGCAGAATGGACGATCTGGACGGCGACGGCCGCAGCGACGTCGGGGACGTGCGCGTGGTGGAGCGCGCAGTGGAGCGCGTCGAGCGGCTCCATCCCGAGCTGGTGGGCGGCCTGGGTCTCTACCAGGCCATGGGACCCAGCGGGCCGTTCGCCCACATAGACGTGCGTGGCGAGTCGGCCCGCTGGACCCGCTCACGCTCGAGCGGCGGCGGCGCGGCCCGTCCAGGCCGCGCCGTGCCGGTGTCCGGCTGTCAGGCCACCGGCGCGTCGGCGATTCTCTGCTCGAAAATCCGCCGACACAGGCCGCGCTGAGGCGCGCGGCCCGCGTTCTTCTTCCCTCAGCTACCGGCCTTCTCCGCGCTCGCCGGGCCCGTGCTTTCCCGCTTCACGACGCGGCCGGGGAGCGCCCCGGTGTATTCGCCGTTGTCGATCGCCAGTTTGCCGTTCACGAAGACGTAGCGCATTCCGGTGGCGAGCAGCGTCGGCTCCTCGTAAGTGGAGCGGTCGCGGATCGAATCGGGATCGAAAACCACGACGTCGGCAAATTTCCCCGGCGCCAGCGTGCCGCGCGACTCGATCTGAAGAATCTGCGCGGTGAGACCCGAGCTCACATGGATCCCCTGCTCCAGCGTGAGGAGATGCTTGTCGTACACGTACGTGCGGATCTTGCGCGGGAAGGTGCCGTACTTGCGCGGGTGTCCGTTGGAGCCGTCGGAGCAGGTGGCCACCCACGGCTGCTTCATGAAGTTGTCGATGTCCGACTCCTTCATGTTGAACGACGCGACTCCGGCATCGCCCTTCTTCACGATCTCGATGGCCGCGTCGATCGGCGACAGCTTCCGCTCCGCCGCCACCTTCGCCAGCGTCTTGCCGGTGAGCGTGCTGTCGCCACGGCCCGTGATGAGAAGCGCGTCTGCGCCGCCACGGCGGCGGAGATTCTCCGTCATGTCGGTGACCAGCCGGGCATGCGTCTTCGAGTCGCGGATGCGTGCGAGGAGCGAATCACGACCGCCCGCCTCCGCCCAGCGCGGCAGCAGCGCCGCGCCGATGCTCGTCCCCGAAGCCGTGTACGGGTACTGGCACGCCGCTACGTGAAGTCCCTCGGCGCGCGCATTGTTTATGAGCGCGATCACCGTGTCGCTCTCGCCCCAGACGTCGGTGCCGAGCGCCTTGATGTGCGAGATGTGGACCGGGAGTCCGCCCTCGCGCCCTATCTGGATGGCTTCGCTCACGGCGCCGACGAGGCCGATGTTGTACGAGGCCTCGTCGCGCATGTGTGTGTCGTAGATCCCGCCATACTGCGCAGCGACCTTTGCCAGTTGAACCACTTCCTCGGTCGTGGCGTAGCTCCCGGGGGCGTAGTAGAGACCCGTGGAGAGGCCGAGCGCGCCGTCCTGCATCCCCTTCGCGACGATCGCGCGCATGCTGTCGAGCTGCGCGGCGCTCGGCTTGGCGTCGGACATCCCCATCACCTTCAGCCGCACCGATCCCTCGCCGATGAACAGGGCGGCGTTGGGTCCGATCCCGTCGCGCGTCCAGTGGGCGAAGGTATCGCCGATGTCGAGCGGGCTGCCGCCGTCGTTCCCCGTGACCACGGTCGTCACGCCCTGCATCAGATAGTCGAGGTTCGCGTGGCGCTCGGCGCTCGAGAGATCGCCCGCGGTGTGCGTGTGCGAGTCGATGAATCCCGGCGCGACCACCAGGCCGGCGGCATCGAGCGTGCGGGCCGCTGTCACGTCGCTCGAGGCGGCATCGCCCACGAAGACGATGTGATCGCCGCGGATGCCGACGTCGGCGGTGCGGGAAGGCGCGCCGGTTCCGTCCACCACGGTGCCCCCCTTGATGAGCAGGTCCACCTCGCCCACGGGTTCCTGGCGCGACTGGCGTGCGCACGCCGCGACGCCAAGACAGAGTGCCAGGCCCGGCACGAGGCGGCGGGCGGCTGCGAACGAGCGTGAGAGTCGATACTGGAAGGTGGGCATGACCTGAAAGGTGGGGGTTGAGGAGGGGGACAGTTCCGCTTCCCGGAACCGCGTTCCATATTCCAGCTTCCTCACGGTTATGTATGGCGCGCTACGGCTGCGCGCAAGCCCCAGCCGCCCTGGCCCCCCAATCAGGAGATTCCCATGCCACCGATCCGGCGTCCAGCGGGACCTCGTATCATCGCCGTATGTGCTCTGCTCCTCGCCGCGTTCACCCTCGCGGCCGCGCCGGCACCCGCCCAGAGCGAGCACCGCGCGATCCTGAAGCAGAAACTCCTGAACGAGCTCACGAAGATCTCGGACGCGTACGACGGTGTGGTCGGGATCCAGGTGCTGGATCTCACGGACTCCACCAGCATCGGCGTCAATCAGAACCTCGTCTTCCCGCAGGCGAGCGCCATCAAGATCCCGATTCTCCTCGAGCTCATGAGGCGCGCGGACCGGAATCCCTCGCTCCTGGCTGCCCGCCATCCCATATCGAAGGCCACCCGCACGGGCGGCAGCGGCGTGATCCAGTTCTTCTCCGACGGGGGCTCCGAGCTCTCGAACGAGGACCTGGCCGTACTGATGATCACCCTTAGCGACAACGGCGCCACGAACCTTCTGATCGACGCGCTGGGGATGGACTCGGTGAACCACACGCTCTCCGCGCTCGGCCTCGAGCATACGCGGCTCCAGCGGCGGATGATCAATCCGGAAGCGTCGGCGCGCGGTGACGAGAACATATCCACTCCCGCCGAAGCGGCCGAGGTGATGGCGAGACTCGCGCGCTGCGAGCTGCCGCTCTCGAAGGACGCGTGCACGCGCATGCGCGAGATCCTCGAGCTTCCGAAGAACGAGTCGGTTCGCTCGGTGATCCCCGGCGACATAAAGGTGGCGTCCAAGCCGGGCGGCTTCACGGGCGTGGCCACGAGCTGGGCGCTGGTGGAGCTCCCCGACCGTCCATTCGTGATCTCGGTGATGACGAACTTCGGCGACACCGATGATGGCGACGCCACCATCCGCAAGGCCGCAACCGCGACGTTCGAGTACTTCCTCCGGCTGCAGCGCTCCACGCGCTACGGGACGCGCGTGCCGCCCGCAGTGTACCACAAGGTGCGGTAGGGGGGTCAGGTACTTGTATGTAGAGGTCCAGGCAGCGGCGCTGCCTGGACCTCTACATACAAGTACCTGACCCCGTCGGTCGCCGCCGGTCGCCTTGCGGGGTGCGGCGCGCGGAAGTTGATTCCGCCTCGACGCCTGCCCTCCACTCGAACCTCGTCCCCACTCCGAATGATGCGCTCGACTGCAGCATCGCTCGCATGCCTGGCTGCGTGCCTCGCTCCGATCGCGGCCGCCGCTCAGCAGCGAACGGACAGTACCTACGCGCGACTCGTGCGCGAGTACACTACCGACTCCCGCTTCCTTCCCGAGGCGCTCCGTTCGCTCCCCGCCGGCGGAACCGTGCCGAGCCCGCGCGCGCACTTCGGCAAGATCATCGGGGCACCCGGCGTGACGCATCACACCGACGAGGTGTACGGCTACTTCCGTGCGCTAGCGGCAGCGACGCCGCGCGTGAAGGTCGAAACGGTGGGCAAGACCGAAGAAGGGCGTGACATAATCCTCGCGATCGTGGCGGACGAGAACACGATGCGCGACCTCGACCGCTACAAGGCGCTCCTGGCGCGGCTCGCCGACCCGCGCACGTTGCCGCGCGATTCGCTCGAGCACGTTCTCGCCGCTGCGAAGCCGGTGTACTACCTCAACGGCGGACTCCACTCGCCCGAGATGGGCTCACCCGAGATGCTGATGGAGCTCGCCTACCGTCTCGCGGTGGACGACGACAGCGCGATCGCGCGCATCCGTAACGGCGTCATCACCATCATCAACCCTGTGAGCGAGCCCGATGGCCGCGACAAGCAGGTGGACTGGTACTATCGCTACACGAAAGGGCGGCCGGAGTTCGACGATGGATTCCCGCGCACGCCACCGTACTGGGGTCGCTACGCGGTGCACGACAACAACCGCGATGGCATCCAGATCTCGCAGGCGCTCTCCAGGGCGATCTACGGCATCTACTACGACTGGCACCCGCTGGTCATGCACGACCTGCACGAGTCGGTGCCGCTCCTCTACATCTCCACCGGCACGGGGCCGTACAACGTAACCAACGACCCGATTCTCATCAGCGAGTGGCAGCTCCTCGCCAACAACGAGATCACCGCGATGAATGCCGCCGGCCTCCCGGGCGTCTGGACGTGGGGCTTCTTCGACGGCTGGTGGCCGGGCTACGGCGTGTGGGTGGCCAACAACCACAACTCGATAGGGCGCTTCTACGAAACCTTCGGCAACGCCGGCGCCGACACCTACGTTCGCGACCTGTCGCGCGCGAACTTCGCTGGCGACCCGGTCACCAGCCGCCAGTGGTACCGGTCGTGGCCGCCCACGAAGAAGGTTCGCTGGTCGATGCGCGACAACATCAATTATCAGGAGACCGGCGTTCTCACTGCGCTCGGCTACACCGCGGACAATGCGCAGACGATGCTCCGCAACTTCTGGCAGAAGGGGTACAATAGCTGGCAGCGCGGTCTGAACGAGAAGCCGCACGCGTGGGTCATCCCGGGCTTCGAGCGCCAGCGCGACCCGCGCCGCGTCGCGTATCTCGTGAACCAGCTCGAGCGCCAGCACATCGAGGTGCACCGCCGCACGGCCGGCGATTCCGCCGGCGACTTCGTGGTGCTGCTGAACCAGCCTTATCGCGACCTCGCGGTGAATCTGCTGAGCGATCAGAAATATCCGGAAAGCGCGCAGTATCCCCCCTACGACGACATCGCGTGGACGCTCGGCTATCTCTACGGAGTCGACGTGGAGTCGGTGGACGACACTGCCGTCTTCCACTGGTCCGGACTCGAGCGCGTTAGCGACACAGTCGCGTTCACCGGCGCCGTACGGGGAAGCGGGAATGTCTACATCATGAAGTACGGTGCGCAGTCCGAGCTTCTCCCCGCCCTGCACTGGCTGCGCGGCAGCGCGAAGGGAGCACACGCGTTCGCGGCGGAGAGCGCGTTCGTGGCAGGTACGGATTCCTTCCCCGCCGGCTCCGTGATCCTGGAAGGCGCGGGCGCATCTTCGGTGCGCGAGCTCGCGTCGCGCTGGGGACTCCCGTTCGTGGCGGCGGCGCAGGCGCCTCGGGTGGCGCGCCACGAGCTCGATCTGCCGCGCGTGGCGATCTACCATAGCTGGTACGACACGCAGGACGAAGGCTGGTCGCGGTACACCTTCGACATGCTCCACATCCCCTACACATCGATCGACAAGGACGACCTCCGCGCGGGCGATCTGCGCAAACGCTTCGACGTGATACTCGTGCCGAGCTACGGCGGGTCGCTCGACCGGATGATCCACGGAGTCGATCGCGACCTGGGTCCGATGCCGTATCGCAAGACCGCGGAGACGCCGGCGTTCGGCACTCCCGACGAGAGCGCGGACATCACCGGCGGCCCGGGCTTCGAGGGGCTCGCGGCGCTGCAGCGCTTCGTGGATGGCGGGGGCACGCTCATCACTCTCGCCAACGCCACGAGGCTCGCCGCGGAGAGCGGCATCGCTGCGGCGCTCTCGCCGCGTGCAACCCGAACGCTCTTCCATCCCGGTTCGGTGGTGCGCGCACGCGCCAGGCGCGCGGGGTCGCCCATTCTGTACGGCTATCCGGAAACGACGACCATCTTCCGCGGCAATGATCCGCTCTTCGCGGTTTCGCCGCGCGACAGCGCGATGCTGGTGCTGCAGTACGGAACCGATCTCCCGAAGCACCAGCCGGATGGACCGATCATGGGGATGCCCGACTCGGCGCAGCACACCGCATCGGACTCGACGCGCGGCGATGCGCACGATGCGCACGATGCGCACGCGGCGAGGGCTGATACAGGCGCGCGCGACTCCACCGCGAAGGGCGGCAAGGAGAAGAAGGGGGACGAGGGTGCGTACGTGGTTTCGGGAATGGTGCGCAACGAGAAGGAGATCGTGGGTCAGGGAGCGATCTTCGATGTGCCGGTGCGCGACGGCCGCGTGATCGCGTTCACCTTCGATCCGCTGCACCGCTACCTCAACCATCACGACTTCCCGCTCGTGTGGAACGCGATACTGAACTGGAACGACCATCCCGGCGCCGGGCGCACGGCGTCCGCGGCTGAAGGTGGCCGTCACTAGATCGAGCGCGACAGCGCGGGCCATCACGGCCGCGCTGTTCGGGGCGCTCGTGGGTATGGCGCTCTGCTCCACCGCCGGTGCGCAGACCACGGTGCACCGGCTCTCGGCGGGCGACAGCGCCTTTCTCCTGGACGGCAGACCCTTTCAGATCATCTCCGGCGAGATGCATTACGCGCGAATCCCGCGCGAGTACTGGCACGACCGGCTGCGCAAGGCGCGCGCGATGGGATTGAACACCATCTCCACGTACGTCTTCTGGAACTTTCACGAGCGCGCGCCCGGCAGCTACGACTTCTCCGGACAGCGCGACGTGGCCGCGTTCGTGCGCGCGGCAGGCGATGAAGGATTGTTCGTGATCCTCCGCCCCGGCCCGTACGTGTGCGCGGAGTGGGAGCTCGGCGGCTACCCTGCGTGGCTGCTCGCGGATACGAGCATGGTGCTGCGCAGCACCCAGCCGGCGTTCACGAAGCCGGCGGAACGGTGGCTCGACCGGCTCGGCAGGGAGCTGACGCCGCTCCTCGCCGCGCACGGCGGGCCGATCATTGCCGTGCAGGTGGAGAACGAATATGGATCGTTCGATCACGACGCGAACTACCTGCGCTGGCAGCTCGGCGCACTGCGGCACGCTGGCTTCGGCGACGCGCTGCTCTACACTGCCGACGGCGACGTGCAGCTTCCGCGTGGCACGTTGCCGGAGCTCCCGGCCGTGGTGAATTTCGGAACCGGCGAAGCTGACAGCGCGTTTGCGAGACTCCACACTTTTCGGCCGGACTCGCCGCTCATGAGCGGCGAGTACTGGGCCGGCTGGTTCGATCAGTGGGGAAAGCCTCACAACCGTACAGATGCGGCCGAGCAGGCGCGCGAACTCGAGTGGATGCTCGCACGCGGCTACTCGGTGAACATGTACATGTTCCACGGCGGCACGTCGTTCGGCTTCTGGAACGGCGCCAACGGCTCGCCGTCGAGGCACGACTACTGGCCGCAGACCACGAGCTACGACTACGACGCCGCGCTCGACGAGTCGGGACGCCCTACGGCGAAGTACTACGCCTTTCGCGACGTGATAGCGCGGCATGCCGTGGGCGATCCGCCACCCGCGGTTCCCGACACGCCGCCCGCCATCACGATTCCGAAGTTCGCCCTCGATCGCGTCGCGCCGCTCTCCGCCGCGCTCGGCGCGGGCGTCAGCATGGAAAGGCCGCGCAGCATGGAGACGCTGGGCCAGTCGTACGGCTACATCCTGTATCGCACACGCATCGCGCACGGTGACGGTGGTGATGCGGAGCTCGTGATCGATCAGTTGCGCGACTACGCAAAGGTCTACGTGAACGACTCGCTCGCGGGAACGCTCGACCGACGGCTGGGTCAGGATCGACTCCGCCTGCGCGTTCCCGCCGCCGGCGCCACGCTCGACATCCTCGTCGAGAACATGGGGAGGATCAACTTCACGAAGGCGTTGCGCGATGAGCGAAAGGGGATCACGCGACGTGTGACGCTGGGCGGGCGCGAGCTCACCGGCTGGACCGTCTTCCCACTCCCGCTCGATTCGCTCGGCGGCATATGGTTCGCGGCATCGAAAGCGCCGCTCGCGGGCGCCGGCTTCTACCGCGGCTCTTTCGAAGTGCGTCACACGGGTGACACTTTCCTCGACATGCGCGGCTGGGGGAAAGGAACTGTGTGGATAAACGGCCATCACCTCGGCAGATTCTGGGGAATCGGCCCGCAGCAGACGCTCTACGTTCCGGGCCCGTGGCTTCGGGAAGGCAAGAACCAGGTGACGGTCTTCGATCTCGAGCTTCCAAACAGCGCGATGGTCTCGGGACTTTCGCATCCCATCCTCGACGATCTACGCAAGGACGGTCAGGGCAGATGAGCAAACCCGCCAACCGCGACAGCGACGAACGCTTCACCAGCCGGAGAGAGTTTCTCGAGCGAGGCGCACGAGCTGCCCTCGGACTCGGCGTGCTCGGCGCGCTTCCAGGCGTGCCGCTGTCGTCTTCACTCGTGGGAATGAGGGATGCCGACGCGCTCACGCTCGGCAACGACATCATCACCGCGAGCTGGAGCGTGTCGGGCGGGACGCTCCGCGCCACGGGAGTGACAGCGAAGCGCAACCGGGCGCGGCTCGCGGTGCCGCGTCACGCGTTCGCTCTCACGCTGGCCGACGGCACGCGCCTCGACTCCACGCAGCTCCGCGTCAAGGGAACGGCGTCGATCCAGGCGCTCGCGCCGCGCGCCGATGCATCGCGCCTCGCGGAACGGCTTCAGGGTCGACAGATCACCGTGGCGCTCGAGGATCCGGCCGGCCGCTTCGAGGCGACGTGGCGCGCCGAGCTTCGCGAAAGCTCGCACTACGTGCGGCAGGAGGTGACGCTTCGCGCGCGCGGGGCACCGCTGCCTGTACGCGAGATCGCGCTGGTGGAGCTCACCGCGCCCGCTGGCGGAAGCGGCGCGGTTCTCACGGGAAACGTGAAAGGGAGCCCGGTGACGGTGGGCGACTGGTTCACCGGTTTCGAGCACCCGCTCTCGACGAGCGACGTGAAGGGGAGGAGCGTTCGCTGCGTGTTGACTCGCGAACTCCCGCTCCGACCCGAGTCGCCCGTCACCGTGTCGTCGGTCATCGGCATCGCGCGCAGCGGCCAGATGCGCCGCGACTTCCTCGCTTACGTCGAACGCGAGCGCGCCCACCCGTATCGGACCTTCCTGCATTACAACTCGTGGTACGACATCGGGTATTTCTCGAAGTACTCCGAGCCGGAAGCGCTGGCGGTGATCCAGGCATTCGGGACCGAGTTGGCACAGAAGCGCGGCGTGGTGCTCGACTCCTTCCTCTTCGATGACGGTTGGGACGATCCGAAAACGCTCTGGGGTTTCCATGCGGGCTTTCCCGACGGCTTCACGAAGGTGCGCGAGGAAGCCGCCCGCTACGGCGCAGCCCCGGGCGTATGGCTCTCCCCGTGGGGCGGCTACGGCGATCCCAAGAAGGCGCGTCTGGAGTACGGAAAGCAGCAGGGCTTCGAGACGAACGAAGGCGGCTTCGCGCTCTCAGGCCCGAAGTACTTCGAGCGCTTTCGCGACACGTGCCTGCGGTTCGTGCGCGAGTACGGCGTCAATCAGTTCAAGATCGATGGCACGGGCAACGCTTCGCACGCGATTCCCGGCAGCGTTTACGACAGCGACTTCGACGCCGCGATCCATCTGATCGAGGAGCTGCGTGCGGCAAAGCCGGACATCTACATCAACCTCACCACCGGTACCTACCCTTCCCCGTTCTGGCTGCGCTACGCCGATTCGATCTGGCGCGGCGGCGAAGATCACGACTTCGCCGGCGTGGGTTCGGACCGCCAGCAGTGGATCACCTACCGCGACGGCGACACGTTCGAGCACGTGGTGCAGCGCGGCGCGCTCTTCCCGATCAACTCGCTGATGCTCCACGGCATCATCTACGCGCGCCACGCGAAGAAGCTCGACATCGACCCGCACAGGGACCTCGGCGCGGAGCTCCACTCCTACTTCGGTACCGGCACGCAGCTCCAGGAGATGTACGTCACGCCCGTGCTCACATCCGCCGAGTGGGATACGCTTGCCGAGTGCGCGAAGTGGTCGCGCGCGAACGCGGACACGCTCGTGGACACGCACTGGATCGGCGGCGATCCGAAGAAGCTCGAGCCGTACGGCTGGGCGGCATGGTCGGAGAAGAAGGGAATCATCACCGTGCGCAACCCCGACGCGCGCCCCAGAACGATCGCGCTGGACGTTCAGAAGGCGTTCGAGCTCCCCGACGGAGCTCCGCGCGGCTACGGCGCGCGCGATCCGTGGGGGAGCGGCGGCGCGACGCTGCCGTCCACGCTCGCCGCCGGGAGCGAATTCACGATCGAGCTCGCCCCATTCGAGGTGCGCACCATCGAGGCGACGCCTGGCCAGTCGTGATTCCGCATCGCTGAGCATGGCGCTGCGCACTCTGCGCGCCAACCCTCTGCGAACCGTTCTCTCGACGCTCGGTGTCGTGATGGGAGTCGCGTCGCTCGTCGCCGTGCTGGCGATCGGCGATGGCGTGGAGGAGTTCGCGCGTTCGCAGCTCCGGAGCACCACCGACCTGCAGACCATCACGGTCTCGTCCATCACGCACGATGTGATCGATCACGTACGGGTGCCGCGCACTGGCTTCCCGACGCTCACGCTCGCCGATGGTGATTCGCTCGCCGCCGCGCTCCGCGGCGTGGCCACCGTATCGATAGTGGCAACGGGAAGCGCGCGCGTCGCCCGCGCTCCGGATTCCAGCCCACGTGCGGCGTCCGTGACTGCCACGGTGCCCGCGGCCGCCGAGCGGATGCGTCTGAAGTTCGAGGCCGGGCGATTCCTCGACGACGCCGACCTCCGTACCGCGGCGCGTGTGGTGGTCCTCTCGCACGGGCTTGCCGAAGCGCTGGCAGACACGCAATCGCGATCCGACACACGCGCGGCCGCGCTCCTCGGGCGCGACGTCGAGATGGAAGCGAAGTCGTTTCACGTGATCGGCGTGCTCGCCGCCGAACGCGGAATGGAGGACCGCCTCTCGGCGATCGTTCCCTACACCGTCGCGTCGGACGCCACCATACCCAGCGCCGCCCCCGAGCCGCCGATACTTCTGGTGCGAGCCGCGAGAGTAGAACAGGTGGACAGCGTGAGATCGCGAACCGAGAGCTGGCTCGCGAGCCGGTTCGGCGCGTGGCAGGGAAAGCTCAGAGTGCAGACCGAGGGAGCGCTCCGGCTGCGGCAGGCGCGCCAGGGGATTCTGATCTTCAAGCTCGCGATGGGATCGTTCGCCGCCATCTCGCTCATCGTGGGCGGAATCGGCATCATGAACATCCTTCTCGCGTCAGTGTTCGAGCGCACGCGCGAGATCGGCGTGCGCAAGGCGATCGGCGCGCGCCGGCGCGACATCCTGATCCAGTTCCTCGCCGAGTCGGTCGCGATCAGCGGAGTGGGAAGCGTGATCGGCGTGGTGGCAGGTCTGGCCGCCGCCTTCGCGGCCACCGCGATCATGCGCGCGAAAACCGAAGCGGTGATATTCGCCGCCCTGACGTGGCCCACGATCATCGTCGCGATGGCGATCGCGATTGCAGTAGGGCTGGTGGCTGGCACGTACCCCGCCCTTCGTGCCGCGCGCCTCTCGCCGATAGATGCGATCCGGCGGGAGTGACCTGAAGACGGACGGCAGACGGCAGAGAGCAGGAAGCAGGGACGTTCGAGACCAGGCGTCCCCCACCGTGCTCCGTTGACGTGTTGCTCGTCACATTCGATCTTGCGGGCGTTCCTGCGGCCGCGGCGTCCACTCGCGGCCGTGGAGAGGGGCGCCTCCAGATCGGCGCGGGAGTTGCATGAGCCCGCTCGCCAATCGGGGCCTCGAGCTCCGCGCGATCCGCAGTGCGCCGACTGGTTGAAGGGCGGTCGCCGACAAGCCAACAGTATCCGGAGTCGTTGCAGCACTCGTGAAGATCCTGGGTAAGAGCTTCCGCCTCTCCACCGCGCAGGCGCTTTCGCTGGTGACCGGCCTGGTGCTGGTCGCCGTGCTGGGCATCTGCCTCGCGGCCATCCGGGTCACCCTCACGCGTTCCGCGATCGAGGCCGCACAGTACCGCGTGGAACGGAGCGCGAAGCAGCTCGCCACCGTCGCCGCGACCAGCATAGCGCGAAGCCGCTCGACCTTCGCTCCGGCGACAGGAAGTCCGGCCGTACGAGCCGTGCTTCGCGCCGGCGTCGTGCCCGCAGGAGCGCAGCTCGACTCTGTACGAGAGGTACTCAGCGAGTTGCGGCGCGCGGGCGACTCCACACTGTCGATGGAGCTCTGGTCCACGAGGGGACGACGACTGGCGTTCGTGGGCGACGACGTGAGCGAGCACGTGCCGCTCGCCGCACCGAGCGAAGTGCCTGGCCCCGTGCCGATGCTGCGACCCGGCATCGACCCGCGCGACGCCACCGATTCCATCCAGCTCGGCACGCTCTACCGCAACGGCGACCGCACGCTCTACTGGGTGGCCGTGCCCGTGGTGGCCGCCGGCAGAACCCTCGGCTTCGTGGTCGGGCAGCGCGAGATAGTCCAGAGTCCGCAGACCGCGCGCACGATCCAGGAGCTCAGCGGCAATTCGGCCATCGGCTACTTCCACAACGCAGACAACTCGGTCTGGACCACGATCGGAGGAACGCCGTCCGGTCCCCCCGACACCGTGCCGCGCGATGGAACCCGGCGCCAGCGAGCGGTCATCGGTCCCGTCATCTATGCGGATGAACGGATTCCCGGGACGCCGTTGTCCATCGCGATGGAGGTGCCGCGGAGCGCCGTGGTCGAACGCGTGAACGTCTCGGTGCGACGGCTGGCGATCTTCTGCGGAGCGCTGTCGCTCGTGGGTGCGCTGGTGGCGTGGCTCGTGGGACGGCGAATCGCGAAGCCGCTGCGCGACCTCACCGACGCATCCGAATCGGTAGCGCGCGGCGACTACAGCACGCGAGTACCCGCGGCCGGTAACGAGGAGGTCGCGCGCCTGGCGGCGAGCTTCAACCACATGGCGGCGCAGGTGGGCGAGACGCGCGCGCTGATCGAATCGCGTGAGTCGGACCTCCGTGCGCTGGCCAACGCGATGCCGCAGATCGCGTGGATGGCGGATGCGAACGGCGACGCCACCTGGTTCAACGAACGGTGGTACGAGTACACCGGCTTCACGAGCGAGCAGGATTCTCCCACCATAGGTACGACCGTCGTCGACCCGGAGCAGCGCGAGGCCGTCGCGCGAGCGTGGGCCGCATCGCTGCGCACGGGCGAGCGGTTCGAGATGGAGATACGCCTTCGCGGGAAGGACGGCAGCCATCGCTGGTTCCTGACGCGTGCTGCGCCGGTTCGCGTGCGCGATGGGAGCGTATACCGCTGGTTCGGGACCAGCACCGACATCCAGACGCTGCGCGAGGCCCGGGAGGCGGCGGAGTCCGGCAACCGCGCGAAGTCCGACTTCCTCGCCGCGATGAGCCACGAGCTCCGCACGCCGCTCAACGCCATCGGCGGTTACGCCGAGCTCATAGAGATGGGGCTGCGCGGCCCCGTCTCGGACGAGCAGCGCCGCGATCTCGCGCGCATCCGCGCGAGCCAGACGCACCTGCTCGGACTCATCGGCGGCCTGCTCGACCTGAGCCGCATCGAGAACGGCAAGGTGCGCTACGACATCCAGAACATCGGCGTGGCGCCTATGCTGGCGGACATGGAAGCGCTGGTGATGCCGCAGGCGCGCGTGAAGGAGCAGCATCTCACGTGCGTCACGAGCTCGGCGGAGCTCGCGGTCCGTGCCGATCGGGAAAAGCTGCGACAGATCATGCTGAATCTTCTCTCCAACGCCGTGCGCCACTCGCCCACGGGCGCGTCGATCAGCGTGCATGCAGAGCGGACGAACCCGTCGTGCGTCGCGATCAAGGTATGCGACACCGGCCCGGGAATCCCGGAGGAACGGCACGAAGCGATTTTCGAACCGTTCGTGCAGCTCGATCGTACGCTCACGAGCACCACAGAGGGAGTCGGACTCGGCCTCGCCATCAGTCGCGACCTCGCGCGCGGCATGGATGGCGACATCGCCGTGACCAGCGCACCGGGAGAGGGCGCGTGCTTCGTGCTCACGCTTCCCGCGGTGGACGACGACGAGCGGGCGCGGATGGAGCGCTCCTCGGAAATGCGGGCCGAGCGGTCGGCGCGGCGCGCGTAGCGCGGCGGACGGACGTTCGCGCCATTGGTGGACCGCGCTTAGCGCTGTAGCTTTCCCATATGAACGTCATCGAAGCCATAGAGAAGCGCAGGTCGATCAAGCGCTTCACCGATCGTGAGATCACGCGCGGGGAGCTCGAGAAAATCATCGCCGCCGCCGCGCTGGCGCCTAATCACCGCCTCACAGAGCCGTGGCGCTTCTACGTACTGGGGCCGGAGGCGCGCAGCGCGTACGGACTGGCGCTCGGCGATCGAAAGGCGCGCAAGCTCACGGATCCCGATGCGATAGCAGCGCTACGCGCGAAGGTGGCCGCCGAGAATCGCGCGCTTCCCGGAATGATCGCTGTGGCGATGACGGTGAGCGACGACGCCGAGACGCGCGAGGAAGACTACGCGGCGGTGATGATGGCGATCCAGAACCTCGCGCTCGCGGCGGTGGAGCTGGGGCTCGGGACGCACATCAAGACCGGCGCGGTGATGGATACCGAGGGGGCAAGGGCGGCCGCGGGAGTGCC
>JBIQLU010000040.1:0-26935 GCA_044463985.1 Gemmatimonas aurantiaca | reverse complement strand
GATCTTGCCACGTCCCGACCCATACGTAACTTCTCCCGCCATGACATCCGTTCGCACGCGGTTATCGGTGATGATGTTCCTCGAGTTCTTCGTGTGGGGCGCATGGTTCGTGACCATGGGAACCTACCTCGGCGAAGCGCTGAAGTTCGACGGAACACAGGTGGGACTGGCGTACGGCGCGACAGCGATAGCGGCCATGATCTCTCCGTTCTTCGTGGGGATGGTGGCCGATCGTTTCTTCGCGACCGAGCGCATCCTCGCGATACTGCATCTCCTGGGCGGGGCGGTGCTCTACTTCGCCTCCACTCGAGAGAGCTTCGCGAGCTTCTATCCGGTGCTGATAGCGTACGCGCTCTGCTACATGCCGACGCTCGCGCTGGTGAACTCCATCTCCTTCGACAACATGAAGGACTCGGCGCGCGAGTTCCCGGCGATACGAGTGATGGGCACCATCGGGTGGATCGTGGCGGGAGTGATAATCGGCCGCCTGCACCTGGAGCCGACGGTGGTTCCGCTGCAGATCGCTGCGGCGGGGTCGATAGTGCTCGGCCTCTTCTGCTTCGTGCTGCCGCACACGCCGCCGCACGCGGCCGGGAAGAAGCTGAGCGTGCGCGATGTGCTCGGCCTCGATGCACTTGCACTGCTGCGTGACCGTTCGTTCGCGACGTTCATACTCGGTTCGTTCCTGCTCTGCATCCCGCTGCAGTTCTACTACACGTTCACGAATCCATTCCTGAACGAGATCGGGGTTCAGGAAGCGGCCACGAAGATGACGCTCGGCCAGGCGTCGGAGTTCGGCTTCATGCTGCTGCTCGCGTGGTTCCTGGTGCGACTCGGCGTGAAGCGGATCCTGCTGATGGGGATGGCGGCGTGGGCGCTGCGTTACGTGTGCTTCGCGTACGGCAATGCGGGATCGTTGCAGTGGATGCTCTTCATAGGGATACTCCTGCACGGACTCTGCTACGACTTCTTCTTCGTGACCGGGCAGATCTACGTCGACCAGCGGGCGGGCGTGAACATCCGCGCGGCGGCGCAGGGATTTCTCGCGTTCATCACCCAGGGGGCAGGCCTCTTCATCGGTTCTCTGCTCTCCGGTCCGGTGGTGGATGCGCACCGCACTGCCACCGGCCACGATTGGCGGGCGATCTGGCTGATACCCGCCATAGGGGCGGCGGTAATTCTGGTGTTCTTCGCCGCGTTCTTCAGGCCGCGCGAGCGCGACGTGGATGCGACGCTCGCGACGGAGGCGGCACCGGCTTCCTGAGAGGAAATTCGACCATGTACCTGCACTTCCCCCGCGCGCGTGCCGGACGCGGCATGCACGTGGCCACCCTGTTCGGCTCGAGTCTGTTGGTCGTCTCCGTCGTGTGCACCGGAGCGGCGGACGCTCAGCAGAGCATCATCCCTTCCGGTTACCCACCTGCGATCCAGGAGCTGACCGCCTCATCGCAGAGCGATCTGCGCGAGGCGGTGGAGCGCTTCACCACCGATGCGCAGGTGCTCTCGCGGCGCTTCTCCGTGCAGTACTCGCCGGCGCGCGACGATGCGTTCACCGCGTTCTACGACTCGTGGCAGAAGCGACTCGCGGCCACCTCGTTCGACGATCTCGATTACGAGGGGAAGGTGGACTACATCCTCCTCGCCAATCGCATCAGGCACGACACGCAGGAGCTGCAGCGCGACGAGAAGGTGCACGCGGAGGTCGCGCCGCTGATCGGGTTCGCCGATTCGATCATGCAGCTCGACGAGTCGCGCCGCCGCTTCGTGAGCATCGATGGAGCGGCGGCGGCGAGGACGCTGGCTGCGCTGGCCGCGAATGCGGACAGCGCCCGTGAGCGCGTACGTGCGCTGGTTCGTGCGGCGCGCGCGGGCGATGGCGCGGCCGCCCCCGGTGGCGGGAGCGGCGCTGCTTCCACTGCGCGAGGAAGCGCGGGGCCGGATCATCTCCCCACACGCATAGTGGCGTACCGCGCCGCGGAGATCCTGACCTCGCTCCAGCGCACGCTCGGAGGGTGGTTCCGCTACTACGACGACTACGATCCGATGTTCACCTGGTGGGCGCGCAATCCGTACGCCGCCGCCGACTCGTCGATCACCGCGTACATCAAGGTCCTGCGCGAGGACGTCGTGGGTGTGAAGAGGGGCGAGGACGAGCCGATAGTCGGTCTCCCGATCGGGCGCGAAGCGATCATGCAGGATCTCACCTTCGAGATGATCCCCTACACTCCAGAGGAGCTGATAGAGATCGCAAGGGCGGATCTGGCGTGGAGCCAGTCGGAAATGCGGAAGGCGGCGCGCGAGCTCGGCTACGGCGACGACTGGCGCGCCGCGCTCGAGCACGTGAAGAACACGTACGTCGCGCCGGGGAAGCAGCGCGACCTCGTCCGCGATCTCGAGCGCGAGGCCGTGGAGTACGTCACCTCCCACGATCTCGTGACTGTCCCGCCGCTGGCGCAGGATGTGTGGCGGATGGAGATGCTTTCCCCCGAGCGGCAGAAGGTTGCGCCGTTCTTCCTCGGTGGAGAGACGATGCTGGTGGCGTACCCCACCGAGTCGATGTCCGAAGCCGACAAGATGATGAGCCTGCGCGGGAACAACCCGCACTTCTCGCGCGCAACCGTGTTCCACGAGCTCATCCCTGGGCACCACCTGCAGGGCTTCATGAATCAGCGGTACTTCCCATACCGTCGTGCCTTCGGGACGCCTTTCTGGCACGAGGGGAACGCCTTCTACTGGGAGACGCTGCTCTGGGACAAGGGCTTCACGAGCACCCCGGAAGATCGAATCGGCGCGCTCTTCTGGAGGTCGCACCGCGCCGCGCGAATCATCTTCTCACTCTCCTTCCATCTCGGAAAGATGACTCCGCAGGAGTGCATCGATTTCCTGGTGGACAGCATAGGTCACGAACGGGCCAACGCCACGGCGGAGGTGCGCCGCTCGTTCAACGGGGGCTACTCGCCGCTCTACCAGGTGGCCTACATGATGGGAGGGCTTCAGTTCCGAGCGCTGCATCACGAGCTCGTCGACTCCGGCAAGATGACCGATCGCGAATTCCACGACGCGATTCTGCAGGGAGGAACGATGCCGGTCGAGATGGTGCGTGCGCGGCTCACTCACCAGACGCTCACGCGCGACTACACCCCGCACTGGAAGTACCGCGAGGACATCCCGCCATCGGTGAACAAGTAGCTTCGCGCCGATTCCGGGCCCGCGCACGGCTTCACGATCGAAGCCGGGTGCGGGCCCGTGGTCATCGTGCGACTTCGGGGATGAACTTCTCGAGTCCGCGCGGCGGGAAGGGAAGTGTGCGCCGCTGCTCGGCGCTCATGTAGGCAGCCATGAGGATCTTCACGACTTCGAGCCCATCGTCGAAGGTGAGAGCCGAAGCCACCTTGCCGAGGAAGGCGCGCACGAAGTGGCGGTCCTCCGCCTCGTAGCCGTAGGCCACCGGTTCGTCGGCCACCACGGGCATGAGACCCATCTCGGCGTTCTGCTTTTCCACGAGATCCTCGCCGGCCTTTCCCTTCACCTCTCGACTGAAGAAGAGCTCGAGGCCGCTGTCGAGCGTATTCCAGGACATCGAGTACTCGGGGCCGAGCAGTTCGGCGGAGAGTCGCAAGCCCGCTCCCACGAAACTCCACGACGTGGAGGCCTCGCCGATCACGCGCGTGCCGTTCTCGTCATCGAATTCGATGAGGATGCTCGCGAAGTCCTCTGCGGGATGTTTGCGGTAGTCCACATCCCTGCCCATGTCTCGCGCGAGACGCCGCGCATATTCCGGACGCGTCCATTTCAGGCTGGCGACATGTCCCGTGATGCTAACCGGCGTGAGCGACGAGTACGGAGCGCCGGGACGCGTGAGGAGATGGCGGACCACGAGCGCGGAGTGGCACATCATGTCGTTCAGCACACCGCCACCCTGGAGACGTCCCTGCCAGAACCACGGCATGTGCGGGCCCGCATGCTCCTCGGCGGCGCGCGCGAGGTACGGACGGCCGGTCAGCTTCGCGCCCCGTGCCCAGATCAGCTCGCGGCCGCGCTCCACCTGCGGAGCGAAGAGCTGGTTCTCGAGGTAGCCGGTGATCACCTTCGCCTTCTTCGCGAGCGCTACGACGCGCTTCGCTTCGGCCACGTTGCGTGCCAACGGTTTCTCGCAGGCGATCCCGATGAGCGAGCCGCGACCGGAGTCGATCGCCGCTACGATCTCCTCCATGTTCTCGATGCGGCGATGATTCGGGGCGCAGATCCAGAGCGCGTGTATATCGGGATCCGCCACCATGTCGCCGATGGAGCGGTAGGCGCGCGCGTCGCCAACTCCCAGGTTGCGCGCGAGCGCCGCGGCGGCTGATGCGTTGCGCGCGTTCGGGCTCCAGATCCCGCGAATGTCGGCGTCGCGCACGCCGACGAACGCCTGCAGATGGAACTTCGCGTTGAAGCCGCTCCCGACTATTCCGATTCCCAGCCGTTGCGGACCCGATGCAGCCTTCATCCGTGCTCCTCCCATCCCGAATCGTAGGTGAGCCGCGCGCCCATCATTCGCGCGGCGGCTGCGCGTCGTGACCGTCCCACTTCGTGCCGTAGCTGACACCCAGTTTGGCGAGCGCTTCCTCGGGGCAGCCCTTCCAGACGGGCACCACGGCGTTGCCCATGTAGCGAAGGTCCTGCACGCCCATCTTGCTGGAGAAGAATCCGGATGCAGTGAGGTCGCGGAAGCGATTGAAGAACGCCACTCCCTGGCTCAACTCCGGTGCCGCGCGCTCGGGCCAGGCGATGTCGTCGAGCAGCGCCGATCTGTTGGCCGCCGTGGCGGTGACGAAGTCCTTGCCGAAGCGCCGGCGGCTCTCGTTGTCGAGCCACGCGAGCCCGCCGCGCATCGGCAACTTCAGCGCCGGCCGGTCGGTCATCATGAAGTCCATGAACTCCGGAACACCGGCCTCCGTAGCGCTTCCGGAGCGATCGTCGCGCGGAATGATCATGTCCACGAGCACGCGCACGGTCTTCCATTCGTGAGCGGTAAAGAACTTCGGAACGATCGCCGGGCTCCCCTCCGCCATCGCCATCTCCGCCTTCCGGACGGCCCGCTCCACTACGTCGGCGCCGCCCAGATCCCACGCCGCCACCGCCGGCACCATCGCCATCACCCCGATCGCCTCGCGCCGCCCCATCCCCGCTGCCTGGTTCCCGCGAGAGTCGGCAGCTTCGTCATCCCTCTTCTTCTCGCTTTCCTCTCCTTCTTTTCTCATCTTCCCCCCTGATCCGCGATGTACTCGCTCGCTCGCATCGAGAGCGCGAGGATCGTCCAGGTAGGATTCTTGTCGGCCTGCGAGACGAACGGACCACCGTCGGTGATGAAGAGGTTCTTCACTTCGTGCGCCTGGCAGTATTCGTTCACCACGGAGCTCCCCGGGTCGCGTCCCATGCGCGTGGTGCCCAGCTCGTGGATGATGCGTCCGCCCGGCGCGATGCCGTAGCCGTCCTCGGGGCCGGGCATGGGGTCGAACACTTCGCCACCCATCTCCGCGATGAGTGCGCGGAAGGTCTCCTGCATGTGCTTCACCTGCAGATGTTCGTGCTCGCTCCACTTCCAGTGGAAGCGGAGAACGGGGATTCCCCATCGATCGACGGTGTTCGGATCGATGTCGCAGTACGAGTCCTCGTTCGGAATCATCTCTCCGCGTCCCGAGAAGCCGATGGTCGCGCCGTAGTATCTGCGGTAGTCTTCCTTCAGGCTCTTGCCGTAGCCGCCGCCCGTGGGATAGCGCTGGATGCCGCCCATGAATCCGTACGAAGGCATCCCGAGGCCGCCCCACACTTCGATGTGGTAGCCGCGCGGGAAATCCAGCTTCCTGTTGTCGACCCACCACGGCATGTACACGTGCATCCCGCCGACGCCGTCTTCGTTGTGGGGAACGTGGTCCATCATCTTCGGGATGAACCCCGCGACGTCGGTGCCCGTCGTATCGGTGAGATACTTGCCGACCACTCCGCTCGAGTTCGCGAGTCCGTCGGGGAAGCGCGAGGAGCGTGAATTCAGAAGGAGCCTCGCCGACTCGCACGCGCTGGCCGCGAGTACCACCACCCGCGCGCGCACGTGTTCGTCGGCGCCAGTATTCTTGTCGATGTACGAAACGCCGGTGGCGAGCCCCGATGC
This sequence comes from Gemmatimonas aurantiaca, assembly GCA_044463985.1. Classification (GTDB taxonomy): domain Bacteria; phylum Gemmatimonadota; class Gemmatimonadetes; order Gemmatimonadales; family Gemmatimonadaceae; genus JADGGM01. The sequence goes on along the minus strand of JBIQLU010000040.1, from coordinate 20,784 downwards.
GTCGGTGGTCACCTCGCGCGCCATCGCGTTCGTCACGAGCGTGAGGTGACCCGTCTTCAGCGCCGGTGCGATCAGCACCCCGGGGCTCGAGAAGTTGGCGTTCACCGCGCAGCCGCGATTGCACTGTCCGCAGTAGTGGCACGAGGTGCGTCCCTCGAGCGGTTTCGTCAGGATCGACAGGCGCGACGAGATGCAGGTGACGCCCAGTTGGTCGCATGCATCCTTCACCAGCAGCTCGTAGCAGCGCGGTCGCGGCGGCGGCTGGAATATCCCGTCGGGGTGGTTGGGAAGTCCCTCCCTGCTCCCGAAGATGCCGATCAGCCGATCGATCCTGTCGTAGTACGACGCGAGATCATCGTAGCCGATCGGCCAGTCCTCACCGAGCCCGTCGCGGCTCTTGCCGCGGAAGTCGTCGGGGCCGAAACGAAGAGAGATGCGCCCCCAGTGGTTCGTGCGTCCGCCCAGCATCCGCGCTCGCCACCAGTCGAACTTCGTTCCCTCGGCGCGCGTGTACGGCTCGCCCTCGATGTCCCATCCGCCGATGCACCCGTCGAACTCTCCGAAGGGTCGATCGGGTGTGGAAGCGCCGCGGCGCGGCGAGTCGTAGTTCCAGCGCAGCATGGTGGCGTCGCGCGTGCTGTACCACTCGGGTCCGGCCTCCAGCAGCACCACGTTCGCGCCCGCCTTGCTGAGCATGTACGCGGCCATGCCGCCGCCGGCGCCGCTTCCCACGATGCATACGTCGTACACGGGGCGCTGCAGGCGCAGCGGCGTGCCGCGCCTGGGCGCGGAAGTCGGTGTGGTGCGGGGTGCCGTCATCGCGAAAGGGATTTCCGAAGTCGGGTTCGGCGCGCGGCCCGTGGCGCTGCAGTCGGCGCGGCTCTCTGCGGACGAGCGAAAGTACCACCAGCGCCGCGCTCAGGCCACCCCGGTCACCCCACCCGATACCACGAACGCCATGACGTCGGTGCTGTCGAGGGAGACGGGCGTCACGCGCTCCGTGGAGCAGATCAGCACATTTCCCGCCCACCCGTACGACTGCGGTACGTACACGGCAACCGAGCCGGGAGGGCCGAGTATGTCGAGGGCGTCACGCGTCACGAAGCCGAGCACGCGCACGTCGTTCGCGGCCGTGAGGGATACCATCACCGGCCGGTCGAAGCGGCGCTTCTCGCCCACGAAGGCATCGAGCAGGTCCTTCGTGGACGTGTAGATGAGGCGCAGAAACGGGAGCCGGGCCATCACCCGATCCACGAGCGAGATCGTGCCGCGCGTGAGCAGGTTCGTGGCGAGGAATCCCACGAGCGTGATGAGCGCGAGCGTGAGCAGGAATCCGACTCCCGGAATCGGGACCCCGAGCCATCGATCTATCGTGCTGAATACCGCCCAGCATACGTAGAGCGTGATGGCGAGTGGGCCGACGACGAGCAGCCCCTGGAAGAACGAGTTGACGAGTCGCTTCATGCGCTTTCCTCTTGTGGGATGCCAGGGGGGGCGTAATGTTGGGATACCTGATACCGGATCTGGAGATCCCTATTGCCGACGATGGCCGCGGAAGCGCAGAGCTCCCGCCGGACGGCGAACGGTTCCACGTGAAGTGGAGGTGTACTGATGCGTCTCTACATGACGGAACGCGAGCTTCCAGGCGTCACCCTTCCGCAGTTCGCCGAGGCGACGCGCGCGATGGAAGAGACCAGCAGAGACTTCACGGCCGCGGGGAGATCGATTCGATATCTACGCTCCACATTCGTGCCGGTGGACGGCCACTGCATGTGCCTCTTCGAGGCCGACGATCTGGCCACGGTTCGTGCCGTGAACGAGACTGCCGGCGTGCCGTTCACGCGTATCGTCGAGGCGGAGGAGCTCACACCGACCTGACGTTCAGTCGTCGGCCGCATCGAGAGTGGTCTCCGTGATGGGGCGTGTGGTTCGCAGCGTGCCATCCATGGATCGAACCGTGATCGCCTCCGTCGGGCATTCCTGTACGAAGTTGCCGTCCGCGGGCGACCATTCCAGCGACGACAGTTTCGCGTGTGCCTTCCCGTCGTTTCCCATCGCCATGACATCCGGAGCGAGTGCGACGCACAGCCCGCAGCCGATGCACCGCCCGGCGTCCACCGAAAGCTCGACCATGCGCCGCGGATGTATGCCGCTGCCTCTCACGAGCGTATCGCCGATCTGGTCGAGCGCGCGCGATGCGGCCTTGTAACCCGTCTCGATCAACCCGGCCGTATTGGTGAAGCTGAACCAGTTGTGGTGGCTCACGGGTGGGCGGAGCAGTAGCATGGGCGGCCCCTTCCAGTCGGAAAGCTCGCTCACCTGGAGCGCGTGCATCATGATCGTGGCCGCGCGCATGTAGATGGTCGCGAATCCCTCCGTGGAGATGTCATCTCTTCGCGCCAGCTCTGTGGTACCCACATCCACCGCGATGATCGCCTCCATGCCGAGCGATGCGATGGCGGCAGGGAGGTTGTCCACGGTGCCGCCGTCGATGCAGCTCCGTCCTCCCACCATGCCTGGCGGAAAGAAGCCGGGGAGCGCGCACGACGCGTACACGGCATCCACCACGGGTACGTCTTTCAGCCCGGGCAGCCCCCACACCACGCGCGTACCGGATGCGAGATCCACGGTGTTCACCAGCAGTGGCGTGTCGAGCGACTCGAAGGTGCCCCCGGGACTCACCCCTTCGCAGAGAGCGCGGAGCGGCTCCTCGAGGTACAGCGATGGGGAGTGCATTCGCTCGAGGAGCATCCCCATGTGGTTGATGCGAAAGAGGTCGCGTCGCCTCAGCGAGAGTGCGCTGTCGGCCATCTCGCCCACGCTCATCCCGCTGACGTGTGCCGCCGCGATCATGGAGCCGATACTGGTGCCGGCGAACACCGCTGGCTGCACTCCACGTTCTACCAGCGCGCGCATCACGCCGATGTGGGCGAAGCCCTTCAGACCGCCGCCGCCGAGCACGAGGGCGGTTTTTGCGGGTAGTTCGCTCATCGCGGATGTTATGTGGTGAATTCCTGGATGGATGATCTGTGTTCTTGCCGGAGCAAACGCCTACGCTTCAGGACGGTTCCTTTCGCTAAAGGTAAGGGACGCATGGCGCGATACCAGCGCAATCCACTGGCGCCGGAACGCCGCGCAGGTTAGATGGACGTTTCAATGAGCGATCGAACGACCGACGAACTGCTGCGCTACCGCGCCGAGTTTCCGATACTCGAGCGTACCACGTACCTCGTTTCGAACTCGCTCGGCGCCATGCCGCGTACCGTGCCGGAGCGACTCGCGCGCTACTGCTCCGAGTGGGCCGAGCGCGGGGTGCGTGCGTGGGGCGAGGGGTGGTGGGAGATGCCCGTTACGGTGGGAGACGAGATCGCGCCTCTCATAGGTGCGGGTCCCGGCGAGGTCGCCATGCTCCCCAACGTGACGACCTCGCAGGCCGCGGTTCTCTCGGCGCTCACGTACGACGCACCGCGCGACTCGATAGTGATGACGGGCCTCGATTTCCCGTCGGTGCGCTACGTCTACGACGCTCTCGCAACGCGCCTCGGCGCCCGCATAGTGGTCGTGCCGGGCGATGACGGCGCGAACGAATCGGTGGATCTGGACCGCCTGCTGGAAGCTATCGACGAGCGTACGCGCCTCGTGGCAGTTTCGCACGTCCTCTTCCGCTCGGCGTGGGTGATGGACGTGGACGCGATCTGCCGGCGCGCGCACGAAGTGGGCGCGCTCGTCTCGCTCGATGCGTTTCACTCGGTGGGTGTGCTGCCGGTGGATGTGACGAAGAGCGGCGTCGACTTCCTGGCCGGAGGAGTACTCAAGTGGCTCTGCGGAGGGCCGGGCGGCGCTTTCCTGTACGTGTCGCCCCGCATCCGCGATCAGCTTTCCCCGGCGTTCACCGGCTGGCAGGCGCACGCCCGCCCGTTCGCCTTCGAGGGAGAGATGGAGTATGCGGACGCGGCGTGGCGCTGGCTGAACGGAACGCCGTCGATTCCCTCGCTCTACGCCGCTACGGAGGGCCCGCGCATCGTGCGTGAGGCCGGCGTGCGTGCCATACGTGAGAAGAGCGTGCGGCAGACCGGCCGGCTGATCGCTCTGGCGGACGCGAGCGGCTTCCCGGTGCGCGCGCCGCGCGACCCGGCGCGTCGCGGCGGCACGGTAGCGTTCGATGTCCCGCACGCGTACGAGGTTTCGCGTGCTCTGCTGGCGCGCGACATCCTCGTGGACTACCGGCCCGGCGCCGGCATACGGGTGGCGCCGCACTTCTACACGACCGACGACGAGCTGGATCTCGTGGTGGCGGCGATGCGCGAGATACTGGAGAGCGGCGCGTGGCGCGATTTCACCGCGAAGGGAGTGGTGACCTGAACGGGGTCAGGCATTCCGTGTAGAGGCCCCAGCCGCGATGCGGCTGGGGCCTCTACACGGAGTGCCTGACCCCGTTCGCGCCGTTGCTCACCATGGCCCGCGGCAGTAACTTGGCAACCACCAATCCCCACCACCTTCACGCCAGGTACATGCCCACTCCACCGAAGAAGCTGCGCAAGCGCTACGAGAACACGGAGTATCCCTTCGTCATCCTTCGTTTCGAGGATGGCCACGAGATCGGCATCAAGCAGGGGATCGCCAAGTCCTTCGATGCCTATTCGGGCGAGAGCATCAAGGTTCTCGCGCTTTACGACCCGACATCGAGCGAGCGCGAGCTCGTGAAGACCAGGAGGGCGGACGAATTTCCGGATGAGTAGCGCCGCTCGCGTGGGTCGCTCGCTCGTCGCGCGGCTCGCGCTGCCTTTGCTGCTCGTTCTACCCGGCTGCGCCACGGCCCAGGGGAAGGCCGCCGGTGCGTCGGTCACCACCTCCACGCAGGGCCCCGGAGCCGCAGGCGATACCGCGTCGCTGCGCGCGGAGCTGGATCGCATAGCTGAAGCGCACCACGGCGTGGTCGGCTACAGCATCCGCGACCTCGACACGGGAGCGGAGCTCTCGCGGCGCGGCGACGAAACCTTCCCCACCGCGAGCCTCATCAAGGTCCCGATTCTGGTGACGCTCTACGATCTCGTGGAGCAGGGGAAGATCTCGCTCGACGATCCGCTCACCATTCTCGCCATCGACAAGGTCCCGGGCTCCGGCGTGATGCAGTTTCTGCACGACGGTATACTGGTGACGGTGCACGACGCCGCGTGGCTGATGTCCACCGAAAGCGACAACACCGCCACCAATCTCCTTCTCGACCGGATCGTCATCCGCAGAGTATGGGAGAAGATGGAATCGCTCGGCCTCCAGCACACCAAGGTTCACTCGAAGACCTTCCTGCGGATCTCGAGCGTGGCGATGGACAGCTCGCGCAAGTACGGCCTCGGCGTTGCTACGCCGAACGAGATGGTGCGGCTCTTCTCGCTCATGGCCGAGGGGAAGGCCGTGAGCTCGTCGGCCGACTCGGCGATGCTCTACATCCTGGAGCACAACAGCGACAACACGCTGCTGCAGCGATACCTCGACGGCGTGCGCGCGGCGCACAAGACAGGCGCGGTCGATGCGGCGCGCACCGAATGCTCGCTCTTCTACCTGCGGACGCGCGTGGTGGCGTGCGTGTTCACGAAGGAGAACCAGGATCGGCGGTGGATCCTCGACAGCGAGCCGCAGGTTACGATGGCCAGGATGGGAGCGGCCATCGCGAGGGCGTTCGGACTTCCCGATTCGGCGTCGGTCGCCGAACCCGGGGTCGCGGGATCGCCCGGCAGTTAGCGCGGTGGAGCGGATGCGCCTGCGGCACCGATCGTGCCCGATCGGCCTCCGGGATGCTTCACACGCGAACGCGGGAGGACTTGTGAGCATGAGACGCGCGGCCACGATGGCCGCTCTGGTTGCGGTGCTGGCGGTGGCCGCCGTACCGGCGTGTGCGGCAGCGCAGTTCACCGCTGCACTGGTCCCGCCTCCACCCGTTCCGAAAGTCGACACAGTCGCGCAGGCCGATTCGGCGAAGGAGGCCGCCCGCGAGCTCGAGGAGCGGATGACATCGATCAAGGAGTGGGTCGACTCCGCCGCCGCGGCGCTCGCCGCCCAGCCTGCGAAGGTCCCGCCGGTCGAGGCAGACAGCGCGCGGATGCCCGAGATGCCGAAGTTTCCTTCGGACACTACCCGCACACCCACGGTCCCGCCCGACACGGGCGCCACGCGTCACCCACTGAGGCGGCCGCGGAAATGAGACGTGCCGCGGGCGCGCTCCTCACCGTGGTGGGGGCGGCGCTCTTACTCGTCGCAGGAGTGGGCTATGCTCGCGGCCACCTGGCGCGCGAACGTGCCCAGGAACGCTGGGCCGAGCTCACGAGCGATGCGAAGGATCCCGGGGATGGAGGCGTTGCGAACGATAGTTCGACATCGAACGAAGCCGCCATCGGCGATCCGATCGGGCGACTGCTGATCCCTGCGGTGGGCCTCGACGAGGTGGTGATCGAGGGCGTGAGCGAGGCGCAGCTCGAGGCCGGGCCGGGCCACGTTCCGGAAACCGTACTCCCCGGCCTGGCGGGGAACTCCGTGATCTCCGCGCATCGGGACAGGCACTTCCGCTCGCTTGGCCGTGTGACGGTGGGCGACACCGTCATCACGGAAACACGCGCCGGGAGCGCGCGCTGGGTCGTGACCCAGCTCCGGATCGCCCAGGCCGGAGAGCCCGCTATCCGCCCCGCCGAAAGCCCGACTCTCACGCTCACTACCTGCTGGCCGATACGCTACGTGGGGCCGGCGCCGGACAGGTTGCTGGTTACGGCGCTGCCGCTTCGCTGAGCCGTGCCGGCGGACTTGCGCGCGGCTGGTCGGCGTGCGTGCTTGAAGCTGTCGACTCGCCCGTTCGAGCTCGGCGGTGGGATCGCGTTCCGCTCGCCCCAACCGAATATCTGTAAGCCATCGGAGGACAGTCGCGTCATGAGCACTCGCCGCATGCCGCTCGCCGTTTCGGCGGTCGTTCTCGCCGCCTTCGCACTCGCTCCATCAGTCGCCGCGCAGTCGGGTTCGCGCGCGTCCGCGATCACCGCCGAGGAGATCGAGGGAGACCTGCGCTTCCTCTCCTCCGATCTTCTCGAAGGAAGAGCGCCTGCCACGCGCGGCGGCCAGCTCGCCACCGAATACATCGCCAGCCAGTTGCGTTCCGCGGGAGTCGAGCCCGGCGTCGGTGATTCCTACTTCCAGCCCGTGCCGATCGACGTGGTGACGGCCGACTCGAGCTCCATGCAGCTCCACGCGTCGGGGAAGGCGACTGCCACCTTTCACCAGAGCGCGGAAGTAGTCGTTTGGCCGGGGTCGGCGGTGCCGGAGAGCAGGGGGAGCGGCGAGGTCGTCTTCATGGGCTACGGCGCGATCGCGCCGGAGTACAAGTGGGATGACTACAAGAACGTCGATGTGAAGGGGAAGGTGCTGCTCGTTCTGGTCAACGATCCGCCGGCGCCGGCGGGGGAGCCGAACCTCTTCGGCGGCAAGGCGATGACCTACTACGGCCGCTGGACCTACAAGTTCGAGGAGGCCGAGCGGCACGGCGCAGCGGGGATGCTGATCATCCACACGACCGAGGAAGCCAGCTACCCGTGGCACACCGTCGTGAGCTCGTGGACCACGCCGCAGTACATCCTCCCGCGCGACGCGAAGCTCCCACCGCCGCTCGGCTTCCGCGGATGGATCACGAACGATGCGGCGGGCCAACTGCTCAGCAGCGCGGGGCTCGACCTGGCGAAGCTTCGCAAGGAAGCGCAGACGCGCGACTTCCAGCCGGTGCCGACCGGAATCCGGATCGACGTGTCGTTCAGGAACGATGTGCGAAGGATGGAAAGTCGAAACGTCGTCGGCGTCGTGCGTGGCAGGTCGGGTTCGCTCGCGGACGAGTACGTGGCGTACAGCGCGCACTGGGACCACTTCGGGATCGGGCCCAAGGTGAATGGCGATTCCATCTACAACGGCGCGGTGGACAACGCGTCGGGCACGGCGGCGCTGCTCGCGGTGGCGCGTGCGGCGGCCGCTTCGCCGCGGCCGCGCCGCTCGCAGATCTTCGTGTTCGTGACCGCCGAGGAAGCGGGGCTGCTCGGCTCCGCCTGGTTCGCGACGAATCCCACGGTGCCTGCATCGAAGATCATCGCCGATCTCAACATGGACGTGATCACCCTCGACGGCCGGGTGAAGGACCTCACCGTACTGGGCGACAACAAGTCATCGTTGGGGCCGATGCTGTCGCACTTCGTGTCGCGCGATGGGATACGCATATCGCCGGATGACCATCCGGAAGCGGGTCACTTCTACCGCTCGGATCACTTCTCGTTCGCGAAGGCGGGAATCCCGGCGGTTTCGATAGGTGCGGGTACCGACTACGTCGGCCACCCGGCCGCGTGGGGGAAGGAGCGGGGCGACGACTACACGGCGCACCGCTACCACCAGCCCTCGGACGAATACAGTCCCGACATGGACCTGCGGGGGGCGGCGCAGATAGCGGAGATAGTGCGCAGCTTCGGGGCGACGCTGGCCAACGCTCCTGTGCGGCCCACCTGGAACAAGGATGCCGAATTCAAGGCCGTGGCCGACGAGGGCAAATAGCCGACTGGTGTGTCGCGACCGCACTGTGGCGCAGCCGCGGCGGCGCGCCCGCACGAGAGATGGTATCTTTCCCGGTAACGGGCAGTTACGGCAAAGAGCGGCACCCCGCGGACGGGCGTGAAACTCGCAATGTGCAGTCGGCGGTGTATGTCAACCGCTTGAACTCATGAGTTGCCGGATTGTACAATAGGCTACCGACACGTAGGAGGTTCCGATCGCCATGCCTACCCCCTTTCTGAGTTCCGAAGAGTACGACGAGCGCGCGCATCAGTTGTACAACGAAGGTCAGTACGACGATGCGCTCGAGGTTCTTCGTGAGGGGCTCGCACTCTACCCGAATTCGGTAGAGCTACATATAGGGGTGGGGTACGCTCGGCTCGCTCGCGAGGAGTATGCGTGGGCGCGGCAGAGCTTCGAGAAGTCACTGGTGCTCGACCCCGACCATGAAGATGCGCTCGCCGGCTACGGCGAGACGCTGCTGAAGTTTGGCCAGCAGGAGCAGGCGGTCGCGTCGTTCCGGCGAATCCTCGAAATGGGGTACGCCGACGACATCGACCTGATCCTGCAGGTTGGCCGTGCGCTCTTTCGTGAAGACCTCATGGACGAGGCGCGCGACTTCTTCGAGATCGCCGTGCGTGAGGCGAGCGAGCTCGCGGAGGCGTCGGCGTGTCTCGGCTACGTGCGCCATCGTCAGGGCGACGACCAGGGGGCGATCCACAGTCTGCAGCGTGCGCTCCAGCTCGACGACGAGCACGCCGAGGCGCGCATCTACCTCGCCAACATCCTCTACGATCGCGGCGAGTACGAGTCGGCGCTCTACCACCTCGAGCACACCGAGCCGTCGGACCACTGGGACGAGCTGGGCATCTGGCGCCTCGTGGAGCTCAAGAAGTCGCTCTACCGGCTCGCGGACGACGACCCGGAGCTGCGGCCGTGGGAGGAGCGTCTCGGCGAGCTCGCCGGCGAGGGCGACGACATCGACGATCTCCTCTCCGAGATCGAGGCGCGCGTGATGGACGACGAGGCACGCTCCGCCGGCATGGCGGGGCGTGGGCAGCTCGAGCTCTTCGGCGTGCTGCTGAACGACCTCGCGGATCGGCGTGGGGGTCTGGGCAACGGTGCGGTGGAGGAGCGCGTCGAACATCGCATCATGCTCACCGATGGGCGCCAGTTCGCGGGTAGCTGGGAGCGGATAGTGCGTGCCATGCGCGACTCGAACAAGGCGACGGCGGGCAGGTCGCTGCAGGAGTTCATGGCGACGGAGGCGCGCAGGGGATACTCGCTCACCGGCGTCAAGATTCCCACGCGCGACGCGGAGAGCTTCATCCGCGGGAGTGCGAGCGCAGGGTTGCTCCGAATCGTTCGGTGACCGCTGCCGATCGGCGTTCGGCGCTCGCCGTCCTCGCAACGGCGCGCGCCGGGATGGCGAAGCTCACCGCTTCGCAGCACCCCGAAGAGATAGCCGCCGAGATAATCGAAGTCTGGCAATCGGTCGAGACCGCCCTTCGTTCGTTGATGGGCGGCTCGACTCTTTCCGGCCAGGCGCTCATCCGCGAGCTCCGTACGCGCGAGCTCCTCTCGCTCGAGCAGGCGCACTTGCTCCTCGAGCTGCAGGCGGTGCGCGCGCGAGTGGATGACACGGCGTACCAGCCCACTCATCAGGATGTCGAGACGGCGCGTGAGGCGTACGAGTCGCTCCGGTCGGGACTGGCGAGCGAGGCGGACGCCGCCACGGCGGCCGCGATCGCGGCGCGACCGACTTCGCCATCGGGTGGTGCGGCGACCCAGCGGTCGGCTCCCTCCGGCGGAGCGGCGCCGGCCACTGTGTACGTCCCGCCGCCCCGCGAAGAGGACGTGCGCCGCCGCCGCGGACTGCTGCTCGGCGCTCTCGTCCTCATCCTCGCGCTCATACTGCTCGGGGGTGGCGCGTACTGGTATCGCAGCCGAAGCGGAGCACTCCCCGCCGACGTGAAGTCGGCGGTCGAGCTCTACCAGCGCGGCCAGCCGGAAGCGGCGCGCGCCGCGCTGAGAGACGCCGCGCGCGCGCATCCGGAGCTGGCGCTGCCACACCTCTACCTGGGGCGGATCTCCCGCTCCGAGGGTGACTTTGCCGCCGCGGGCGACGAGCTGAAGAAGGCGGTGGAGCTCGAGCCGCGGAGCGTCGCCGCGCTGAACGAGCTGGGTGCATTCTTCCTGGCACGAGGCACCAGCTTCGCCAACGATGGACGCGGCGATCTCGCCACTGCAGACTACAACGCTGCACGCCGCAGCTACGTGCGGGCGCTGCAGGAGGATCCGTCGGACACCACGGCGTCGGGTTTCCTCGGCTGTGCGCTCGCGCGTCTCGGCCGGGCGGGCGAGGCAGCGAGCTGGCTTGCCCGCGCCGGAGCCGGCCCGTGGACCGCGTGCGCGTCGGCTTCGACTTCCGATTCTGCCGCACGAGGGGAGTGATCGAATTTCGTGAAGTGACGAGGATTTACCGCTCGCCCCTCGGTCGCACGGTTCGCGCGGTCGAGGGGTTTTCGCTCGCGGTGAATCGCGGCGACGTGGTGGGGCTCGCGGGCCCGAACGGAGCGGGGAAGAGCACGCTCATCAACATCCTGCTCGGATATCTGAAGCCCACATCCGGCAGCGCCACCATCGGTGGACTTCAGCCACGCGAGTACATCGAGCGCGACGGAGTGGGCTATCTCTCGGAGCTCGTGGCGATCAACCCGGCTTGGCGAGTGCGTGATGCGCTCCGGCGGTTCGCCATCCTGGCCGGTGTGGCGGAGAGCGACCTGTCAGCGCGTGTGAGCGACGTCGTGGCGCGGCTGGGGCTCGCGGAGCACGAGCGCAAGAGCGTGCGGCAGCTCTCGAAGGGAACGCTGCAGCGGCTCGGCCTTGCACAGGCGCTCCTTGGTGATTCCGACGTACTCGTGCTCGACGAACCTGCACACGGGCTCGATCCGAGCTGGACGCTTCACTTTCGCGATCTCGTGGGAGAGCTGCGCAGACCGGGGCGCGCCATACTTCTGGTTTCGCACGATCTGCACGAGCTCGAGCGCACGGTCGATCGCGTGGCGATCATGCACCGTGGAAGACTCGCCAGGCTCGTGGAGATGGACGCGGCGCGGCCGTCGCTCGAGCGGCACTACCGGGAAGCGACGGCCGGGCCAGAGGAGAGCGGCACGCCATGAGTGGGCGCCTCGGACGCTACGCGGCGTACCAGTGCCGCGACTACGTGCGCGAGCGCGGCATCCCGCTGCTGCTGGTTGGAGCATTGCTGCTGCTGATGGCCGAGCGCGGTGCGATCGGGGCGGGCGGCGTCGACCTCTCGGGTTCGGGACTCCGGACGCTGGCCACGGCGGCGATCTTCCTCGAGCTCTTCGCTCCCACTGCGGTGCTCATCGGAGTGAACGGAATCGTTTCCGGCGATCGGAAGCACAGCTACTACAGACTGCTCTTCGCGAAGCCGGTCTCGCCCGTTCGCTACTACGCGCACGCCTGGCTCGTGAGCCTGGCGGGCACGCTGTTGGCGACGCTGCTCGTGCTCGCCGGATTCATCGCGTTCCTCGGCTCGATTCCGGTGGCGGCATCGCTGCAATTCGTGCTGCTCTATTTCGTACTGTTCGGCGGAGTGGGCTTCCTGCTCTCCGCGATCACCGAGTACGATTGGGTCGCGCTCGGCGTCGTGTGGTCTCTGGCATGGCTGCTGCGCTCATGGCTCCCGGCGGGCGAGAGCTGGTTGGGACGCGTGGTGGATGCGATCCTTCCGCCACTGCATCTCCTCGCGGGCGCCTCCGCCACACTGCTGAGCGGTGGGAGAATCGGCACGCACGCCTGGTGGTGGATCGTGGGCTACGGAATCGCGGCGTTCCTGGCCGGCATCCTCGTGATACGTAATCGTCCAATGGCTTCCTAGACCAGTGATCACACTTCCGCTGATTCCCGCCGACTCCGTCACGCGCGTCGTGCTCGGCAACGGACTCACCGTGCTCCTGCGCCGTGACGTCTCCGCGCCGGTGGTGGCGATCGTCACCTCCGTGAAGGCCGGTTACTTCGACGAGACCGACGACGTGGTGGGGATCGCCCACGTGCTCGAGCACATGTACTTCAAGGGAACGGCGCGGCGCGGTGTCGGCGAGATCTCGCAGGAGACGAAGGCGCTGGGCGGCTACATCAACGCCGGCACGATCTACGACCACACCAGCTATTACACGGTGGTCCCATCCAGCGGCTTCGCGCAGGCGCTGGACATCCAGGCCGATGCGTACGCGAATTCAGTGATCGACCCGCTCGAGCTTTCGCGCGAGCTCGAGGTGATCATCCAGGAGGCGAAGCGCAAGCGCGACAACCCGTCTGCCGTCAGCACCGAGTCGCTCTTCGCGCTGCTGTACGACAGGCATCGCATGCGTCGCTGGCGCATCGGCACGGAGGATGAGCTCCGCCGGCTCGGACGCGATGATCTCGTGCGCTTCTACCGCACGTTCTACCGGCCGCGATCCACCGTCCTGAGCATCGTCGGTGACATCGATGTGGAAGCCGCGATCCACGCGGTGGAGCGTGCCTACGGCTCACTCACCGCGGCGCCCGTAGATCGCAGCCCCGGACCCGACGAGCCGGAGCGGAGCGGCTTTCGCTATCGCGACATGGCGGCCGACATCACGCAGACCCAGCTCGCGTTCGGATGGCGCACGCAGGGAACGCTGCACGCCGACACGGCGCCGCTCGAGCTGGCCGCGGCAGTGCTGGGGAGTGGGCGCGCGTCGCGGCTCTATCGAGCAGTTCGCGAGCGCGAGCTCGCCACCTCCGTCTCGGCGTACGACTACACGCCGACGGAGCTCGGAGTGTTCGTGCTTCACGCGGAGGGACCGCCGGCCACCGCGGCGGACGCTGCGCGCGCCATGTGGGACCAGCTTCGCCGTGTGCGCGAGGAGGGCGTGGGGAAGGACGAGCTCTGGCGCGTGCGGCGGCTCATCGAGGCGCGGTCCACGAGACAGCTCGAGACGATGGAAGGGCAGGCGAACTACCTCGCACACTGGGAAGCGCTCGGCGACTGGACGCTCGGCGATCGTTTTCTGGAGCGGCTGCTCACGGTCTCGGCCGCGACCGTGACGCAGACCGCCGAGCGCTATCTGACGCCCCAGCGCGCCGCGGCGCTCGTGTACCGGCCATCCGCCTCGCCGCCGATCGCGCGCGACGCCGCGGAGATGCTGGAGCTGCTCGACCGTCCGCCGCGTCCCGCGCCGTTCACGCCCACGCCGCCGCTCGAGGCGCGCAGGCCGGCGCCGATCGAGCGTGCGCCCCAGTTGGAACGCGTCACCGCCGGAGTCCACGTATTTCGCAGCGCGCTCGGCCTGCCGATTCTCGTTCGGCCGCGCCACAGCGATGGTGCTTCGCTCGTGCACGTGGGTGCGTACATGCGCGGCGGCGCGCTCGTGGAGCCGCGGCGATTTGCCGGCCTTACCATGCTCATGGCGCGTACGTCGCTCAAGGGAACCGAACGCCGGTGCGCGGAGTGCATCGCGGAGGAGGCCGAGCTCCTGGGCGGCGCGATATCGGCGAGCGCGGGTTCGGAAAGCTTCGGCTGGGGAATGTCCGTGCCATCCGCGAACGCCGCGGCAGCGCTCGAGCTCATCGCGGACGTGTGTCAGTGCGCCACCATCCCGGAAAAGGCGCTCGAGACGGAGCGCGCGATCGCGATCGCTGGCCTCGACCAGCTCCGCGACGACATGCAGCGTTATCCGTTGCGACTGCTCGGCCAGGCCGCCTACCCGAATCACCCGTACGGAGTGCCGGCAAACGGCTTCGAGGATTCGCTCGCGGCGGTGAGCGCCACAGATGTGCGCGAGTGGCACGCGCGACAGGTTCTCGAATCGGAAGCCGTCGTGGTGATAGTGGGCGACGTGGATCCGGGCGAGGCCGCGGCCGCCGCGGCGCTGCACTTCTCGAGAATACGTCCGGTGGAACGTGTTCCGCTCGCGGCTCCCGACTGGCCGCAGACCCGAGTGGAGACACACGAGTCGCGCGGCAAGGCGCAGACGGCGCTGGCACTGGCCTTCCCGTCGCCCGACAGGCGCGACCCGGCCCGCTTCGCCGCGCGCGTGCTCTCGCGCATTGCCAGCGGACTCGGTGGCCGCTTTTTCGAGGAGCTCCGCGACCGGCGATCGCTGGCATATACGGTGTCGGCGTATCCGGTGGAGCGCGAGCTCGCCGGAATGTTCGTCAGCTACATCGCCACCTCGCCCGAGCGCGAAGACGAAGCGCGCGACGGCCTCCTCGCCGAGTTCGCGAAACTGCGCGAAGCCCCGGTCACGGATGACGAGCTCACTCGCGCCCGCGAATACTCGATCGGCACGCACGCGATCCGCCAGCAGAGCGGCGGTGCAGTACTGAGCGACATCGTGGACGCCTGGCTCTTCGGCACTTCCCTCGACGAGCTCTCCGACCACGACGCATCCATCCGCTCCGTCACCGCCGCCGACATCCAGTCACTCGCCCGCCGCTACTTCGACGAATCGCGGGTGGTGGAAGCAGCCGTGCGGGGAAGAAAGCAGACAGCAGACGGCAGAGAGCAGCGACCGCCCCGGCGTGAGGTGCCATCCACGCCGGGATGATTTTTTCTGCTTTCTGCCTTCTGCTCTCTGCTTTCTGTAGTTCGCATCACTCCCCCAGCGTCACGATCGCTTTCTTCAGGGCGGCGGCGGCGGGGCGGACGCGGCCGGACGGCGTCTGCAGGCCGAGGCGCGTGGAGTAGTCGCCGGCCTCGAAAGCGATCAGCCCGCGGAACATTGGATGGTTCGTGGACCAGGCGAGGATTCCCCAGAGTGCGCGCGACTGACTCGGCTCGCCATGTACCGTGGGGAAGCCGCCGGCTTCCAGTATCCAGTGCTCCCTGAATTGCGCGTCGCGGTTGGAGGCGATCCAGCGGTCGGCCGTTCGTTCGGCGCGACGGATGTCGAGCGCGCCGCCCGAGCCGGGGAAGAGCGTGAGTGCCACTGCGTCCACGGGCGCCGAGGATGATACCGCCCACGCATACAGCGCCGAGTCACGTGCGGTGAAGCCGCCGACGTGAACCATGACGCGCGTGGAAGGACTCACCTGACGCACCGCCGCGGCAGCCGACGCGATGTAGCGCTGCCATGCAGCGAGGTCGCCCGCCGTGCCGCCACCGCGGCCCGCAGCGTGTTCGCGGACGGTACCGCCGGCGTCGCCCGCGCTGTCGGAGCGGTCTGGCGATGCGGGTAGAGTAGCCGACCACGCGACCGAATCGATTCCCACGGTCATCGGTGCGACGACCGGCACGAAGTAGTCCGGGCGAAGCACGCGCGCGATGCGTGCGGCATCGCGCACCAGTGCATCGACATCTCCGATCCGTCTCCCCGGGAGATCGCGTCCCTCCAGTCCGCGCGGCGTGCTGTGCGCGAGGTCGAGTGCCACCACGATCCGACGCTCGCCGCGCACGCCGTCGACGATCTCCGCGAGCGAGCGGAGCGTGGACTCCGACGTTCCGCGCGGCGAGATGTAGATGCTCAGCACCTGCGTGCCGATCGAATCGGCAATCGCGAGATCGCGTTGCACGGAGGCCTCCGGCACCACCTTCCCGATGGTGGGGAAGACCTTCACCCCGATACTGAAGTCGCTGTCGGGACGCTCGCGCAACTGGCCGGCCGCGAGACTCTCGTAGCTTCGCACCGCCCGAATGGCGCCAGGGATCGAGATGGCGATCATGACGCTCCACGCGAGAGCGAGCACCGCTGCCGCCGCGCGTGGCATTCGCGAGAGCCCGCGCCGCGCGGACGCAAGGGGCGCGATGATCGGCACGTGCAGATACCAGGGCAGCGAGAGGGCGGCGGGCACCGTACCGAGCGCTATCGCGGCGCGCTCCGCCGCGACCACCACTGTGAGCGGTTCGGTCAGCGGGTGTCCCGCTCCAGCCAGGTACGCGGCGCCATAGACGATCGCGAGGAGGAGATCGTAGATGGCGATGGGGATTCCCAGCGCGAGCGGCGCTCCACCGCGTGTGGTCGCGAAGATGGCCTGGACGGCAATCAGCGCGACCGTGAGCGGCCAGATCCAGGCGATCGACGCGAACGCCCGACCGGTCACCTGCGAGCCCGAGAGAAGATGCACCGCGAGCGCCGGCAGCAGGAGGAGGCCGGCGAGGCCGCTGACGGCTGCCGGGAAACGCGGCACGTTGCGAAGCTGTGCCGTTCTCCCCGCTATCCACAGATTCCAGAGAAGCACCGCCGCCGAAAGAGCGAGGTGCACGATGGCGAGTTGCTGCGACTTCATGGCGACGAGGTGGGGTTCACGCTCCCCGACGCTTCATCCGGCACGATAGTCACCAGGCCATTCCCCCTCGCGTTCACGGGTGTCTAACTTGCCAGCGTGATCGAAGCCACGTTAGTCGATACGCCGGCGAATCTCCAGCGGCGCGTGGATCGCGTGAAACGCCGTCCGAGGCTTCTCCTCGCGAGCGCCATGTGCATCGCGCTCGCCCCCTTCCCGCTGCACGCACAGATCCGGCGTGGGCCTCTCATCCAGCCTGCCGCTCGCGTGGACGTACTCGCGTCCAGCATAGTGGCGGTGCACGCCGGTGTGGAGTTGAGCGCCGTCGCGGGTCGCTACGTGCGTGTCGCCGGCATCGGGGCGATCGGCGGCTCCGGGAAGGATGGCTCGACCGGCCTGAGCGCGCGTGCGGAGGTGCTGGGCCGCTTCATGCTCGATCCCGATTTCGCGTCGCGCTGGGCGCCGTATGCTGCGGGCGGACTCGGTGCGCGCTACGATCGCGTGGCGGACGGCTGGCGGCCGACGTTGATCTTCGCCATCGGTGTGGAGGGGCCCAACTCGAACGGCGTGGTTCCGTTCTTCGAGGCCGGTTACGGCGGCGGCGCGCGCTTCTCGATTGGTCTTCGCAAGGTCCGCCCCTTCGGTCGATGACGTGAAAAAAAAGCCCCCGCTCGGAAGCGGGGGCTGAACCTTCGACACCGTTACTTCGATCACTACATCAGGCAGCCGATGCGGCGTTGGCTGTCTCGTGCTCGGCGGCAGACTTCGGCGGCTCGCAGAAGCGGAGCCCGAGCGTCTTGAGCTCGTTGATCTTGTCGTCCTCGAGCTCGGGGTAGCGATCCTCGATATATCCCATCGTATCGTCGAACCACTCCAACTGATGCTCCGGAGCGGCCTGCAGTACTCCACAACGAATTATGTGCTGGAAGAGCTCATCGCGGGCCTGCTCGAACGGTGTAGAAGAAATGCTTTCCTTGTTGTGTCGGTTTCTCTGTTTGGCCATTCAATCCATCGGGCTAGGGTCCATTCAATTTAACGAATTACACTCGGTATTTGTACCCTCGCTTACATAACGCACGCGGGTGGGGAAAGCGTTGTGTCACGCCGTTCCATCGGCGCTCGTGGCGCTCTGCGCGTGCTCCGTGAGGAGTCGGGCGAGGACTTCGGGCGCATCCTCCGGGACGAGCCTCCCCGCCTGTGCCATCCTGACCAGACGGCTCCCCGGAATGGCGCGCTGCAGTCGCTCGGGGAGGCCGCTGTCGAGCCACGGCTCGGCTTCGCCCCAAACTATCAAGGTTGGCGCGGCGATCCTGCCGAGCGGCAGCGATTCGACATCGTCGGCGCGCAGCGACCGCGCCAGCGCGAGGAGATGCATCACGCCGTCTGCACCGGCGTACGGGGCGAGGTAGCGCGCCACCAGGCGGGCGGGCATCGCCTCGGGACGCGCAACGCCCTCCTCGAGCACTCGTTTCAGCAGCGGCGCCGCTCCCAGCACGCCCTGCGACACGCGCAGGGCGAAACGCGCCGTGCCGAGCTGGATCGAGCGCACATCGCGTCCCGGACACTCCTCCAGCGCCACGCTGTTGATGAGCGCCAGTCCGCGAACGCGGGCCGGGCGCGTGCACGCCAGCCGCTGCGCGATTCCTCCGCCGATTCCGATTCCCGCCACCGTGGCCCGCGAGACGTGCAACCCCGCCATCGCGCGGTCCACGTACTCGGCCTGCGCTGCGATCGAGTAGTCGGCATCCAGGGGACGATCCGACTCGCCGTACCCCAGAAGGTCGATCGCGAACGCGGAGAATCCGGCCAGGGTCAGCGCCGGCGCGATGTTGCGCCAGAGAAAGCTGGAAGTCCCGAAACCATGGAGCAGCACGACGGCCTCTCCACCGCGGCCGTATCGCTCCACGTGCACGGACCCCGGGCCGACGGGTATTCGCAGCAGGTCGGCATCTATCATCTGCTCCATAGGTCGTGGAAGCTCCATTGCCGGCCCACGGTGGTCAAGCGTGCCCGGCATTGCTTGAATAAGCTCGGCACGCCGGTAGTTTTCTGAAGTCCGGGTCGAGCAGCCATTGCCCGGCGGGCGGCTGTTTAACCCGCCACGTTCGCGACGTGCACGCCGCAGCGCATGCGGCTGCGTCGCGCGGACCCAGAGCCGGATGTGGTGTATGATGGAATCGGAGCCGACGTATGGCGATCGCAGAAAACGCGATCTCGAGGAATTGCTCCGCGGGCTCGCTGCCCGCATTCTGGAGCTCGATGCGGACGGCACGCTGTTGCAGCACGCGGGTGAGCTGACTCAGCTCATCGGCGACGTGCGGAGTGAGCTGTTCCACTACGAGGTACGAGCCACCTACGACACGCCCGAAGTCGCCGAGAGCAGGCGGATCGTCGAAGAGGCGAAGGGCGAAACCGAGAGCGACTGGGAGAAGACCGAGTGGCAAAGGGACGACGAAAAGCCAACATGGTGAACCAGCAGCGCGCGCGATCCACGAAGCAGTTCTATCTGGTTCTCGGGCTCATTGCCGTCATCGGGGCACTGCTCATCTGGCGAACCGCGGGGAATGCCAACAGCCGCGTGGTTGCACTGGATGTGAAGGCCACGCCCGCGCAGGCCGAGGGGTATCTCCTCGGCAATCCCGACGCGCCGGTGCAGATCATGGAGTTCGCGGACTTCGAATGTCCGGCGTGTGGCCAGTTCGCCACCGTCACGGAGCCCGACGTGCGCAAGCGTATCGTGCAGACCGGGCTCGCGAGCTACCGCTTCTTCGACTTCCCGCTCACCGAGATCCACAAGAATACCCTCGCCGCCTCGAACGCCGCTGCATGTGCGTCCGACCAGGGGAAGTTCTGGGAGATGCACGACCAGATCTACGAGCACCAGCCCGATTGGAGCAGCGAGGCGACCTCCGATCCGAAGAAGTTCTTCGAGCGATACGCGGGCCAGATCGGCGTCGACGTATCGACGTGGAGCAAGTGCTACGATGACGAGCGCCACCTGCAGCGGATCATGTCCAACCGCGCCGAAGGCGAGCGTCGCAACGTTCGCTCGACGCCGACGTTCGTGATCGGTAACAAGATGATCCCCGGCAGCCTCCCGTACGACATGATCAAGGCGTACGTGGACACGGCGGCGGCTCAGGTCGCGCAGAGCGCCGCGCCCGATACGGGAGCGAAGGGCGGCCAGTAAGTGCGTCCCAGAATGGTGATAGCGCTGCTCGCCCTCGTGGGCGTGTTCGTGGCGCTGTATCTGACGCTCTACAAGTTCGGCGTGATCGGGGTTCTCACCTGCAACATCGGCTCGTGCGAGACCGTCAACACGAGCAGGTGGGCCACCTTTCTGGGCCAGCCCGTGGCTGCGTGGGGGCTCGGCACCTACGTCGTCATTCTGGTGCTGGCGCTGGCCGGTTTGCAGGGTGTCGCTCCTCTGCGTACCGCCTGGCTGACCGCGCTGCTCACCGGGTGGGGCGTGCTCTTCTCAGCATGGCTCACCTACCTCGAGCTCTTCGTGATCCACGCGATCTGCATGTGGTGTGTCATATCCGCCACGATCATGCTGCTCCTCTTCGCCACGAGCGTGGTCGACCTCCGCGGCGAGATGCGGGAGGGGTGACGCGCTCGTCGCGGTAGAGGCGCTCGATGAGGCCTCTGCGGCAGCGGTGAATCGACGTGTAAAGTCGGTGTACACCCGCCGCGCCGAAGCTGGTCAGAATGGCCGCTCGCGCTTTCCACTATGAATCGTTTTGGACCCTTTCCTCGTCATATGAGACGACCGCTCGCGCTGGTACGAGAGGTGCTCGTGTGAGTGGCGTGCGGCTGCTGAATTCAGGGCAGCCGTCACCGGGCGCCGGTTGCCCGGGTAAAATCGAACTCCATCGATGGAGTGGTTATGTGGGGCAAGCTGTTCCCCGAGAGAATATTCGCGCGCAGGATGAGCCGGGA
>JBIQLU010000039.1:19960-26971 GCA_044463985.1 Gemmatimonas aurantiaca | reverse complement strand
CTGTCTATCACTTCGATCCCATGACAGGGCTCCGGAGCACCAGCGAAGCGTGGGATACGCATTTCGGGGATCAGGAAGGCGACACGATAAATCGCGAGTATACAGCGAATGGATCGATGATCGACTTCCGCGAGTCGTACATCGAGAACTCGATGCGCTTCAATCGTGATCTGGCTGGTCCCGTACGAACGAGAATTGGAGATGACCGAGTAAGGGTAACGCTGCCGGCTCCCCTGCGCGGCATCTACGACCTCACTCAGTCGGTGGACAGTGTAGATCTCCCGTGGGAGCGCCTTGCCAAGGCTGGCGTACCGAAGGAGACGCTCGCTGAGCCTCGCGCGAGTTTCGTCGATGCGAGCGATATCTCCCGCGGATACGAGGTGGGGAGTTTCCGCTTCTGGTACGGGCCGCAGGGATGGGAGTGGTCGAGCCGCGACAAGAACGACCCTGTCGGCGAATGAAGTCTTCGCATAGCGCTCACCAGCTACCAGGAACGATCATGCGAACACGAACGTACAGCCACGCCCGCGCCAATCTGGCCAAACTGTGGAATGAGGTCGAGGGCAGCCAGGCGTCCCTGCGCATCCGGCGTCGGGGTCATCAGGATATGGCGCTGATTCCAGCCGACGAGCTGGAGAGTCTACAGGAGACCGTGCACCTGCTTCGTTCTCCGAAGAATGCCACGCGCCTCCTTTCGGCTCTTGCCAGATCCGAAAATCGGGCCGCACGACCGATCGAGCTCACCGAGCTCTGTCGTCGGTTCGGAGTGGACTCGGGAGACTGAGCCTTTCGAGCATCTGGGCCCGCACATCTGGTCGCGCCGCATAACTGGTGTCGACCGGCTGGTCTACAGAGTCCACAGCGACGTCGTCGACTGTCTCGAGGCGCTCATACTCGGTGCTGCCTCGCTTGGGGTCAGCGTCGAGCAGTCGATCGAGCTCGGCGACGGCCGCCTTGTACTCTCTGGCGTTCCGAAGCAGGTGAGGTATCGAGAAATCGAGAACTATCACCGCCGCCCCCTCCCTCCTCCCCCCGCACCTCCCTCAACCACGCCAACGCTCCTGGCGTGAAGTACCAGATCCCCCCGAAGTCGGCCGCGTACTCCGCCGCCTCGCTCTCTCCTCCCAACGTGATGTATTGCTCTGCATGCCACCGCTCTTCCTTCTCCCCGAACAGGTAGTTGGGCACGTGGACGTTCTCCCTCATCGCCTCACGAAGCAGTTCGTCGCTCTTCGCTGACTTTCCCTCTGTGCGGTATGCGTGTAGCGCCTGCCCGTAATACCAGGTTGCCGACGCATCCTCCTCGTAGCTGTCGAGGAGCGTGCCGGCTTCTTCGTCCCTCCCCTCCGTGAAGAGCCACTCCAGAAGCAGGGCTCGCACTCCCTGGTTGTCGTTCGGGTTGAGCCGCAGCATGTCGAGAGCATTCTCGATTGCTGCGCCGCGCTGACCCAGACCCCAGAGCGCGAAGGCGAGCCCGAGGCGCGCTCTCATGTACGGCCGCGTCTCGGTGACGCCCCAGAAATGTCCCGCCGCCTCCGCGAAGAACGTCTCGCCCAGCGCCCGCTCGCCGGCCCGCACGCCCTGCTCGAAGAGATCGACTTCCTCGCGCAGGGTCTTCGCCGTCTCCGCAGCGAGGAGCACGTATGCATCGGCGCAGTCCGCCGAGACCTCGAGCGCACGCTTCGCGAGGGCCGCTCTCCTTTTCCCGCTGCTCGTGCCCCACGCCTCGTACATGATGTCCTGAGCGCGTTCGACATCCGTGCGTGGCTCGCGTTCCGGCAGCCTCCCCTGATTGCTCTCGAGGATCCCCGCGATGAATTCGTTGGCCTCCTCGATCGAGGAAAAGCTCCTCTCCTCGACGAGACGGCGTAGATTGGCCATCTCCTTCTCCGCTGCCTGACGGACTGACAGGAGGGATGGCGGACCATCGAGTGCGATGACCTTCGTCGATGCCTGCTGCGTGGTAGCCGGCTCCCTGGACTTCCTGGGCTTGCCTCGTTTCCCTGGTCTCCTGCCGCTCTTCTTCGTCATACGCTGATCTCTCTGATTGGCGTGAATGCCGACGTGGCACTCGCCGCCCCGTCACCAGCCCGGCAGCACGGTGCATTCCACGGTTATCCGCAACCTGCGTAATGCCCTGCTCCCTCGATCATCCTCCCCCGATCGGCTCGCTCACACCACGGCCCACCACGGTACCGACAACACTCTCTCCGATATCCACGCCGTGTCCTCGCCTGCGTGCATCAGGATCGCACCTACGACATCGTCTCCGTACTCGGCCATGAATGTCCGGAGATGTCTGGCATCTTTGTAACCAGGGTGCGTCGTCGCCTTGACCTCCACCGCGAGCAGGCGCCCTTTCCACTCCACAATGATGTCTACCTCCTCCCCGCCGGACGTTCGCCAGTAGTGTATGCTCGGCCTGATCGATTCCGTCTCCCGCCACGCGAGGAGGTCGGTGATCGCTATGTTCTCGAGATGCGCACCGGCAGGCTCGACTCCGCCGGCCAGGTAGAGCGCCAGCCCCGTGTCGCTCCAGTAGTACTTGGGTGACTTGGTCAGCCGCTTGGTGCGGTTCACCGAGTATGGCTCGATCCGGATGAGCTGATAAGAGATCTCGAGAAGGTTCAGATAGCGCTGAACGGTAGTGCGGGGCAATCCGGTATTCGCGGCCAGATCCGTCTGGCTCACCAGGTTGCCCAGTCGCAAGCACACGGCGCGCATCAGTCGCTGAAAATCGGCGAGGCTGTCGATGGCCGAGAGGTCGCGGAGGTCGCGCTCCAGATAGGTCTGCGTGTAGCCGGCGAAGATCTCGTTCCTCGCCTCCGCACCATCGGGCCCCGGGTGGGAGAGGGCAGGTTTGGGGTAGCCACCTCGTTCGGCGAGATCTCTCCAGTCCTCGCGCGGCACCCCCTCTGACGCCACCAGGTCGGGCCAGCTCCTCACGGGGTGCGCGAAGAGCTGTGCCCAGATTCCCGCTTCGCCCAGACCGAGCTGCTCGCGCCGGGTCATGGGCCAGAGTGTGAGATAGCGCGCCCTCCCAGCCAGGGATTCCGCCACGCGCTGCATGAGCAGAAGGTTGGCGGAGCCGGTCAGGATGAACTGCCCCGTTTCCTGCCGCGTATCCACGATTTCCTTGATCGCCAGCAGGAGCTCGGGGGCACGCTGCACTTCGTCGACTATGAGTCTGTCAGCCTGGGTGAGGAAGGGATATGGCTCGGCCTGTGCCATGCCACGCGCGACTACGTTGTCGAGCGTGATGTAGGAGTAGTCGTCGAGTGGCAGCGCGTTCCGGCTGAGAGTGCTCTTTCCGGTCTGGCGTGCTCCGGTGATGGCGGTGACCGGAAAGAGGCCGACGGCGGTAGAGAGCGAGCGCTCCAGAAGACGAGGTACGAAGGGCTGATCAGCCATGGCGGATGCCTCCGTGGGCCGTGGTCCGTTCTCCCGGGGCAGACGCCCATTTCGCGAGCATGTTTCGCCCGGTGTATGGTCAGTATCTGCCCATGACGTGGGCGGAATATGCCCACGTCATGGGCAGATTGCAAGGACGAGGACGGAGCGCCAGGGCCGGGCCCCTGAAAGAAACCACGCGTCTCCATCATCGCTCAGTGCCGAAGCCGCGTCCGCTCACCTGGGTTTCTTTCCACCCTCCACCCCCTCCACCAACTCCATCAATCCCACCGCCTCCCACTCTCTGTTACGCTTCCCAACCGATAGCAGTTCGAGTACCCCCGCATCCACCAATTGACCGATCGCCTGGTGCACCGCCGCTCTCGCCCTCCCAGTGGCCGCCGCTGCAACCGGTGCCGTGATGATCGGATACGCGGGGAGTACGTCGATGATCGCCCACGCCGCAGCATCGGCACGCGGCGCGGCACCAGCCGCCAACTTCGCGCGCCACCTCTCGCTCAACATCTCCACCGCGCGGAGATACTCCGTAGCCAGCTTCGCGGCACGCGCTGCGGCAACTGCGAACTGCTCGACCCATTCCTCGACTCTGTCTTCCCTGTAGAGTGTCAGTCCCTTGATGTAGCGATCGCGCTCGGATGCCAGTACCACGCTTATCGGTGGCACATACGCGGGAGCGACGCCGCGCCGGCGCAGCACTACCTGAATCAGCGCTCGGCCCGTGCGCCCGTTGCCGTCTGCGAATGGATGTATCGTTTCGAACTGCGCGTGAACGAGCGCAGCCTGGATCAGCGGTGGGAAGGATTCATCGGCGATCGCCTCGCAGAGATCGACTAGCAGTTCCTCGACGTACTCCGGTGGCGGCGGTACGAAGTCGGCGCCGCACGGGTTGTAGTCGTTGCCGCCGATCCAGTTTTGCTCCGTGCGTACCCGGCCACCGATTCCGGAGTTGCTGGTGCCGGCCATCAGCCGCTCGTGTATCGCGGTGATTTCGCGCGCGGTAAACTTCGCGGCATCAGCGGCTGCGTCTACCGCAAGCTGCATCGCATCGATGTTGGCCAGTAGCTCGAGCGCGGTGGAACTCGTATGGCCTCCCGCTTCCGCGCGTACTTCCGCGCGCGCCAATGCGCGGGCGCCGAGTTGGATACCTTCGACTCTGGACGAGGCGATGGATTCGGTCCGGAGGAGCAGTCGCGCCAACGGTGCGAGCGCTGGCTGCGCCGCGCTGTTGAGGTTGCGTATGGCACTCTCTGCGTCGGAGATGACGCCGGCCGTGTGAGCATCCAGCACCAGCTCCATCTCCGCCAGCGGCGCGGGGACATATGCCTGATAGCGGCACGCGCGCCGGTATCTGGCCGGCGCGTAGAGGGTGGGATTGGACTGCCACACCATTTCGATCAATCGACCCCGCAAACCGAATCTCCGCTGGTGCATGGTTCAGTTTAGTGCATAAACTGAATCATGGCAAGTTGCCCGGCTCGGCCTTCACGGCGATGAAGATCCAGCCTACCGCCGCCTTCACCGTCGCCCCCGCCCACTCCTGTCCTCCACCTTCTCCTCGGCCCCATACCTCCGCAGCGCCCACAGCACCGCCACATCCCCCGCCGACGCGCCCGCCATCACCGCACCGTACACCGTGAGCCACGCGACGCCGATCGTCAGTCCCAGCAGCGCCGGCAGCACGCCCAGCACCAGCCCCGGCAGCGCTACCGCCACGCGGTAGCTCCACGCCGGCAGCGGCACTTCGCATCGCGCCACGATCGCCGCGCCGCGCCACTCCACGTGCACCGCTTCCATCGGCGCGCCGCCGACCCACACGTAGCCCGCCACGTGCAGCAGCTCGTGCAACGCCACGCTCACCATCAGCGCGAGCGCGAGCGGGATGAGCAGCGGCCGGTTCCCCACCAGGACGCGCACGCTCTCTCCGCCCCACAATTCCGCGTGTAGCGCGATGATCAGCGCGATCACCGCCAGTGCTCGGATGTGTCGCATGCCGAACGATGTAGCACGCTGCACGGCTTGAGAAAGCCCCGGCGCGCGCGTAACTCTGCTGATGGGTGCTGCGTGTGCACTTCCTTTCCATGGGTGGGGGTGAATCATGAGTGCGGAGCAGGGTGGGCCATCCGGGCCCGATCTGGCCGTCGGCGTCGATCTCTCCGAGATCGCCAACGGCGCGATGCTGCAGGGTCATGTGGGCGACGACGCGGTTCTTCTCGCGCGTCAGGGCGATGAGTTCTTCGCCATCGGTGCTACATGCACTCACTACGGCGGTCCGCTCGCCGAAGGACTCATGGTGGGCGACACTGTCCACTGCCCGTGGCATCACGCCTGCTTCAGTCTGCGCACGGGCGAGGCGCTGCACGCGCCCGCGCTCAATCCCGTCCCCTGCTGGAAGGTCGTGCAGCGCGACGGCAAGGTGCACGTCACGAAGAAGTCCGAGCGCGGGCCGCTCGAGGTCGCGTCGTCGCCCGCGCCGCGCAAGGGCGAGCCGCCGAAGTCCATCGGCATCATCGGCGCCGGTGCCGCCGGGAGTGCGTGCGCCGAGATGCTCCGCCGCCAGGGATACGACGGGTCGATAACGATGTTCGATCCCGATCCGTCCGCGCCGTACGACCGGCCGAATCTCTCCAAGGACTACCTGGCCGGCAACGCGCCCGAGGAGTGGATCCCGCTCCGTCCCGATGACTTCTACGCGAAGCACGACGTCGAACTCATCAGGAAGCCTGTCGCCTCGCTCGACGCCGCGGCCAGGCGCGTCACGCTCGACGATGGCGCCGCGCACGCCTTCGACCGGATCCTCATCGCCACCGGCGCCGACCCGGTGAAGCTTCCGCTACCGGGCGGCGATCTTCCGCACGTGCACTACCTCCGCTCGCTCGCCGACAGCCGCGCCATCATCGCCGCCGCCAAATCTTCGAAGAAGGCCGTCGTGATCGGCGCGTCGTTCATCGGACTCGAGGTGGCCGCGTCGCTCCGCGCACGCGAGCTCGAGGTCCATGTCGCCGCACCGGAGAAGATTCCGTTCGAGAAGATCCTGGGTCGTGAGCTCGGCGGCTTCATCCAGGAGACCCACGAAAAGAAAGGCGTAGTCTTCCACCTCGGCCGCACCGCGAAGTCGATCGGCGCCGACTCCGTCACGCTCGACGACGGCAGCACCATCGATGGCGTCGACCTCGTCGTGCTCGGCGTCGGCGTCCGCCCGCGCGTGAAGCTCGCCGAAGACGCCGGCCTGGCGATGGACAAGGGGATTACCGTGAACGAGCTCCTCGAGACGAGCGCCCCCGGCGTCTTCGCGGTCGGCGACATCGCCCGCTGGCCCGACCGCTACTCAGGAAAGAAGATCCGCGTCGAACACTGGGTCGTGGCCCAGCGCCAGGGCCAGCACGCCGCCCGCAACCTCCTTGGCGCCGCCGAACCGTTCACCGCGGTGCCGTTCTTCTGGAGCCAGCATTACGACATTGCCATAGCATATGTGGGACACGCAGAAGGATGGGAGCGAATCGATATCGAAGGGAGCATCCCCGACCTCGACTGCGTCCTCTCCTATCGCGATGGCGACAAGACCCTGGCCGTCGCCTCGATCTTCCGCGACATCGAGAGCCT